>JAJDBE010000099.1 GCA_029261515.1 Nitrospinaceae bacterium | reverse complement strand
CGGGGTGACCTACGCCGATCTGCACGCCCGATTAAAAGAAAAAGGATTCGTCATTTATGCGGGACAGGGGAATTTCAGCAATCAAATTTTCCGCATCGCCAATATGGGCGATCTGCAACTGGAAGAAATCGACACCTGCATTCAGGTTCTTAAAGAATGCTTTTCCGCAAAGGTGCAAAAATAAGGACTGGCCCATGGGACTCTATGAATTGATGCGGGAATACGCGGTGGAAACGAAAGTTAAGCGGGACTCCTCCACACCGACGCCGGAGCTTGGGTTCAGCCTTTCGCTGTTTCATGCAGGGCTCTTGGAATGGGGACTGGAATATGGAGGCTCGGAGGACAATCCGAAATTGACCGCTTCCGCAAGGGAACTCGACACCGCTCACCTCAGCTATTTCGTGGTCGCCTTTTTGCCTTTCAACTCGGTCACGCAAAAAGAGGAGATCAATCACGTTCTCTTCGATGTGTATTCTTTTTTCAAATGGCTGGATAAAACGAGAGTCGAGCACGGTCTCGCCAAGGTCAGTCTGATGCAGTTGATCAAGGACCTGTGCTCCATGCAGGAGCGTTGTCTCAAGCTCAGCCACTTGCTCGACAGCGAATCCGGGCGCGTGCTGGAAGATTTGCCGGAGATCATCCACACCGTCAACGATGTGTTTTCGGTGGTGAAAATTGAAAACGAAAAGGTGTTTCTAAAAGGCCGCCGGGAAAACGAAACCGTCTGCCTGATCCTTCCTTCTCACATCTTGCCCTTACTGAAACTGAACGATTCGATGGACCTGGTTTTGGGCGACACGTCGGAGAAGTGGGTGCTCCTGGAAGCCGGGCAGGTGTTTCCCGCGATTCCCACACAAAAACTTTCCTGAACACGGCACAATTCGCCTTTCATTTCTTAATCAACTGCGAATCCAATAGAGCAAACTCAGAATTGTTTTTCGCCATTCAATTAATCTTGCTTCAGATTCCCCATTTATAAGATTGCTCCTACTAATATAGTCTAAGGAATTTTTAATGGAAAAGATGTTTAAATTTGCGCCATTAATTATGTCAGTTATCCTGATATCATCATGTTTGGACAAAAAAAGGGATTTATATTTAGATAGTTTTCCAGATAATTTTAAAATATTTATTCTCGAAAATGGGAAAGAAATCTATCAATATAATGTAGACAAAACTCACCAGCTTCATGGATTTTTATTATCCTGGTTAAAGCAAAATCAAAAAGATTGGACTTTGGATTTTACTACTTATGCACCAAGCCTTCTAATAAACTCAGAAAACCTCAAAGTTAATGTTTTATTCAATGACAATTTGGTTGTCATCAATTATAAAAACAAAAAAGGAAAATGGCTCCAGGTATCCAAAAACATTGAAGAGACTCAAATAAAAATCATTAATGACAAGTTTACAGTTGATAGATTGAATAGATGATCTATATTTTCTTCATTACACTGTAGGAAGTTCAAACTGGACTCTGGTTCTAATTATTCGTTATAGTGCAATCAGGTTTTTCGCTATTTCAACATTGAAGAAAACAGCTCATGTCAATGGACCTCTCGACGCATAAAGATTTCCCTTCTCTAAAAGCCAACTACCGCTTTACCAGGGATGATGAAGCCTTGCTCCTTGAAATAAAGCCACTGCTCGAATCCTGTGTCGATGAATTTCTAGAAGGGTTTTACGAATTTATCTGGAGCTTTGGCAAAACTGCGGACTTTTTAAAAGATGAGGCAATCCTCACCCGGCACCGCGGCAAGATTCGCGAGTGGTACCTCGATCTTTTCGGCGGCACTTATGACATTTCCTATTTCATGAAGCTCTATAAAATAGGAGAAATCCATGTCAAGCTCGGCCTTCCCACGCATTATGTGAACGCGGCGTTTAATTACGTGCGCGTTTTTACCCTGGGCCGGGCCAATCGACAATTCAAGGACAAGGCGGATTTGACGGACCGGCTCAAAGCCATTGAGAGAATCCTCGACATCAATCTGGATGTGTTGACCAGTTCCTATCGCGAGGAGGAGATGAGCCGCTTTCTTTCCCTCTCCAGCGTCGAAAAAACCTTGCTGGGTTTCCTGAAGAAAATCAGTTCCTACTTCAATTATCTGCTGGCCATCGCGCTGGTGATGGTGGCGTTTTTTGCCGTCGGGTTGTTCGGGTACGATGTCTATCTGCTTTTTTCCGGACAGGCTCCTGTAGAAAAAGGAATTTTAACCATCCTAGGCAGTCTGTTGATCCTGTGGGCGGCCATCGAATTGATCCACGAAGAAATCAATCACCTGCGCGGGGGAAGTTTTGCGCTGGAAGCTTTCATCACCCTGGCCATCGCGGCTCTCATTCGGAAGATTCTCATCTTCTCACTTTCTTCGGAAAAAACCACGGATGTCCTGCTGTATGGAGGATTGGTGCTTTGTCTGGCGATCGCATACTGGCTGATTGTGCATCCAATCAATCCCGCGAGACGATCCGCTTAGATCACCCATCTACCGGTAATCCCCCGTCAAATTGAATCCCGCCCAGTAGGAAGGGTGCGGATACGATTTCTTCACCAGCAATTGGGCTTTCCGCAGGCTTTCGGATTTATCGTTCCCGGCGTAGTTGCGGTAAAAATGTTTGATGAGAATCGCCGTGGAAATATCACTGACCCGCCACAGCGATGACAGCAGGGCATGCGTTCCCGCGTAAATAAACGCCCGGTTGAGACCCACCAATTCATCGCCGCCGGTGATCTCGCCCAATCCCGTCTGGCAGGCGCTTAGCGTGACGATATCCGCGTTGATTTTGAGGGAAAACACTTCGTTGACTTCGAAGTTTCCGTCCGCCGCCTCGTCTTTGGTCAGCTTTAATGAAGAAAACAGCGGGTTGACCGGGTCGAACTCGCCATGCGAAGCGATGTGGATGATCTGATAATCGCTGATGTGCTCCTTGAGCCAGCTTTCGGTGGCTTTGTCCCGTGTCAAAACATCGATTTGCGGAAAATCCCATTTGATGGCATTGGCCTCCATTTCGGCAAGCGGCAGATCGTAATTGAAATCGCCGAGATCGGGATTGCCAAGCGCCAGCACCTTGACCGGCCCGCTCCGCTCCACCTTTCTTGCAAACGTGTATTTGAGGACGGAGGCGCTCGGCGAATAAAACAGCGGATGCTTCTCGATCAGATAACTTTCCTTGCCCTTTAATGAAGCAAAGGAAATGTAATGGAGGAATCCGTTGGGGATGATCCCCAGCACCCGTTTATCGGCAATGAGCTGGTCGATGGGCGCAATTAAAAAGTTATAAAGCGCGGCGGATTGATCTTCCAACGGTGCCAGCTGTTGCATTCTTTTGCGGTAATCCTGAATGAGGGCATTGAGGTCTTTCTCCTTCACCGCCGTGCGAACGACATCGATGGCGCCGCGCCGCACGACCCAGGCCACCAGTTCCTCCCCTGTGACCAGATACTCCACCAGGGCCACTTCCGGCTCCAGCAGTTCCCCCAGTTCCTTAAGCGTGATGGACTCCACCGTCACGAAATTGGAAATCTCCGGGCTTTCCTCCTTGGCCTGAATCAACAAATCCTGATACTGGTTGCGCGCCTCGACGAGGTCCGCCGACGCACGCTTGATTGCTTCCTCATCCTGCCCTCCGCGCGCGACCCCCAGGGCCTCTTCCAGGGAGCGGATCTTTTGCTTCTGGTCGGTGAGGGCATTGTACAGTTTCTGGCTGACGTCGTCCTTCAAGCTGATTCTCTGATTTCCCAAAAGGTCGATGAAACTCCGCGACTTCGCCCGTTCGGCATAATTAAACGATTCTTCCACTTTACCGAGATTCAGCAGGACCAGAATCAATTCTTTGTAAACGTCCTGCTTGTCGGTGAGGAAACCATTCTGAAATTCTTCCACCTTGATCGCGGCCCGCATCCGGTCGACCACCGCCACCGCCTGCTTGTACACTTCCGCCGCTTGGGCCAGCCGGTTCTCTTTCGCCAGACAAAAGCCCTCGCCTCTCAAGGCGCGCCAATGGACTTCCGGAATATTCAACTTGTCCGCCAGCTTTCCCGTCTCCTGAAAAACCGGGACGGCCTTGGCGCAGTCCTTTCTTTCAATCGCCAGATGACCGGATTCCAGCATGGACTTGACCAGGTTGGTCTGGTTGCCGATCTCTCTACTCAGGGCAATGGCCTGGGCAACGTGGGTTTCCGCTTCATCGAGTTTTCCCATACGCATGAAACTCATCCCCAGGTTACGGTGCGTGTACCCCTGCCCCCACTTGGATTTGAGTTCAATGTCTTTCTCCAGCGCGCGGTTGAAATACTCGATGGACTTTTCATATTTCTTGTCCTTGCGGTAAACCAGGCCGATGTTGTTGTTGGCGGAGGCGACGTCCAGAGGCGACCGGATGGCTTCGGCCAGTTCCAGACTGCGGTTGAGATTGGTCAACGCGCGGGTGGAGTCGTTCAGCGTCCAGTAAATCAACCCAAGCGTGTTGTAGATAAACGTCTGCTGGCGTTTGTCGTCGATCGCTTCGGCGATTTCCAGCGCTTCCTTTTGGTAGCGGAAGGCTTTCTGATAATCTCCCTGATACCAATAGGAATTGGCCTGATAAAGATGCGCTTTGGAATGCCCCTGTTTGAGATCGTTTGCCGAGGCCAGAGCTTCCGCTTTTTGGTAGGACTGAAGAGCCTGCGGAAAATCACCCTGTTTTTCCGCGACCAGCCCCAGTTCGAGCAGGGCCTCCACCATTTGTTCGTTATTGCCGAGTTCAGCAAACAGGTTATAGGCTTCATTGAAATATTTTTTGGCCTGCGGGTATTGATTGAGTCTTAAATAATAAATCCTGCCGATGCGTCTCAGTTCCCGGCCCCGATTCAGGTCTTCGCCGATTTCTTCATTGATTTTCAGTGAAGAGGAAAACGCATCCAGAGCCTTGTCAAAGTCCAGCGCATTTTCCTCGACGATTCCCAGCGTGCTGTAACTTTCCGCCAGCCGGTCGAGGATTTCATTTTCCTGGTAAATCGCCAGAGCTTTGCGCAAATGACCGACAGCGGTGGGAAATTTTTCCGCCCGCGAATATAAAATCCCAAGAAAATAAAACGCTTCCGCCAGTTGCTCCGGATCCTGCCCCTGTTCCGCCAGGGTGAGCAGGTCTTCCTGATACTGAATGGCTTTGGAATAGTCCTCCATATTGTAGGCCGCCTGGGCGAGGGTTTTATAAATCCGTTCGGTCAGACTTTTATCGGGCAGGAAGTCCATCAATGCCAAAGATTTTTCCAGATGGTCGATGGCCCCCAGCCAGTCCTGATCGACAAAGGCTTGAGCGCCCTTTTGCGCATTGGCCATAAAATGCGTTTGAGCAAATTCGTTCTTCTCTTCTTCCTCCATGCCGGGAAATCCATAAAACCGGTAGCCGGCCCAGGTGAGATTCTTGGGATGCCGCTTGGCCACTTCGATCTGCGCCTGCCTCAGGGACTCGGCGGGCTTTCCCTGGCGGAAATTTTGATAAAATAATTCCATCAGCTCGCCATGAATCGCGGGATCAAACGCACCAGTGCGCAACAAAACGCCGGGATAGCCCTTGACGGTCAGTGCCTGCAGGAGCGGCGCGGTGGGGGACAACCGCAATTCGGGATGAAACTCCGGTGAAACCTGATTGAGCGCCATGAAGTTCGCCTGCACCGGTTGCGGAAACAGGTCCCGGATGCTCAGCCGTTGAAATTGATTTTGCCTTTGGCCGATGGAAATATACGAATCCGCAGGGTTGAGATGGCCGAGGTGAGTCCGGCTGTCGATATGCACCACACCGTAATGCGGCCATCGTTTGCGAAACTGCTCCAGGTTTGCTTGGTCTCCGGCAAGATTAGAAGCAGAAGCAAAATGGGGAGCGGCCTTGTCAAATCCGGCAACGTCCACCCCAAGGAACCTCGAGTTGAACAGGTTTTTCCTCGATTCCGCCGATCGGAACTCGGCCAGCGACGAGACAAACGCCAGCGGTGCGGCTTCTACAAGAAGCCGATCTCCCGCCTGCAAGGCGGCCCAGGGAAGAAATTCCAAAGCCCCGCCAGCCAGAATGAACACTGTGGCGCTTTTGCCGATAAAATCCTTAACGGGAGTTAGAAGAGAATCGGATAAAATTTTGATATCCGACACCTTCGGTTCCTCTCCATCACGGCCCAAACGGGCGATCAACTTTATTAGCTCAGCGGCCCCGTCCACTCGATGGCCCTGAACGGATTCGGCATTGACCTCCCATATCAGAATACCGTCATACACCTGCTCGTATTTGAGCAGTACCTGTCCGGGGCGCAACAAATCCTGAATTTCCTCCACAGGAGGCACATAGGGAGCAAACAGCGACGCCAAAATAGAATTTTCTTCCTGCAGTGCGCCCAGCACTTCCCGGTATTCTTCAATTATTTCTTCGCTCCCCTGCTCCAGTTCCTCCGCTTTCCCCTGCGCTTCCGCCAGGGCGGCTAAGCGGAACCGCCCGGCATAACTGGTCAGTTCGTCGTAGTAGTTTTTACGGTCTTCATCCACCAAATCCAGAGCGGGACGAAGCATTACCAGCAACTGCTGATGGCCTTTCTCTGAAAAGGTCAACGCCTCATTGAATTTTTTCTGCTGAAATAACCGACGCGTGATGCCCTGATAAAGATCTTCCACCATCGACAAGGTGGAGGAATCGTTCTGCGCCACGCCATAAGGAAGCCGCGACAAAAGCTCTTCCGCTTGCAAAAGAAGGGGCAATCGCCGGGAAGTTTCGGCAATCAGGGACTCTATATAGTTGTACTGCCATTTAAAATGTTCCACCGGGATGGCGGCAGGTTCTTTTTCGTTTTCTCCAGCAGTTTTCCTCTTTCCCGCCAGCCCTTGCGCCAGCTCCAGGTTTTGCTTCAGCGCCGATTCCATAGCAGGAAAGGGCTTTTTACTCTGGCGGACTAAAGAAAGCGCTTCCTCGAAATGATTCAGAGACTTTTGCACCTGGGCAAAATCCTGTTTCAATTGATTGTTTGAAGCCAGCACCAGCGACTTCAATGGATCTGCTTTTTTCCGCGAAACTTTTACCGCCGCCGGAGCCGACCCACCGTAAGCCAGGGTGTGGTAAAAAACGCCGAGATAATTTTTAACGATAATAAAATATTCCGGATTGGGCGATTCCTCGAACGCTCCCATCTGCTTTGAAGCTTCTTCAAGAAGGCCCACGGTATTTTCGATTTCAGCCTGCACAGAGGTGAACGGCAGAAACTGGCTTTTGGTGAATACCGCCCGCGCGATGTTCGCGGTGTTCACTGCGATTCCGTATTTGTTATTCAGCTGGCGGCTCAATCCATAGGAGTCTTTAAAATACTGCAGGCTCGCATCGTATTTTCCATCGTGGAACAAAAAATTACCGATCTGGTTTTGCAGGAGGGCTTTTTCCAACAGCACCGGAATATTTCCCTTCACTTCCAGTTTCTCAGGAATCAAAGCCAGTTTCTTCTGAAAATATTCGATGGCCTTGCCATACTCGCGGAAATCGCCGTAGATTTTTCCGATGTAATGAAAGATGAGTTTGCGTTCACCCGTCACATCGAAGCCGGTGGCCGCCGCCGAGACATCGTCGCCCAATCCCGTTTTGACCTCGACCCCGATCAAGGCGTCTTTCTTTTTCTTCTTGCCGCGCTTTACAACCCCGAATTCCTCCAGGTTTTCGATGGCTGTAAAATAGTGATTGAGCGCGAGATTGAGAGATTCGGGATCGGGTTCCGCCTGCCCCTCGGTCAGCATGAACAGATTGTTGGCAATGTTTCTAAGCGACCGGGAAAGAGACACCTCGTTGCCGGCTTCACGGTTCAGCTCAAGTGTGCGGGAAAAATATTCCACTGCCTTGGCGTGGTCTCCGTTGTACTGATAGACCAGCGCGATGCGGTCATTGAGTTCCGCCATGCGGTTTAACTCGTTTTTCTCGGAAACAATTTTGAGGGCTTTCTGGTACTGCGTGATTGCCACTTCAGGAAAGACGGATTTAAATGCGCTTTCGCCAAAGCGCTGATGAAAAATGCTCTCGCGGCTGGGATCGAAGAACTTGACCGGCTGGGCACTGCGTTTGTTGTAATAGTGGTAAGCGGAAAAATAGTTGCTCAGCAGATAGTGGCCGTTGCCGAGATTCAACAGCAGATTGGCTTCGTTGTCGGGATTGCCGGTGGCATCGTTCAACGCCAGCGCCATCTGGTATTCGGCCACCGAGCGTTCCAGATAATCTTCTCCCTTGATCCTGGCTTCCTTTTGCTCGAACAACCAGCCGAGCGTCTGGTGGAAATAGGTCTGCTGCGAGTCGAGCGCCAGAGCACGCCCGATAGCGTCTTCCGCTTTATCAAACTCTGGCGGCGAAAGGTAGGTGTAGGCCAGCCCCAGGGCATAATGATCCACCGCCGACTTTTCTCGGCTCTTCAAGCGATCCAGATAAAATTGAATCGCCTTGTCGGTTTTTTTTAAGGTCGCGCTGGCTTCCACGTAACCCCGGTGCGCTTCCACCGTTTCCGGGCTGAAGTCGATCAGCTTGAGGAAAGTCTTTAACGCCAGTTTGACCTCGCCGACTTTTAGTTCCCAAGTTCCCTTTTCAATGAATTTCTGGATATATCCGGCTTTTGCCTTGGCAAGGTCCCCTTCCAGAAGCTCGGCATTGCCGGAGATGCCTTCGTAAATCTCCAGACTTTTTTCAAAGTTCTCTTCCTCGGAATAGATATTGGCGAGAGCTACTTTAGCGTTGAATACTTCAGAGGTCGCCTCAGCATATTGATCGGCGGTTTTTTTGTAGGCTTCTTTCGCCAGAAGATTCTCGTTGGCTTTATAAAAAAGCTCGCCGATCCGGTTTTGGATGGATGCGGCCAAGCGCGGCAGGTTCTTGTACTTCTCAGTCAACGCCTGCAAACTGGAAACTTTCTTTTCCAGGGTGGGCTGCTTCTCATAAATATTCAGAATTTCCTGGACCGCGCTTTCGGTCCACTGATCCACATCGTAATAATCCTTCACCACCTGCACGAAAGCCTGCACCAGTTGGGTCTGATCTCCCACCAGCGAATAGATTTTGCTCTGGGAGAACGCCGCCCCCGCCGACAGGAACCGCTGGCTGGGGTATTCGTTGATTACTTTCTTGTAAAGGCCAAGGGCGCGGCTCTGGTTGTCGAGCTTGAAGTGCAGGTTTCCCATTTCCGTGAAGGCGCGGGCGGCGATGTGCGGCGAATCTTTATAACGCCCGGACAGGGTTTCCAGAAACCCGATGCCCTCTTCAAGTTTTTTCTTGTAAACCGTTTGCCCTTCCTGCCGCGAGCGGGTCAGGTTCAACAGCAACAGGTCGATCTCCGCCAGACCTTTATATTCTTTTTCATCGGGATGATTTTTGACAAGGTCTTCAAACAATTGATAGGCGGTTTCCAAGTGTCCCAGGTTTTTATAACCGCGCGCTAACCTGTAGCGGATACGAGCCAGGCTGTCTTTGCCGTCAAACTCATGGATCAGGTTGGAAAAGCCCATCAAACAGGGGTAAGTATCTCCGCCTCTGCCGGAACACAAGTCCGCCACCACTTGCAGGGAAAGCCCATAGTCTTCACCTCTAGGCAAGAGGCCTTCTTCGGGAAGCTCCCAGATGTCGATGCTGTTCTTGCGGTTGGAGGTGAAGATCAGCGCGTTGCCAGCGGTGGATGCCGGCAGCAGATCGTAAGTGGAACTGTCGGTCAACTGCCTCTCGACTCCCGGCCTGCCGGAAAGAAATTCGACACTCCATATATTGGGACTGTCGTTGATGGAGACATCGCCGTCGAAATCCGTGTCGTCCTGATAGCGGGTGAAAAAAATCCGGTTGCCTGTTTGCGACCAAGCTGGATACGCTTCTATATTCTTGCCGGAGGTCACCTGTGTACGGGTTCCGCTTTCGAGATTGATCACCCACAAGCCTTCCTCCCCATCACTGGCGACAAAAGCAAGACGCTTTCCATCCGGCGAAACTGCAGGATTGACCCCATTCTCCACCACCAGGGACCGGGACCGGGTTTTTAAATCCAGCTTGAAAATGCCGCGTTTTCTCGAATCGGGATTGGCGGAGACAAAGTAAATGAACTTTTCATCCGGGGACCAGACCGGGTCCTGCTCCGGCAAATCCACCTCGGTCAATCGAACCAGGCTCGCCTCTTCTCCCCCCGGCATTACTTTTTCCGGTTCCAGAAGATAAATATCTCCCTTGGGGTCGGAGCGGTGGGAGATGAAAACGATGCGCCCGCTTTTGGGACCGAAACTTGGAGAATTGTCCTCGGCGCTGTGAAGGGTCAAGCGCTTGTCCGGCGGATGCACCCCAGGCCCTCTGTACTTCAGCCACAAGTCCAGGTTGCCGGACCGGTCGGAGACATAGACCATGCGTTTTCCGTCCGGCGACAGTGCCGGAGCAAAGTCCTCACCTGGATGCGTGCTCAACTGGACGGGGACATTGAACTGGGAATCGGCCCACGCCAGATTGACCTGAACGAAAAATAATATCGGAGCGAGGAGGACGTTTAAAATGAAAGTAGACCTTGGGAGCAACATATTCGATTTCCCAGCCGGCGGGATAAGGGTTTGATTATTAATAAAACTCAAGCAAATTTCAGAAAGAGTTTCCCGATGCGGGATATCCCTTTTCCTGAAAATTACCTCTTATAATGAAGACTACCACACGCGAATTGATAATTTGAAGAAACATTTCCTTGAAAAAAAAGAGGAAATGCTTTAAAAAACCCACTACACGGTAAAGCTCTTGCGGTCGACGGTCGTATCCTGATAATTCCCATTTAGCGATAATAAAGCAATGAGTTCTCTGATTAATTTTGACGACATGAACTGGATCGCCCTGGCGCCGGAGCTGATCATCCTGGTCACGGCTCTGTTTATTCTGCTAGTGGGATTGAACAAAACTCTCAACAATAATAGATACCTTTCCCAGGCGTCCCTGCTTGGCATCGGAGCCGCCCTGGTTTGTTCGCTCTACCTTTGGAACATGGCCCCGACAGCGGCCAGCGGAACCCAGCCGGGGATGTTCAGCAACGCTCTGATCAACGACCGGTTTTCCCAGATATTCAACGTCATTTTTCTGGTGATGTCTTTGTTTGCGGTCTTTGGTTCGGTGCGCTACCCACAGGCCGACAACGAAAACAAGGCGGAATACTTTTCCCTGGTTCTCCTGACCGTCATGGGAATGATGTTCCTGGCAAAGTCCGGCAATTTGATCACTGCCTTCATTTCCCTGGAAATCTTTTCCGTTTCGCTCTACATCCTGTGCGGGTTTTCCGCCAAACACGGAACCGGACGGGAAATCGCTTCGGATAAAGTCGAATTGTCCTGGGAGACATTGTCGTCGCAGGAATCCACCGTTAAATATCTTTTGACCGGGGCGTTCGCGTCCGCCATCCTCGTGTATGGCATGGCCTTGATGTACGCAGGCACCGGGACCACGGAAATCCGTCTGATCGGTCAATTGTTGCGGGAAAACCCTTACACCTCCAATCTGCTGGTCTACATCGGCATGGGATTGATGTTCTGCGGACTGGCGTTCAAGGTTTCCCTCGTGCCGTTTCACTCGTGGACGCCGGACGTTTATCAGGGCGCCCCGACGCCGATCACCGGATTCATGTCGGTCGCCACCAAAGCCGCGGCGTTTGCGGTCATCGCCCGCATCTTTTTCATCGCGCTTCCGGAAATTCAGGAAATCTGGATGCCGTTCCTGTTCGGCGCATCGGTTCTGACCATGCTGGTCGGCAACATCGGCGCTGTCTTTCAGGACAACGTCAAACGCATGCTGGCCTATTCCGGTATCGCGCATGCGGGATATCTGTTGATCGGCATCGTCGCCAACAGTCAGGAAGGCATGGCGAGCATCATCTTTTATCTGGCGATCTATTTGTTCATGAACATCGGCGCGTTTGCCGTCGTGTTCATCATGGAAGGCGAAGGCCAGGAAGGCAACTCGATCAACCGCTTCAAGGGCCTGGCCAAACGCAGTCCGCTATTGGCCGCGGCGATGAGCCTGTTCATGGTGTCCCTGGCGGGATTTCCGCCGACGGCGGGATTTTTTGGCAAGCTCTACGTGTTCGTCGCAGCGATCAAAGCCGGGTACACGCTCATCACTATTCTGGCTGTGATCGCCAGCGTCATCTCGGTGTATTTTTACCTGCGCGTCATCGTGATGATGTATTTCCACGAAGAAGATGAGGAAATCCCCTTCACTATCCACAAGGGCATGGGCGCTATCGTCACCGTCAGCACGGTGGCCATCCTCGCGTTCGGCCTCTTCCCGTCCTCCCTCATGCAGTTGGCCCTGGATTCGATTCCGTTTTAATTATCCAAATCCTCAATAATAGCTTTCCCCTAAATATTAGTCGGCTTTGGCTAATGGACCACGCTTTTAATTTAGAAGAAATGCTAATGGCCAACTTAGATAAAAAACTGCCTACTTATAAGGCCACTGATTATCAATTGTGATAGGAAAATCTAAACTGTCCAGACTTTTAAACTCAATGGATTTAATGTCCCAACTATCTTGTTCTCCCTTTTCAAAAACCACTCTTAACTCAGACGTCAATTCGATTTCTCTTTCTATAGTATCGTTGATTGTTTCAAATGCCATAGGCATCTTTGTCTCGGAATCCCAAGTTGCATTATCCAAATCATCATAAGAAACATCTGCTGTAAAATCTATATTCGAAGTTACTTCCAAAATAGCACTATACTTGTCGACACCTTCATCAATAATAGCAATAAAATAAAAATCCTGAATATCAATCGACCGTACTCTTATATTTTCTACCTCACCCCTTTGATCCTCCAACCAAAATCCTGCACTTTCAAATTCCTTACCAATAATTTGTTGGACCTGACTTAAATTACTTTTTAACAATTTCTCAAAAATTTCTATCCAAGCTTCATCATGGAACGCAATTAAGTTTAAGAATTGCTCAAGCCTTGTAAGTGGAATTAGATATTCGCTCTCATCTGCAGCCGCTTCAAAATCAGGGTCT
Source organism: Nitrospinaceae bacterium (assembly GCA_029261515.1). Taxonomy (GTDB): domain Bacteria; phylum Nitrospinota; class Nitrospinia; order Nitrospinales; family VA-1; genus JAJDBE01. The sequence continues at coordinate 9,858 of JAJDBE010000099.1, read as the reverse complement.
TTACTTATTACATACATACGCTCCTTCTTATTAATGCACCATTGCTCCAGTGCAGATAATGCAAAAGCATCGGGAAATTCGTGTTTTTTCTTTCCCTCACTAAAAGGAGGTTTCGACAAAAAATACTTGTTAAATACGGCTTTTACAGAAACTGATTCTACGGAAATAATATTGACTGATGTGTCTTCGAGAAATTCGTCAAATTGTTGGAGTAAATGATCAAGAAAAGCTTTCTTATCAACTTCTAAAAAAATCGGGGAAAATATTGAGTTTTTTATATTTCGAAGTATTCTTCCCTTAGATTTGAAACTATCAATAGCTTTAATAGATTTATTGAATTCTTGAGATATATGATCTCGAACTTCTTCAATAGCGATGGTTGTTAAATGGACATGCACGTCATCTGATTTTGACAAAGAAACAAGCTTTTGAAATAAATCAGATTTATATTGAAAATTTTTCTCAATAAAAATTGAGGTGTCAATATATATATGGCGTGTCTCTAAATTATTTGACATTGTTTAAGTTTTTATAAAAATCTCATCATTTAATATAAAAAAGTCGAATTTAAATATTTTCCAAGTCTGACCTGGCAATAAAAACTACTCCCTAAATACTATAAAAGTTAAATATCCAAAGGTATTTATTAAGCTTCTGGATGTAACGCTCGGGAAGACCCCGCATTAAAGAATAAACGTCACCGGGCCATCGTTGATGAGTTCCACCTGCATGTCCGCCGCAAACTGGCCGGTAGCGACTTTTAATCCCTGCTCAGTGAGAGCTTCGACGTATCTGAGATACAGCGTCTCGGCATCCTGCGGTTTTGCGGCGTTGTCGAATCCGGGCCGTCTTCCCTTCGAGCAATCGCCCGCCAGCGTGAATTGAGACACCACCAGGACCTCGCCCGCGATGTCCTTTAAGGAGAGATTCATTTTTCCCTTTTCGTCGGGGAAGATGCGCAGATTCGCAGTCTTTTCAGCGAGAAAATCCGCCCGGGCCAGCGCATCGCCTTTCTCCGCGCCGAACAGCACCATCAGTCCCTTGCCGATGGCCGCGATTTGTTTCTCATCCACGCATACGGAAGCGCGGGAGACTCTTTGAATGACGAGTTTCATATTTAATATCTAATGTAACTCCCTCCCTTCAGGCAGAGGAGGAGACCAATTCCCCTCCTTGCCAAGGAGGGGTTAGGGGAGGTCAAATCCCCCCGGTCCCCTTTAGGAAAGGGGGGAGACTACGTCTATTTTATCATCTCGCCTTAAAAAAGCGGGTGTCCTTGCCGTCGGAGCCGATGAGGACTTTCACGTCCCGCATACAAAGAGGACAGCGGCCTTCGTAGGCGTTTTTTTCTTTGTTGATATAGATGCGCCGCTACACGTTGCAACATTCAAAAAGAATTCCGAGAAATTTTTTTTTCTCCGGCATCATTCCCCCATCAACTGCACCATCACGTCCCGCGTTCGTTCGCGATTGTCGAAATCACACAACACGATCTGTTGCCAGGTACCCAGGTTCAGGCGTTTTTGGGCAAAGGGAACGGTCAGGGATGCGCCCATGAGCGCGGCGCGCACGTGGGAAAATCCGTTGCCGTCGCCCCAGCGCGCGTCGTGATCGTAATGCATGTTCACCGGCGCGAGCCGCTCGATGGCCTGCTTGAGATCTTCCACTGCTCCGGATTCGAACTCAATTGTGGTGATACCGGCTGTGGAACCGGGAACAAACACGGTGGCGATGCCGTTTGAAAATTCGGATGCTTCTATCTCCCGCGACACTTGTTCCGTGATGTCCAGGATATCGCCAAACCCCTGGGTCTTGACCCTGAACTGGCCGGATTTGACGTGAACGCTCATTGCAATTGCTCCAGAGCTTTGACCTTGGCTTCCTTGAAAAACTGGTGGGAAATGTGCATGGCCTTGGTGATCCTGCGAATCTGCTCGGATTCTGCATGCGAGATTTCCCCATCCGCCGTGGCGATGGCGAAAAAGCAGTCGATCAGGTTCATGCGTTCGTTGTAGGTGACAATTTGATTGGTCTGGGTCATGACTTCGTGGAAATCGAAGCCGTGTTTTGCCTGTTCTTCGACCACCTCAAACAGAATTTCCATTTCCTTTTTATCAAAGGAAAATTTTTCCTTCAGCACCTGCTTCAGAGCCTTTCTCTCCGATGCATCGAAATGCCCGTCCACCTGCGCCACGGACGCCAGAAGCGTTCCCAACAGGCAGATGAAATACATTTCGCCTTCAGGCAAAGTGATTTTATGTCCTTGTTTGGCGGCCTTCAATTCAATTTTTTTGAACACCTTGCGCTTGAAATATTTTTCAAGGTCCGCATCTTTCTCCCTGGCGCCGGCAAACAGCGTGCGCTGGAACAAATTGCGGATTTTGCCAACAGACCGGGTGGTGATGGACGATTTCTTCAGCCAGACGGTGAACTGATCCAGCAAGGCTTTTTCTTCCTCGCTCTTTTTCTTTTTGGTTTCGGCCATGTCTGCCAGGGCATTGAGTATTTCCTGCTTTTCCTCGGTTGAATCCAATTCGGCGATCAGTTGGCGGTACAATTCTTCGCGGTGTTTCTTTGAGACCGGAGCTTCGAGGTAAGGCCGCAATTCTTCCATATCGCCTTTCTCAAGATTAAACTTCCGGATGAAGGATTTGAGTAAATTGAGTTCGGAGTGCGTCATCTCGCCGTCGGCCCAGGCGACGGTGGTCATCACTTTTAAAAACGTCAGTTTCTTGAAATAAGACATAACCTCACACTAAAGTTAAAGGGTTTATTTGAATCGATTCAACCACAGCTTTCCCTGCCGGGTGTCGGGATCGATGCCGAATACATCGAGGTAGCCATCGTCGTCGATATCGCCAAAAGTAATATCCAAAAGCCTAATGGAACGGGGAAGACGCCTTACGGTTTCGACGGAGAATTTCCACTCGCCCTTTCCCTGTAGATAAACAGTGTTATTTTCGCTCAACAAGAGGGCATCGGGAATCTCGTTGCCATTGGCATCGAGAAGATAAGCCCGCGACGTGGGAGCCGCTGGCAGGATCGGGTGCGACCGTTTGGTGAAACGGCCTTTACCGTTGTTTTCCAGAAAATAATTGGTCTCATCGGCATGGTCCTGGTATTTTTTGTCCAGCCGCCGGTTGACGACCAGCAGGTCGTTATCGCCATCGCCATCAAAGTCGGCCCAATCCGCATGCACACTTTCCGCCCGAATGAGGGGCAACAGACTGGAAGTTTTATCGGAAAACTTTCCCACACTGTTGTTCAACAGCAGGCGGTTGGGCCCATTGCCATAAATGAGAAAAATGTCGCGGACCCCATCCACATCATAATCCGCAAACGAGGTGGCCACCATGCCTGCCGGAAGAGGCGGCAGCAGAATAGAAGAGAGGTCTTCGAAATCTCCCTGGCCATTATTGATGAACAGCTGGGATTGATGTTTATCCGGCCGCCCTTCGGGGTTCAGCACGTTGCGTCCATAGAAAAACAAATCCAGATCGCCGTCGTGATCGACATCCACTGCATCCGCCCGTTCCACCCCCTGACGAATGCCAGGCAGTATATGATCGACTTTTTTATAGTAGTAGCCCTTGCGGTTATTAAACAGAAAAGTCAAATAATGCTTTCCCTTTTCTCTCTGAATGATCACCAGGTCATCGGCGCGGTCGGCGTTAAAATCGCCTACGGTGAAAAAAAGAATTTCGCCTGCACCGATTTGCGCGGTTTTGAATTCCTCATCAAACCGGAAGCCTTTTTTCTCCCGGTTAAACACCAGAAGGAGTTGGGGAGTGTTATTTTTTCCCTGCACATGCAGGACCAGATCAGGAAACGGGTCTGCGTTAATCCTGGCAAACCCGGCCCTTTGGAGTTCTCCGGGAATTTCAGGGAAATACCGTTTGCTGATGTCCACATAATGTTGACGGTAGGAATTTTTGCTCAGCAGTCTTTTCTTCGAGCACCCTGGAAAGAGAGTCGCAATCAGAAAAATCAGTATCAAAATGAGGAAAACGCTCGAATTCGGTTTGGTCTTAAAGATCATCGTCTATTCAGTTCGCGGTGCGCTCGCACCATCCGGCCATCTATGAGTGAGAATACAAAGTTTAATAATAAGGGATATCAAGGCATTCGGTGCAATATTTCATCGCGCAATTCTAACTCATAAAAACTCAACTCTCCAGACTCCCATTTATCCGGGAAAACCTGCCTGAATCCTCTTCCAAACGCCTGGGCGGCTTCGGCAAACTCGACGTTGCGCCCGCACACCTGATTGAGGGTGGTGGTGTGGCGTTCGAGAATTTCGAGATTTTTGTCCTTGGCTTGCGGATGATCGAATTTAAACAGGGACGCCATGAAACTGCGGTCGCAATCGATCCACAACGATCCGTGTTGCAGAAAAGACCGGCTCATGCGCCGCTGGGCGCTGCCGATCAATTTCTTATCCCTAGCGGTTATTTCGCAATGATTCAATGCCGAAAAACACGAGGGCGACCTTCCCTGCCGTGGCATCCCCTTGGTTTTTGCCATCCCCGCTTCCTGAACTCCCAGTAAGCGAAGCGAAACCAGCAGCGCCTCGGATATCACCCGAAACGTTTCGCGCAGGCTAGCGGGAAAGCGTGCATGCGGAATGGGAGCCACCAGGCTGTAGGTGAGTTCCCGGTCGTGCAAAAGCGCCTTTCCCCCTGTCGGACGTTGAACAACGGGAATGCCGAAATCGCGGCAGCGGTCAAGGTCCACGTCACGGCAGGCATCCTGAGAATAACCGACGGTCAGCGTCGGTTCCTTCCACCCATAAAGGCGCAGGGTGGGAGGCGCTTTCCCCTCGCCGCAGGCTTGAAGGATGGCCCGGTCCGTCGCCATGTTCAATGAACCGATACCAGGGCCATCCTCGATCAACCTCCAGGCTTCCATTCAAACTCCGAACACAAAGTCAGTCACAAAAGGGCGAGGAATTTTATTTTGACTCCTTCGTACCCATCTTTTAGTATCAATAAGTTAAACTAAAACTTTAAAACCACTCATCTTTTACCGCACCGGGACGTTATGGACTTTTGCGATTCCATTAGAAATGCCACAGCCCTTTGCTTAGGCGTCGGTCTATTCCTTCTCAACCTTGCCCCTGCTTTGGCTTATGAGAATTTTGATTACCCCTCCCCTATCTTAAAATGCCAGACGACCTGTCACAAGCCGGAAAATGTCCTCCAAATCAAACAGGATAAAACACAAAAACAGGAATGCAAGGACTGCCACATGGGTGTCGATGTCGCAAAGGTCAAATCTCCGTTTCGTCCTTTGCAAAAATTCAAACGGATTAAAGGAGAGAATACCGGGAGCTTGCAGCGATCTTTAATCCCTCCAGTGGTGCAAATGGCTGCAAAAGCCAAAAAAGATGCCGAGGGAAAATCCTCCCCGCAATCCCCCCCACCTGCCACGCCGTCAGAAAATTCAGGCATGGTCCTGATTCCGGCAGGGGAATTCATCATGGGCTCGAACGAGCGCTGGGATGACGAAGCACCGGAACACATCGCCTCTACAGAGGCGTTTTACATCGATCTCTATGAAGTCACCAACGAGGATTACAAAGCGTTCACCGACGCCACTCAGCATGAAACCCCCTACCACTGGCCGGAAGGCGTTATTTCCAAGGGCAAGGAAAAACATCCCGTCGTGTATGTGAGCTGGTTCGATGCCAGGGGCTACTGTGCCTGGAAAGGCAAACGCCTGCCCACGGAACAGGAATGGGAAAAAGCTTCGCGTGGCGAAGACGGACTCATTTATCCCTGGGGCTATGAATGGACGCTGGATAAATCGAACAATCCCTACAAATATTCCACGGGCACGGAACCTGTCGGCTCTTATCCAGAAGGCAGAAGCCCTTACGGATTGTACGACATGTCCGGCAATGTCTGGGAATGGGTGGACAGCTATTATCTGCCCCACCCCGGCAATCCGGTGGTGCGGGGGGAATACGGGGAGGACAAGCGGGTCTTAAAGGGCGGGTCCTGGTTCGATTGCCTTTCCTACGGCTGTGGTCTCAGCGCTCCCACCTTCAACCGGAGTTTTTTCACCCCGGAAGTGCGCAACAACAGTTTCGGTTTCCGCTGTGCAAAATCTCCCTAAGACCTTCCCATATGCTCACGCTATCCGATTCCATCTTGACTTTGCTTTCTGTTGGCCTAAAATTTTGACTCGAATAACCAGTGGGCTTCCGACCGATCGTTGCAAAGCAATCCGATCTCAATAAAATGACCGACCCTGTCTCCAAAAATTCCGACAAACCGAAGATGAGCCGAACCCGGAAGATCTTTCTCTGGGTTTTCGTGATCGGCTTCTGGGTCTTCTATTACTGGTACGAGAGTCCCCGCCCTCCAACGGCTCCACCTGCAACCGAGCAGGACGTTCTCGAAAAAGTCTCACCTGAGATGACATCCCCATAACTCACCAGCATTAGGAATCAACCTGGCATCGAAAACGATTACCAATTCCCAAACTGTTTCTTATTGAGCTTTTCATTTCCCGTCAATAAATTCAAAGAAGAACTTCCGGGGCGTAGAATCAGCAAGTTTTCTTTATTCTCTTGGGTGTGAAGATGAGTTTCCGGGATTTCGTCCATATCCTCAAATTTTTCGATTTCTGTCTCCCGGTTCATTTCGCTTGGAAGCGGAGGTAATTTACTCAAGGCCGGTTGTGTTGGGTGAAATATCAAACTCTTCGAACTTTTTACCTGATGGAGGGCTAAGTCCAACTGTTCCCTGGGTTTTTCCTCGACGTTGCCTTGGTCCCGTCTATGCAGGCGCTGAAGGAAATCCACGTGCATGGGTTCCTTCGTTAGAGATTGAAACCCTTGAATATCGAATCCCTTGCCGGCTAAAACCAGCGGCTTGTCTGCACCTGTTAACGCCTCCCTGATATCCGATTGGGCCGGGACCGTTTTCGGCTGGCTTTCTGTTATAGGCGGGTAAGGCGGTTCATAGCGGTTCAGGGACAAATACTCTTGATCCTGCTTAAAGGAGAGATCAATGGGTTGTGCCTCAATAGGGGTTTTGGGAGGTTTTGGCTGGGGTTGAGCTTGTTCATTTTTCGGCGGCGGTGGCGCGGCGGGGTTTTGCACGTCTACTGTAACAGCAGTGGTCTGCACGACAGGCTTTTCTGCCTTATCAGGCCAGCCTTTTAAAAGGACGGCCATCAAAAGAACCGGAGCAATCCAAATTAAATTGCGTTTGCTCTTTAAAAAACGTTGAGGCGCTGGAGAGTCCAGAGGATTTTCCGGGTGCTCCGTGTTTTCCAGAAAAGACTTTTTCAGTGCGTTCGGCATTTCTTAAGAGAGATGAAGCGCCAATTTTTTATCGACCGACTATTTTTTGACGCCGTTAAATAACTATAACTTCTTTGTTATTAACATTTTAATCTTGGCACGAGGATTGCTCAATCTTTTTATTCAATCCAGTCTAAATAAAAGGTATGCTTTAAGTACCGAATTTACAGATTATTTGAGGAGGGTTCCCAGTGCCAAAAGATCTAAAATCTTTACTGCCGCCCAAACTCATCAGCCTTCTGGAACAAAAACTGGAAGCCGGTGAGATGACTCCTGATGAATGCAAAGAAGTTCTAAGAGAAATGATGTTGAGGGAGTACGAAAGAATCCAGGAAGAATCATCGAAAATTAATTGGAAAGCGCAAGCCGCCAGACTCCAGGAAAATATTTATTCCTTTATTAAAAAGCTTAAGGATCGGAGACCGACCGAACCCTCACTTGGAATAGAGGAGCTTGCCGGAACCATTCGCTCGCGGCGGTTGTAAAAAACACCCTCACTGCCAAGAGAGTCGGACTTACTGTTCTTCCTTAATCATGGTATCCCGTGGGCCGGAAGCGTCCCAGTCGATATCCGTGACTATCCCCTTTTTAATATAAGATTCCAGACACTGCAGACGATGCAATGACCCCGCCCGGTTTTTAGCGCATTGCTCGAACTTTTGAAAAATATCCTCATCCTCTATGCAGACATAATTGTAATCGCGCGACGTGCTAATATATTTTGTCTTATCAGAGTTTAATTTGCCAATCCCCCAAGGCAAACTGCTGAACTGATTTTTTATATTTTGCGGAATACGGCTTTCACCCTGCTCAAAAATATAGGCGTCCTTCCATTTGCTCAGATACCGGCACTTAAAAACGCATTGGGAACGGCTGTAATACTCTTCCATGCCTTTTACCAATTCCCTGGGTGTGCTTTCGAGAGACTGAAGGCTCCGGAGGAGTTTATCGTCACAGGAACAGTTTCCATCCCAGGTTTCCCGGTAACAAGTTTTATGCGCCTTGCATAGTTGGTCTAAACCATCGACCGCCATGGGGTTTTTCTTGCCCAGGAGCCGGTCTTTACCGCACCAGTTCCCATGTGTCTCCCACTTCAGGTTAGAGCTGTTCGGGTCTTTCGCATCTACTTTTTCAATATTCATCATAAAAAACGAACCATTGAATACGGTGGTTTCGGCAGAATCCTCAAATTGCTCCATCAGTTTTTTCTCGGAGAAATTTCCCCGGTTCTGGTTTGGGTCCGTGTAGTCGACCGCAACCGTTTCGAATTCCACTTCCTTATCCGGGGTCAATTTATCAATTTGAGCTTTTAGCCCTGTGGTTTGGATATTGCTGAAAGACCCGCCGCCACCACATGCGGAAAGAAAGAAAAAGACCATTGCCAAAATCAAGTTTCTGAATCCATGCACAGACAAACGACTCACGCTTTAAACCTCCAAAATTCAAGCCTTTTTAAATCAATGATATAGCTTGATTATATCAAAATTCCTAAAAAATGGGGAGTTATATAGATTTTGAAACTTCGAGTGACTGAAGGGGGGGTTGCCGAATACGCCAAATGAGGAGCCGGTGATAGCACCAAAAATAAAAGGGGTCCCGCCTCTTCTTCCCCTCACTCTGACAAACAGGAAGGAACAAGCATGACCCCTTTGATCCCTACAAAACAGTTCCAAATGGTGTTCTATTAGATTTGTCTAATCAGGCTAAACCTGGTCATTGCGGGCCCCAGGTTTTCTGTTCAACAATTCTTCTACCCTGTCATTTTACTTATCCATCGCGTCTTCAACTTTATCACCTGCTTCTTCCATGGCTTCACCTGCTTTTTCCATGCTTTCATCTATTTTTTCTCCAGCCTTTTCCGCAGGTCCTTTTTCCTTGCATCCAACAAAGCCGCCAACCATGACGGATAAAGCCAGAATGAAAACCAATTTCTTGAATAATTGCATAACCACTTTCCTCCAATTTTGATAAAGGGGATTTTGATTTTATTAATGTTCCTAACATATCATAAATTATAGAACGTCAAACCATATTCTTGATATAATCGGGTTATACAATGGTTTCAATCCTATCGAAAATTTAGAAAAACCATCCGATTTTCCGGTTGCCTGTAAGGGCGAAAGAAATGAGAATAAACCTCTCCGAATAATAGGGCATCCCTATGGCAAACACTCTTTTTACCGCTTTTACGGTCACGCTTTCACTTTTTTTCATGACAACCCTCACTGAAAACGCATTCGCCAATACGGACAAAACCCAGCCCAACTACAACCGTGGGGATCGGTTGCTGAAGGCCGGAAAATATGAAGCGGCCGCAAAGGAGTTCCAGGAGGTGATCCGCCTGAACCCAAATCATTTTGAAGCCCGAAATAACCTGGGCTACGTGTATTCTCAATTAGGACGCCGTTGGGAAGCCCTGAACGAATACCGGGAAAGTGTCCGCATTCATCCGGACAATGCCGTCGCGCAAAATAATTTAGGGTTCATGCACTCCCGGTTAGGCCTTTATGAAGAAGCGATCGGCCATCTTATAGAATCCATCCGCC
>JAJDBE010000098.1 GCA_029261515.1 Nitrospinaceae bacterium | reverse complement strand
GGGCCGCCGCGAAACTGCATATAGGGCCAGCCGTTTTCCCCGACGGAGGACATGTAAAACCCGTCCCGGTTTTTGATGAAACCTTTTTCCTGCCAGGTGAGCTGGTTGCGAAAGCCATTTTTTGCTTCCATCTTTTGATAGGGCGCGCGGGTGCCATATTGTTCCTGGACTTTTTTGACACTGTCGTTAAACGCAAGTTCCATAAAATTCCTGGCCATGATCTTGTTTCCTTTCTTTCAAATTAAAATACCCCCTCACCTCAATCCTCTCCCCCTGACAGGGGGAGAGGAGAAAGCTAGGAGTTGTTAAAATGTAAGAACGTTAAACCCCTGATCCTGAAGTTTGCTGAGACTGGCAAGCCCGGTGGTTTTGGGAACCGCGTTGTCCTTGACCAAATCGTATCCGGACGTATCCGCCCCGAAGACATCGGCGCAGGCACAGGAGATGCCCTGGATCTTATCCGTGACCGCTTCAAACAACTCGTGTGCGGGATGGTCCTCCGCCTGCAGTACTTCCGGCCAGCGTGATCCCGCGCCCTGGAAAATAATAGATACTTCTTTGCCCGCGCTCTTAAAATCATACGCCGTTGCCAGGGCGTTGTAGACGCGTCCTAAAGATTCTTCCGATCCGCCCTTGGGGTCCGACAAAACGATGATTGCTGTTTTCATGATGATACTCCTTTCGTTTAATAAGTTAGGTGAATGTTATTTCGTAAAATTAATTGCGCCCGCTGATGAAACCGCCATCGACGGGCAGGATGATGCCAGTGGTGAAACTTGCTGTTGCCAGATGAATCACCGCCTCGGTGATTTCCTGCACTTCGCCTACGCGGTTCATTAAGGCCACGCCGCCAAATGAATCGACATCCGCCCCGCCGTGCAGCGGGGTTCGCACCATTCCCGGCGCGACGGCATTCACCCGGATGTTATCTTCCGCAAGTTCGCTCGCGAGGCTTGTGGTCAGGGCGTGCACGCCTCCCTTGGTGATGAGCGCCGCGCTGGCAGGCACACTGCCGATGGAATGCGTGATCAACACGGTGCCGATGTTCACAATATTGCCGCCGCCCTGGCGTTTCATTTGCCTGACCACCGCCTGACTCACAAAGTAAGTTCCCTTTAAGTTAATGTGAATGTAGCGGTCGATGTCTTCCTCGGTATTTTCGAGAAAGGGTTTGAGTCCGAATATCCCCGCGTTGTTGACGAGGACATCGACGGAGCCGAACTGCTCAAGAGCGACCTCGACCATTTTTTCGCCAGTGCTTTTGTCGCCAATGTCTCCCGGCGCCAGGGCAATCCGCTTTTCCTCAGCCAACGCTTCGGCGGCGGCTTTCAACTTTTCCGGATTGCGCGAGTTGAGCACGACGTTGAACCCCTTTTTCAGGAATCCCCGGGCGACATCCAGCCCGATGCCGCTCGACGCGCCGGTGATCAATACGGTTTTATTGTTAACAGTCATTTAAGTACCCTCCCCTATTTACTGTTTAAAAGTTATTTTTTGTTCTGCAACACGGGATAGCCGAAGGTGTAAATCCATTTATCCGAATCCTCTGCGCTGGCGCGCGCCATGTCTCTTGCGGGCAGATGGCAGGCGATGCAATCGACCTGATAATCCGTGGAAACGGTTTTAATCGGGTTGTCCGCATTGAAAAGCGACCAGCCCCAGCCATCGCCCCACAAAGCAGATTCCTTAAAGCGGCCCTCGGTGTCGCGTACCAGAACAAACCATCCCTTGATCGAAGTCGCATGACTGACTGCCGGACCCGTGGTCATGGGTAAAGTATTGGTGTTGATCAATTCCTTGACCAGAACCGCTCCGTCGGGATAGCGGCCATGCTCGATGTAATAATCAATCGTTTCCGGCTGGGTGTAGACCACGTGATACTCCTTCGCGCCGCGTTCCCCTTCGGTCGTGGCGTGAGACCAGGTGCCAAGCGTCGCCCAGCGGGTGTAGTTTTCAGGCACCCGGATGTCCCCGGTCTTCAGGTTCACATTGGGGGCAAACGGTTTTTCCGCACCGGCCATGGCGCCCAAAGCGCTGACAGCGACCAGAAGCAAAATCGAAATTGTGATGACTTTACGTTTCATTACAGCGTCCTTTATTTTGAGGTTTTATTCAAAAGAGTTAAATCCGCATTCACTGATACGTTCAGGGCATTTTTTGCCAACAGGCCGCCGGCAAGAATGGCGATGCCCAAACCAATATGAAGCAGGTTATCCAGAGGGTTGATGTGGATAAAACCGAGCAACATGGCTTCGGAGCCTGTGCCCGTCAGAATAAATCCCACCATTCCGACCAACACATAAACCACTCCAAATCCCAGCATGAAGTTAATCGAAGGCTGATTGCCCATTCTGGCGACCAGGATAAAACCGATAGCGGTGACCAGATGCACCAGATTGTGAGCGGTATTGGCTTCAAACAGGGCGCCTTTTCCGACAATTGGGTTGGGGATGAACCCCATAATCGTTGCTAAGATAAAAGCGACTGCAAATGTCCAGCTCAATTTGATTCCCAGAGTGTTCATGATAATGATTCCTTTTTTAAAAGTTCTTGATTTGCGGGAGAGAGAGCCATGATTTCCCTGTCGGGAGGTCTGCCTTGGCCGGGAAACCATGACTCGTCCCATTGAATTAAAGTTCAGACGGATGCTTGTCCTGAATGGCCGTCCAGTTGGAATCCGCTTGTTTGATATAGCCACGGATGTCTTCGTTCCACTTGCTCTGGATTTTGCTATCGAGATTCAAATAAAGTTTGCCGTCGACGATTTTCCAGGCCGTGGGATCGGTGTAGAATTTCTTTCCGACTGCCACGCCATAAGCACAATAGCCACCATATTGCGGGGTGTACTTTTCAGGATTGGCATTGAACTTTTCCTGGTGCTCTTTATTGGCGAAAAGATAGGTCACGCCATGATGCGTTGCCGTATGAAATCCGCTTCCACGTGTGGGTCTGCCTGTTTCAAAATAAGCGACCGGGTCGTAACCGCTGATGGCGACTTCCGCCACGACGATTCTGTCGTGCTTCATCATTCCTGCTTTTTGCATATTGCCGGCAAAAGCGACGTTGGCCATCATCACAGCCAGGAAGGAAAGGACGGCAACAAAGTGGGATCGATGTTTCAACGTGTTCATGAGTTTCTCCTAAGTTTTTGGGTTAGTTGATGAGGCCACTCGCCTCAAAAAATATACAGGTTTGTCTACCTAGATCGGCGATCCTTACAAATTTTTTAAGATCAAATAAACCTTTAAAATCAATAAAAATTTGAATTATTTTGTAAATACTGTAAAATAATATTAAAATAATGTGAAGTTTTTACAGACAAATCTGTATATCTGAGAGCCAGAACTCATGACGGACTCCTCAAAACGTGAACAACTCATCGAAACCGCGCTAAAGCTTTTCTCGAAGCATGGATTTCATGCTGTGGGGATCGATACGATTCTGGCGAAGTCGGGGGTGGCCAAGAAAACGCTGTACAACCACTTCAAATCGAAAGACGAGTTGATCCTGGCGGTTTTGCGTTATTACGATGAACGGTTCCGCAATTTTTTCATGCGGGCGGTGGAGTCGAAAACCGGCAAGGCCAAAGAGCGCTTACTCGCGGTTTTTGACGTGGCCGAGGAGTGGTTTGAAAGCGATGATTTTTATGGCTGCCTGTTTGTCGGCGCTATCGGCGAATACCCGGAGCTTGGCACCCCGGTGCGCCATACCTGCATGGAATTTAAGGGATTGATACAGAAGTATATTGCCAAACTTGCCCGTGAAGCCAAGGCGAAGCAACCCGATCAACTGGCGGAGCAACTCGTGCTATTGCTGGAAGGGGCGATCACCATGGCGCAGATCAACAGCTCGCCGGTGAGCGCGGCTCAGGCCAGGCAAGCGGCAAAGGTGCTGGTAGAGAATTCGATTGAACGCTAAAATCTCGGGTCACGCAAAGGCGCCAAGGCCGCGAAGAAATAGATTCTTCTGGAATCTTATCAGCGGGTACAGCGCAGGTGTTCGGATAAAGAATTATTGGGTCTACCTGCCCACCCTGTCAAACTGCCCTCACCTAACCTCTCGCAGAGGGAGAGGAATTTTTTTAATATTCCTTTACGGTCTTGGACTTTTTACGTGAGATATAGAAAAAGCCTGAGCAATAACGCCCAGGCCTTTTT
>JAJDBE010000097.1 GCA_029261515.1 Nitrospinaceae bacterium | reverse complement strand
TTTCAAAATAAGCGAAAATTACATTTAGAAGGAAAATTCGAATCCATCCCTCTATGCGATGACTGTACACTCAACACACAAATGATGCACCCTTGGTGGATTAAATAGGGCATTTCTTCTTCCTAGAAAATTGTATATATTGCATCTGATATCAGCAATTTTCATTTTGGATTTTTATCCAGTCCACTGTAAAGATAAGGGTTGTTTCATTGTCAAATCACATAATTACCTGCGCCCCTTGACAGCTATTTGTTTTTTTGAACTGCCCCCCTAGTAAAAAGTTTGAACTGGGAGAAGACTTGTACTGTATTACGCAGAAAATAGAAGCATGATCGATTTTTTCAGAGAAAGTCGTTTAAAGCAAAATATAGTTTATATTTCCCTCCTGTTTTTTATCTGTTTGCTTTCTGCCTGGGTCAACCGCCTTCCTGAAGATTACATTATCGCTCAGGGCGATCACATCGCCAGCATAAATATCAAAGAGGTATTTTCAAGACAACTATACTTATGGAATAACATCACTAACGGCGCCGGAACAATCGCCGATCCATCTTACCTTCTTCACTATTGCCTCTATTTTTTTTTGGACTTGCTCGGCTTTTCTGACAGCCAAAAAATGAGCATCAAGTTTTTCATTTTTATTTTTTCCAGCGCTTTTTTCACTTACCTGGCCATTGGAATATTTTTTAAATCCAAGGTAAGCCCTGCCACTCAATTCATAATCGCTCTATTTTATACATTTAATACCATTGCTTTATTGCTTTCCGTATCGACAGGATCCTATTTGGGATATATGGATTTTTACTGCTTTTTTCCCCTGGTATGGGTTCTTTTTGCAAGAGGTCTGATCGATCGCAACAAACAATACCTTCTGTTAAGCGTTCTATTTTTTTTCCTCTCTTCGCCGGGGTTTAAAAATATCGCATATGCAGTTCTAATTTTAATTTTTCTGGGTCTCACGGTTCTATTTTTATGGGGGACCCGATTGATTGATTTAAAAAGAGTCTTATTAGCAGGAGTGGTTTTTTCAGGCTATATCGCGTCTATTTCCTTTATCTTAGCGGGAAACGTTATTTTGTTTTTGGATATTGTCAGAGGTAACCTTCCGGACCTTGCCATATCCAACACCAGTACCGTAAAGCAATGGATTATCGGTAGCTCACAGCCGCCATTATATCTATTTAATTTTTTTTCCGGCTGGAACGGTTTCCCCAAGGATTATTTTGGTCCCATTTCAAATATCCTTTATAAAGTTTTAACTTTCTACCCATCCTTTATTTTGGGATTATCGTTAATTTTGTCCACTTTTTTCATCAAGAATAGAACCGAAAAACTGTGGCTATTTTTTTTCAGCATCATGTTTCTACTTGTTATTTTTGGTTCGGCAAAAGCCAAGCTATCAGAATCTTTAAGTTTATTTATTTTTTCCCTCCCCCTGTTAAACATCTTTAAGAGTTGGGACAAATTTTTTGTCTTTCAACCCTTTTTCATTGCCATGCTATTTTATTTTTTATTGGAATATTTTAATCAAACCTTCAAAAATAAAAATTTAAAAGTCCTGGTCTATTCGGGATTAATTCTGATCATAATATTCTGTTCCACTCCGTTTTTTATTGGCAAACTTCACCGCAATTTCAGCATGAGTCATCTTTGGGGCTACGAATACAGCGTTATTGTAAAAACGCCAGATTATTACAAAGAAATCGCCCAAAAAGTAAATAGCGAACACGGATTTTTTAAAATTTTATACATGCCCTATTCAAAGACAATTGGAGAAGGTTGGACAGGGTATCCCAAATGGAAGTTTATTGGGAAAGATCATACCGTCCTTTTTTTTAACAATCCCGTTTATTCTCCAATAGTTTCCGGCTTCAATTTTTACTTTGCCAAACAAATGCATACGGACCCTCAAAAAGCTGAAGGTGGATTTGTGGAAATGGCCCGGATTAACGGTATACGGTATTTAATCGTCAATAAAGACGTAATCAGAGAACATCTTATGACTTTTAAATATTTTGACAGAGAAATCGAAGAGAATTTTATTTTCATAAAATCTTTTGGGAATCTGGATTTGTACAGATTATCATCCGATGAAGAACTACCTGTAATGTACAGCCCGGATAATAACGTAATTTTCTAGAATTTTTTCTGAGCAGTAATCAAATACTATTACAAATAGAGGAAACATCAATTGCTAAAGCAATTGCCGGTTACTTTCTTTATAGTTACATTGCTAACTATCTTAACTTCCCCCCAGCTATCTTTAGCAACCGAAGAGGGACGAAGTGTAGATTACCTTCCCAATATTCTTTCCTTGCGCAAAGGAAATGAAAAAATCGGCGTATTTATAAACGAACAAAATAAAAAGAAGAGAGAGTTTATTTGGGACGTTTTTAGAAACAAAATATCTCAAGAGAAGGTTTTGATGAAAAATGAAAAAATCATCAAACTCCATATAAGCGCTGATAATATTAAAACTCCCATCTTGGAATTTAAAAAAATTAATCCTACGAAATATCGTGTGCGCGTTCATGAAGCCGCCGAAGACTTTCCTCTAATTTTTAGTGAGACTTTCCATCAAGGCTGGAAATTGTATGTATCAGAAGGTTTTAAAGCTGATATTACGAAATTGGGAACGGTTAGTAGCGATCCATCACCAGGCACATCCAACCCCAATCAAGCCACATTGGAAGAAGTAAAAAAATTTATTGCAAATGGCTGGATCAGTACAGTGGGGCAAAAAGGGTCCAAAAGTCAAAATGGAAATGACAAGGTGAATTCAAAAAATAACACGCCTTTTCTCGCCAAGTTTATTTCAAAAAATGTAAGAGATACAATTCAAAACGATAATATCCCCGATGGATCCATTTATGAAACCTGGTTCGAAAAACACCTGTCGGATAACTTCCATTGGAAGGTAAATGGTTTTGCCAATAGCTGGTGGATAAAACTGGACGACATCAAAAAAACTGGAAACTATTTAAAAGGAGACGACGGGAGCATAGATTTTGAACTGATAATCGATTTTTGGCCTCAGCGATTATTATATGCCGGTTATTTCATATCTGGTTCAACTGTATTAACTTGTCTTCTACTCTTGTTTTACTTTCGCAGGAATTCAAATCCAAAGACAAACAAGTACGCTTCTGAAAAAACCTAATCAAACCTTTAATTCCGGTAGGCATTCCGCAAATCGGATCGTTAAAGAAAAAATTAACCCGTCAGAAAAAATGGAACCTCTGATAGAAAAGAGTGAAACTCCAACCTCCCACTCGACTCCCGCATTTGTTATTTTTTTTTCCCTTTGGGGTATTTTGGGATTTTTGGCTTGTTCCAAGTACTATTCCCTCCATTCGACTTACTATGATCTGGGAACATTTCTTCTCCAGTTTGACAATATAGCATCCGGGCAGTGGTCACGAATTTTCACAGGGCATATTCAGCCATTAATGCTGGCATGGGCTTGGCTTTATAAATTTTTCCCAATTGATCTTTTTCCTTATTTACTCCTATCCTTTCAGGCTGCGGCCTTGGTATGGCCCGTGGTTGAGTTGTACCGCCACTTTGGCGTTATCCCAGCTATTATTTTTGCTCTCTATTTCCCACTTTGGTATAACGCTCTCTTTGATTTCCATATGGACCATCTCGCGGTCCCTTTGTTATTTGGATTTTTCTTTCAGGTAAAGCGTGGTAATATTCGGATGGCTGTTTTTCTGGCCTTACTGCTCGCCCTTTTGAAGGAACCTTTTGCATTACAGACTGTAGCCTGCGGTGTCTACTTGCTTCTTTTTCCAAGATACCGTTTGGAAGGCGCAATCTTGATGGTGGTAAGTCTTCTTTATTTCATAGTCACCAACAAATACATTCTGCCTTACTTCTCACTGGGATTTACAGGCGCCCTGGGTTCTTCCGATTTTGCCTGGCTGGGCAATGGAATGGGAGAGATGCTTTGGTTTATCGTCACCCACCCTCTCACAGTTTTGGATGAAATTTTTTTCCACGAAGGAAAGATCCGCTACTTGTATTACCTGTTCGGGGCACTTGGGTTCATTATCCCCTTCCTGCGTCCAGCGAGTATGATAGTTGCCCTACCGGTTTTTGCGATTGCCCTGCTTTCACAATACAACGGTCACCACGGCCTTTATTATCATTACACCGCTGGTTTGATCGCTCCGTTGATTTTTGCCTTTTCCCAAGGACTTCCGGTTGCCCGCCGGATCTGGGAAAAGTTAAAATTACCTGTCAATGCGTTTACTGCTATTCTAATCGCCGGAATCATCGTCATCCATTTCCAAATTGCCCCTTCTCCCATTTCCCGTAAATTTTGGAATCCTGAAGCGACGAACCATTACTACAATCTTTATATTCCCACGGACAGGGAAGAAATGATTAAAACCGCTCTAAAAAACTTTATCCCAAAAGATCCCAACGTTGTCATAACCACTCAAAATTCATTAAATTGGGCTCATTTAGCGGCCCGGAATTTTTATTTTAGTTTTCCACAAGGTGTATTCGCAACACATAAGATGCCTGAGCTCTCCGTCTATAGTTTTCAGGGATTTTGGAAATTCATGCTGAAGGAAAACAAAAATAATGAGATCTATAAAAATGTCATGGCAGATTATGTTGTCTTGGATCTCAAGCGTCCTCCTTATTTAGTCGACAAAGGGTGTCACTGGGTTGACGGGAAATGTCGAAACAAGAAAGAATTCGTTGCAGAGTTTGAAAATCTGGTCATTCGTACTCGTGAAGAATATCTAACTGTTTTTAGTGAGGATGATTTCTATATTTTCAAACGCCGTAAAGAAAAAGAGGATACCTAGGGGAACGGGTGTATTAGATCGTAATCTACTGAGTAAATTTTACCCTTTACCAAGGGGCACTAAGAAAAGTATTATCCACTGCTACCAAAATGATACGAGGGAGAAGTGAGAAAGTTTATTTTGGCTCTTTGTGTTATATCGATTGTAACCACTCTCAAGGCTGCTAAGGCTGAAGATCAAGAAAAGGAATCAGACTCCTTCGCTCAAGTTTCCTCCGTCAAATACGCAAAGCCATTTATAAAAACCGAAATAAAGGATGGGCTCAGACCAGGAATGTATGATATCCAGGCAGATTTGGTTCTGAAAAATCAGGTAAGCCCAACAGTTTTCGAATCCATGAGCTTCGAACTCCCCCAGCAAATCATCTCACCTTCTCGAACAATCGGGAAAGGATGGACCCATTCGAATAAGACTTTCTTATGGTATCCAAATCAAGAAAAAATCCCCTTGCCCCTTTCCCTGAAACCAAACACTTCTGCAGAAGATATCCCACTGGGTGATTTAGATGGACTCCAAATCGACTATGAAGACCTTTTCCTTGAAAACCTTACTGAATTAAACCTGCAAATGGTCGTGTCTGGGGGAAAGTCTGGCAAGAAAACATTATTTCATATACTTTCCACAAAAAATCAAAAACTTAGCTCTGTTTTTGTCCTGGACGTATTCTCAAAACGCTGGAGAAAAAAAGATCTTTATTATCAAGGAAAGCGGGCTCTTGGTCTTTCCTCTGACCCAATCTGGGTTTATTCCCAGGATGGCGCTAATACAGTTTTTCAGCAACGCTTACATCTCGACATTAATTCCATTGAATCTATGGATTTGGTAATGCAAGAGGGAGTTTCAATAAAACAAATCAAATCTCTGGTTTGTAATTTAAAAATCGGCTTTGGAAACCCCCTTTCGCCCTTAGAAGTCATCCGATGGGATCTCCTTCCCAAACAGATTATTGAATTAAACGGAAGAAAGGTTTTTCGAATTAATATTAAAGATTATATAAGGAAAAATATTTTTAAGAAAAGAAAGGTTTATCTTGAAGAAATAATATTTTTTCAGCCTGGGAAACCACTCGAAGTTATCAGGCATCAGCTTTTAGAGAAAATTAATTTTACAGCACCACTCGAATTACAACTGAAACCGGTAGAAGTAGTTGAAGTCAAAAAAACCGAATGGAAAGAAAAGGGCTTTTTTGATTTCTTTAATCACCCTGCCGTCAATTTCTGGCAATACTCAGAAAATGGAACAAATACAACAGTCCGTCGGCGCTTCCATAAAGATCTGAGAACCATCGAGGCAATGGATTTTGTTTTTTCTTCAAATATAGAAACGAGTAAGGTCAAGTTGGATCTTCGGTTTAGCTTTGATGACCAGGGAAAAACAACCGAAGCTATTGAAGGGATCGTTTTAAGGAAGGGGCAAGAAGAAATCCTTCGAATCAGAATTGGAGAGCTGATTCGGAGAGACTATACAGACAAGGAAAATATCTTTCTGGAAGAAGTTAAACTTTCATTGCCCGCATCTGCTAAAGAACTTCTCCAGGATAATGCCTTTAAAAAGATTGTTTTGCATTCTCAGGCTGCACTTGAAATAACAAATGCAAATAAAAAATTAGACGAAGTGCAAGGGATTCCTCAAATCATTCATCTTCCCCCTAATGTTAAAGAAATCGATCAAAAACGAAAAAGGATTCTAATTGATTTTCACAACCTAATTGAGAAAGCAGGTGAGAATAGCAAAATTGAAAGTATTACCTTATTGCCTGCCCCCATGGACAATCAATCTTCCGGAGGGTTTCACCTTAAGAGTGTAAAAGCGATCAGCCAGATTGTAGAGCAGAAACCATTATTTCTTTCCCAAGGAGAAGAGCTGTCAAGGCGATGGGGAGGTCCCTTCCTTAACCTTGAAAACGAAAAAGATAAAGTCGAATGGGTCAAAATAAACGGGCTATTTTCCTTTAACAAGTCTTACCTGGAATATTTGGGCCGAGAAAAAAATACTCAAGAAACGCCAACAGTTGAGAGTTTTCTACCCAGCTCAAACAAACTGGTTTCAATAGAAGATTTATCAGAACAGGGGGCGTCCAGTTCTTCAGCGAAGTTCGATAATATTACTATTCGTTCTCAACTTCCCCTTAGTCTTTTGTATTTAAAACCAGGTGTGCTCGTATTGGAAGGTCGAGGAAAATGGCTAGAAATAGATATTCCACTTCCTGCAGAAATTTACAAAAATAGCCGGTTTTTCTTTGCCATTTCTGAAGGTTCAGACGAAGTTTCTCGAATTGATTGGAGCCCACTGTTGGGTAATTCTCAACTTTCTCATTTCTCTTCGGTCCCAAACCATGCCGTTCAGTTCGGTTTAACTCCAGGAAAAATTGACCGGTTGAAAATTCGCCTAATGCTGCGTAAGAAACAGTTCAAGCTCAAGTTGAAGGAAATCGCCATATTCCAGCCGGTAGCGCTGACGAAGTTACAAGCCCTGGATTTCCCCAGACTTATCTGGAAAGAAATTCAACTTATTCCACAAGAAATTCAATCCCCTTCAGGAACTCATGTTTCTGTCAATAAAGGAAATTTAAGTTCGGTAATCTGGAAAAAAACCAAGGATGTTCCAATTATATCCTGGACAACAAAAATTGACCGGGAAATGAGTTCTATCGGAGGATTTAGTTTAAACTATCAGATCCCACGGGAGGTATTCACAACCTCCCCATGCTGGTTGCAAATGACTTTGACTACGCCCCGACACCAGGTCGATCATACGATTTGCCCTCCGGTTGTTGCGGGAACAACGTCTATCCAAGCTGAGGACCTTTTTCAGGGTTCCGGGATACAACTCGACGAAGTGATAAATTCCATCCATTGGAGAGCGGATTTGAAAGGATCTGTGGAATCAGATAGTCATCCTTTGGCTTTAAAAATGAACATATCCCTGAAGGGACCGGAAAACCGATCTCTACGAAACGAATTGACCCAATATCCCTTGTTGGAATGGAACGGAAAAAATATTTCGACCACTCCTCTTACCGACTTTCCAGCAAAAGATATTCTTTCTAACCATATTAAGCTGAAACTAGGTCCTGTTCTCCTTAAAGGGAGTGGGAAGGAGAGCCTACCAATTCGTTTTCTGGAACATCCCCATCTTAAAGTTCAAAAAGTTCTATTAGAATATATATCTCCTCTTCCCTCAGAGATCCAGCCGTATAGAACAAAATTTACTCTTACCCCATCTTCAAAATCGATCAATTATTTGAAACTTCTTGCATTCCTTTTCGTTTTTTTTGTACTCGCTAAGGTATGGCGTAAAGGCTGGTTCTATTTTATTTCAATACGGTTAAAAAAATGGGCCACGATGGTCCAGTCAGGAGCAAGAACCGCTTACTTAAGTTGGCCTACAGAAATTAAGCGCCGCGGCATGTTCCTTAATAAAGCGGTAGGCCTGATTGCTCTTGGCCCAGGCTTATTATTAGCAGGGTCGTCTGGCAAGCTTAAAGAAGGGCTAACTGGCGTCGCTGCCATTTTGATCCTGTTAACTGGGGTCCTTTGGCATGAATTGCGATATTGGCATTCTACCTCTAAAAAAACAACTTCAGCCCCAATAACTTCAATTGAAAATAACATTCGTTTTAAGGATTGGATGTTTGGACAAGAAGAATCGTTCCCTGGCTTTCTTTATTACTTAAGCTTCATTTTCCTTGGTTGGGTTGCTTGGAACTTAGGTTTCAAATCAAATCCGCTACTTACATTTCTCCCCTTATTGGGATTGGTCTATTTTTATCTCCCATGGATCGTCAAAGAACAAACACGATTCTGGATAATGATAGCAACGGGTTTTTATCTCATAGGAGGTCTTTTGCCTTGGGGGGATGATGATGTTCAATTCTACAAGTTTGGAGCTGTAACTATAGTTCTTGCCTGGCGAGGCCTGTTAGATTCAATTCATCCGCAGATGAAATGCTATTTCCCTACCTTGTCAAAAATAATCTACCGCGAGGGTGGAACCATTTACATCTTTGGATTTCTCATATCCCTATTGTTATCAGGATTTCTCCTTGTTGCAGGCCTCGTAGTCGTGGCCCGCGAGACCTCACTTGTGGGGTGTTTTCTACTTATGTTTGGGGTTGCCTTGGAAAGCTACGGTTTATGGAAAGAACTGCGAAAGGATGACACGGAAGACGCGCCATTATACGAAAATATGAGCGAGGTTTCTGGTGAAAAAATTCCTGCGCAATAATCTACTCATCCTGGTTCTTCTAAATTCAAATAATATTTTCAATTACCTGTTCCAATTGATAGCAGGAAGGAGTTTGACCGCAGCCGATTATGGCACCTTCAACGCGTTAAACTCAATGGCCGTTGTCCTCTCAGCCCCAGTCGCAGTCCTTCCCCTGGTATTCTCCCGCTACACTGTCAAATTAGAGGTCAACGGCCTGGCCCAAGTCAAAACTCTTCTTATCAGAGGAATTCGCGCAATGGTTTTCGTTTCTATTGCCATTCTTCTTATGGGCTTAGCCGCGATTCCCTGGGTTCAGCAATATCTGCACCTTGAATCGGCAATCCCTGTCCTCATCATGCTGGTGCAATTGACCTTGTCTTTACTCTTCCCGGTTTTATTGGGAGTCATCCAAGGCCTTCACCGTTTCGTCTCATTAGGACTATCCGCCAGCAGTGTTTCTCTGGTGCGCGTATTGTCTGGACTGGTTCTACTTCTCCTAATGGAGTGGGGAGTCAATGGGGCCCTCGCTTCAGGAGTTATGGGAGTCTTAATCGCTATTGGAATCGCAACAATCTCCTTGCGGGATATACTGAAAGTTCAAGGTAAAGACGTACCTCATGATCTTTATTCTGAAATGCGAAAATACTCACTGCCGGTTTTCATCTCCACGACCATGGTCATGACCTTGGGAAATCTGGACATTGTTCTGGTAAAACATTATTGCCTGCCTGAGGAAGCCGGTTTATATTCCATCGCCGCCATTCTGGGAAGGATCGCCTTATTTCTTCCCGGTGTTCTCATAGCGGTTCTTTTTCCCGCAGCCGCAAAAATCGAAGCGGCGGGGAAAGAGGATTCAAGAATCCTTTGGATGAGTTTGGGAATGACCGCCTTTCTCGGCGGTGGATTTGCCCTGGTTTGTGCGTTTTGGCCGGAACAAATCATCGTTCTTCTTTTCGGCGAAAAATATCAAGCTGCAGCGGAATTACTAAAAACTATCAGCATGGCAATGGCGATGCTCGCAGTGGCCAACGTTATATTCACCTATTGCCTGGCCCGTTCGGAGTTTAAATTTCTCTGGCCGCTCGTATCCGGAGTAATCATGATGTTAGTACTCATCTCCATCTACCACGACTCAGCACTCACCATCGCCCGAATGGTTTTACTTTCTGTAGGTACTATTTTGACAGGAACCCTGGGGTGGTATTTCCTTCGTTCCGCCCGCCCCGTCACTTCCCCATGACTTTAATTCGATCCTTAAGCGCTCAGTGGCTGGCAACCGCCTATGTCGCTGGCTTTTCCATTTTGCTCACTTTTTTCTTGGGACGATTGTTTGGCCCAGAGATCTTTGGAAAATACAGTTACATTGTAACTCTTGCATCTCTGTTCGCCATTCTTCAGGATGGAGGATTCCGCACGTTACTATTTCGCGAAATCACGTCCCCTTCCCTGCGCTTCAAAATTGAAAAACTTTTTCCTCTGGCGCTCGGTCATTCCTTGGCGGTCACGGTTTTGGGGCTCTTAATCGTTGCACTCTTAAAGTTTCAAGACAAAATCCCCCTGATGCTTTCCATGACCGCGTTTGGTTTGGGAACCGCCGCCAACTTCATTTCCGCGGGGTTAAAGGGTGAGGGGCAATTTCAGCGGGAAGCCTGGTGGCGGGTCGTGGTGCGTTCTCTGACGGGTGTGAGTATTTTTTGCTGTGTCTTTTTGTTTTCTGCGAAAATGGATTGGGTCTTTGCAGGATGGATCGCAGGCGTTGTCATCTCTTTAGCTTTGCAACGGGCCTACTCTCTTCGAAGCATCCGCGTTGAAAAACCCAACCCGCAAATTTACCGTTCCATCGCCGCTTTGCTCATCATCGACATCGCCACGTTGATTTATTTCAAAATCGACATCGTGATGCTGCGGCATATCGGAGAAGCCTTGCCCGAGGTCGGGTTTTACGCCGCATCTTCCCGCATTCTGGAAGGCATCATTTTTTTACTGTTCCCCTTCGCCAATGTCCTTTTCCGTAACCTTCGGCTTTTTGCGGACCAACCCGGAAACTTCATCCGACTGACAAACAAGCTGATTTTATTCTCCTGTCTCGCCGCTGCCGCCATTGTGCCGCTGGGCATGATTTTTGGCGAAGACATCATCGTGCTCAGTTTCGGCTCCCAGTATCAACCGGGGGGAAACGTCATGTATTGGCTATCCATTTCCTTATTTTTCATGATTCCCAATCTCGCCCTTACCCAGGGAACGCTGGCGATCAATAAGGAAAACTACTATGCCCTCGGCGCCTGCCTCGCCGCCCTCTTGAACGTGGCTTTGAACTTCTATTTGATTCCGCTCTACGGGGCCAAAGGAGCGGCCGTCGGCACCGTTTTCACGGAAGCATTTCTCCTGCTTTTCATTGGCGCTGGGATTTATTCCTGGTATTTAAAACGGAGAACGCCTCAGAATGAATCCTGACAAGGCCATTGTCCTGCACGATTCGTTTACCTTTAAAGGCGGTGGGGAGCGGCTGGTTCATATTCTTTGCCAGGAGCTGAATCTGGATCTGGCTTACGGAAGTCATTCCGAAAAAAGCTACGACCTCGCGGAACTTGCGGGCAAATGCATCGACTTAAAAATTGAGAGCCGAGTATGGGGGTGGAGAACCTTGGAGCGATTTTTCTCCTACAGGTTCAAAACCAGATTCCTGAAAAAATATGCAACCGTGATCTACAGCGGTCAGGATGCGCCCCTAGCCGTCGTCAACCACCCCGGCGGAAAAAATATCCTGTATTGCCACACACCGCCCCGATCTCTATACGATCTTAAAGATTATCGACTGGCTTCCCTTTCCTTCCGTCAAACCATGGCGCACCGCGTTTACAACTTAATATTTCAACCTTTGTATGAAGCCGCCATCGGGAAAATGGACGTCATCATCGCCAATTCGGTGAACATTCAAAATCGGATCAAAAAATATTTACATCGAGACTCGGTCGTCGTCCACCCTCCCTGCGACACCGAAAAGTTTCATTGGTTCGGACAGGAGGATTACTACCTGTCATTTGCCCGCCTGGACCCGTTAAAGCGGGTGGATCTGATTGTCAAAGCCTTCACTCGTATGCCGGACAAGCGCCTCATCATCGCATCATCCGGTCCTGAACTGGAAAAGCTAAAACATCTTGCGGAAGGACACCGCAATATTTCTTTCACAGGATTAGTCGGAGAAGATCAATTGATACAGCTAATGGGCCAGGCGATTGCCACCATTTATATCCCAAAAGATGAAGATTTTGGCATGTCGGCTGTCGAGTCGATGGCCGCGGGAAAACCGGTATTGGGAGTAGCCGAAGGTGGGTTGCTGGAAACAATTGTTCACGATGAAACAGGAATTTTAATTGAGAGCAACCCGTCCCCGGAAAATATAGTCGCGGCTGTAGAGAAGCTGAACGCCAAACAGGCTCTTTCCATGCGCCCTGCATGCGAAAAGCAGGCGGCAAAATTCAGCCAGGATATTTTTCTTGATAAAATGAGAGCGCTGATCAACGGAAAATAAATTCAGGATTCGATCCAATGAGCTGTCTCAACGTTTCGGTCACATCTTATACACCATCAATATAAAACCAAAAACGACGCTCAAAACAACCAACCAGGACATGAACTTCAGCATGGTTCCACCAATAAAATTCAAAGGTTAATCATAAAACTGTAAAGTTTATTTTAACCCGAAAAATTTGGGAAGGGGAAATATCATTCCCCGATAATTTTAGGGATTTTAAAAGGCGAAAAACCTTGGCATTGATTCAGGAGGATTTAATGCTTTTAAATGGCCTCACTGAAACTCAACCCACAGGCCGTTTCAGGAAAAACCACTTTATTCTTTCCTGTTTTCTTAGCTTTGTATAAATTCTGATCGGCTTGCCTGATACAATCGTCCATGTCCAGAGTTTCCTCGCCAAAAATGGTGACGCCAAAACTCAAGGTCACGGGAATATTGTATGGTGGGTAGCTGAAGGCCTCATTCTCCACTTCTGTCCGCAATTTTTCTGCCAGAGTGGCGCCCCCCTGCAACTCGGTTTCCGGTAACAGAAAAAGAAATTCTTCGCCTCCCCAGCGGCAGATGAGGTCCGTCTTGCGCAAACATTTTTTAAAAATTTGAGCCACCTTGATCAAAATAAAATCTCCAACATTATGACCATAGGTGTCATTTATTTTTTTGAAGAAATCAATATCCGCCATGATAATGACAAACGGCTTTTTATTACGTTTGAATAGGAATTTCTCGTATACGAGCTTTTCCATCATCGCCCTTCGATTGGGCAGTTTCGTCAAGTGATCCGTCTTGGAAGATTCCTCAAACTTTTCTTTTAAATTTCGAAGCTCTGTGACCCTTTGTTGCAGATTCTCATGAGCGGCGATCAGTTCCCTTTCTTCCCGCTTATAAAGATGACAGAGGATGCCGGTGATTCCAATCGCCATGAGGGCGATAAACCGGTTGCAAATGGCCACAAGGGGATCTCCCCCAACGGGAGAATTCAAAAAACCCAAAAAAGTGAGCCCCATGCTCCCCAACGTCGCGAGGGTAAAATAATATGGATGCGGCAACCACAATCCCATGAGCACCAGACAAAAATAAGGCACCGCCACCGCTATTCCGGCAGGCACTGAAAGATCAATCGCGAAGATGACCGCGGCCCACAACAAGCACACGAGGATCAAACGCCTGGAAAGCAGACTTAGGACCTGATCTCCCTCAATTAGAGAAAGGTCCATGCCCTGCCAGAGACGGGGAGGTGTGTTTGTTTCCTTTATATCGGCGGTCATGAATTGAGCAGCGGAATTTGAGGGTTCGAGGGCAAACGGGCCGTGAAACCAATTTATGAATGGGTTGTTAAGGTATTCATTAAATTTACCTTGAAATACACATAAAATCAATAAAAATAACAACTTACGGGGCATCTGGAAGGAAATGCACTGAAAAATGGTGGGATATTTCTGCGGTTTTGGAGTTTATTTGAACTTTCGATCAGAGGATTTGGGAACGATCGGTGGAATGAGGACTGTCACGAAAGAGAAGGAAACTTAGCTCCTGATATAGGACAAAACCTTTTCAAACGATAATGATCTATTTCCTGCCAACGAACAGCAGATGGTTGGCCGTTCCCCACGGAGCGATTTTTTTCAACCATCCTCCCACAACTTCGGCGGCCCAGTTGGTTTGGCCCAAACGATCCCTCTGAAAGCACTCGCACAGCATGAATAGAGAAAAACTGTGTGAAACCGGTTCCTCGACCAGCACTTCGAACCCCGTGCGTTCGAGAATTGTGCGCATCTCTCTTCGCTTATGAAACTTCATGAAGAGATCATGCTCGTGAGAAGAATCGAGAGGCGGCTTGCCTAAAATTTTTCGCACCCAGGAATTGCGCCGCAACCGTTGCAGGAAATTATCCGGATCGTGAATGAACCGGCTTAGAAAATTATTCGCCGGGACCATCATGAGAATCACGCCCTCGGGTTTCAGAATCCGATAGGCTTCCTGAATGGCTTCTTCGGCTCCATGCGGAAAATGTTCCACCACGCCATAGGAAAGATAGGCGCCAAAAGTATTGTCGGGAAACGGACAGTAATGTACATCGCAACAGGCCACGGGAGTGGCGGGAGAAAATGATTTCAGCCGTTTCAAAGCCGAATAGACAAAATCCACGCCGATGACATTCAACCCCTGCTCGCGGAAGTAAAGTACCTTCGGCCCCAGACCACAGCCCGCCTCCAGAATCAATTGATCCCTGGGCAGGTAGCGCTCATACAATTGGCGCTCTTCGCGGGCGCGCTTATAGTGGTTGGTCTGAAGCAGATCTTCAACGTCGCTTCGCGACCACTCCTCCTCAAACTCCACACGTGTTTGATCGTATTCCGGATTGGGAATCATTGCCAACGACCTGATTTAAGCTGAACTTGATCCAGCTAACAAAATTAAATTTCAAGTGAGTTAAAAAAATAAAACAGAGTCAGATAGAGAAACAATATCGACATTTTAGTTGAAAAAGTTCTATACCGCTACAATGGGCGTGGTTTCTTTGGAACAAAAAGGGGAAGTCGCAAACAAAGTTTGAAGAGGATGGCTTCAATCCGTTTGCGGACGACGCCATCCTCTTCAAACTTTTCTCAGGGTCGGATACAATGTTTAGCGAGATCAGACGAAAAGTCCGGCTACCATAGCACCGAGAGCCAATAGCACGAGAACGATATATTCCATTCTGGTTTCTCCTTTTGGTTAAAAGGTGGATAAAGTGAGAAAAATACATTTCCCAACCAGGCAGAAACCATGAATGTACTTAGCTAGCCTAATGGCATTGTGTGCCTTCCCAGACCATATAGCAAGGTATTAAAAATTAAGTAGATATTGGATTTGCAACAAAAACCTAGTCATCGTGCTTTTCTTCGTCCTCCTCTTCCAGGTTTTGCATATAAAATTGCCCCGATTGAATTAATGCTTTGATCTCTCCAGCCAGATGCGCGTTGGCCGC
Source organism: Nitrospinaceae bacterium (assembly GCA_029261515.1). Lineage (GTDB taxonomy): Bacteria > Nitrospinota > Nitrospinia > Nitrospinales > VA-1 > JAJDBE01. The sequence goes on along the minus strand of JAJDBE010000097.1, from coordinate 333 downwards.
CCCGTATTGATAGACCAATTTGCCCCCTGTATGTCCGGCATCTGCCAAAGGGATGATCGCAACGAGACTCAATACAGCAAAGGCAAGGCGCACCCGGTCCGAATTTTTCATTGCCAACCCCGCCAGAGAAACGAGGAACAACGATCCTGCGATCCAGGGGATCATCTCCCCTGCTTCTTCGTGCTCTTCGATCACCTCTTCAACCACCACCTTTTCCACCTTATCCTCATCATCCTCTCCCACTTCAACCGCAACCACCGCAGACGCCCCATAGGCCAAAGCCACCACGGTCACCAAAATCCAGACTTTTTCCGGCATGTGCTCCTTTTTTAT
>JAJDBE010000096.1 GCA_029261515.1 Nitrospinaceae bacterium | reverse complement strand
GGCGAATACATCGACCGGCAAAACCGCTATTCCACCCTTTATGCGGAAGAGAAAAAGCAATCCGGCTGGCAGGCGGGCTGGTCGCATCTTTATCTGCGTCCACCCCTGGTTTTTTTGAAGAACTTCCTGCTGCGGCAGGGCTTCCGTGAGGGATTTTTGGGGTTTTTTCTGGCCCGGTCCGCTGCGTTTTATACCTATCTGAAATACGCCAAGACCCGGAAAATAGGACCCTAAAGCGAAGGCGATTCGTCCAACTTCCCAATTTTTAAAGGTTATGAAATCGGCCCGAATTAAGTTAAAATATTGCCAAGGTCTGCAGTTTTTTGAGAAAATTTGGTTTCCTCATTCGTCCTGGACCCTCCATTGACACATGCTGCATCCTGAGAACCCTCAATTCATCAATCATTGACTGAATTTCCAAGAGGTGGTTTTGAGTAAAACGCAGTTGTTCGTATTAATGACGCCCGTGATCTTGTTTTCCTTGACGGTGCATGAATATTCGCATGGCAAGGTCGCCTATTTGCTGGGGGACGATACCGCCAAGCGGTTGGGACGGCTTTCTTTTAATCCATTAAAGCATCTGGATATAATGGGGGTCGTGTTTTTTTACTTTCTGGGATTTGGTTGGGCCAAACCGGTTCCCGTCAACTGGCGGAATTTTGAAAATCCGCGCCGGGACATGATGTATGTCGCCATCGCAGGGCCGTTGTCGAACGTGGTGCTGGCGGTGATTTGCAGTTTTTTCATTCGTCTGATCTCGCCCGAAAACACCATACTTTTCATATTGCTGAGTTTCGGTGTTTTTATCAACGTGGCGCTGGCTATTTTCAACATGCTTCCTGTCGCCCCTCTCGATGGCGGCAGTGTCATCAAGGGACTGGTTTCACACGAAATGGCGGAGAAATTATCTCATTTAGACCGCTATGGGGCGATTTTAATTCTGGGCATCTTTTTGCTGGATCATTTTGCCCATACCGGGATACTGGGCGCCGTTCTGGGATTGCCGATCAACTATTCCGTATTCTTTTTGACCCAGGAGACGTTCCCCATGTTGCAACAGGTATTGATGGCGACTTTTTCCCGATAACTGAATTGACTATTAGATGAAACGCAAACGAATTTTAAGCGGCATGCAGCCATCGGGCAAACTGCATCTGGGCAATTATCACGGCGCGTTGAAAAACTGGCTGGCCCTGCAGGAGGATTACGATTGTTTTTATTTCATCGCCGACTGGCATTCGCTGACCACGCTTTACGAAGATCCGCATCTCATCAAAAGTTACTCCTTTGAAGTAGCGGTCGACTGGCTGGCTTCCGGTCTCGATCCGGAAAAATGCACCTTCTTTGTGCAATCGAAAATCCCCGCGCATGCGGAACTGCATCTATTATTGTCGATGATCGTGCCAGTGCCGTGGCTGGAGCGGAATCCCACCTATAAGGAAAAACAGATCGAAGTCAAAAATGTGGACATGAGTTCCTACGGGATTCTCGGCTATCCGGTCTAGCAGACGGCGGACGTGATTCTATACAAAGCGGACTTTGTCCCCGTCGGCATCGACCAGGCGCCGCATCTGGAAATCTCTCGGGAAATCGTGCGCCGGTTTCATAATCTGTACAAGAAAAAGGTGTTCATCGAACCTGCCGCCAAGATTTCCGACATTCCCAAACTCAATGGGTTGGATGGCCGCAAGATGAGCAAGAGTTACAACAACGCCATTTTCCTGTCGGACACGGAAAAGGAAATCAAAAAGAAGGTGCAGTCGATGCTCACCGATCCGCAACGTGCCCGCCGGGACGACCCCGGCGAACCGGACGTGTGCAATCTTTTCCCTTTTCACAAATTGTATTCTTCCAAGGAAATGCAGGAGGAGATCATTCCCGCCTGCCGCACGGCGCAAATCGGCTGTGGCGATTGCAAACTGAAACTGGTCGATTCCATGCTGGAGGGCCTGCGCCCGATCATGGAAAAGCGGCATGAGGTCATCGCAAAGCCTAAGGAAGTGGCGGAAATTCTCGAAGAGGGGACGAAAAAGGCGGCAAAAGTGGCGAACGCCACTCTGGAACAAGCCAAAGCGAGTATGAAGTTATAAGTTAAAATCCTACCACTGGCGGATCAGGAGCCGGATGGGTATAATTTTGCGTTTTAATCATCTTTCATTTTACCTGGATTCTAATGGACTATAAGGAAACATTAAACCTGCCGCAGACCGACTTCCCCATGAAAGCCAACCTCACGCAAAGAGAGCCGGAGGTTCTCGCCCGCTGGCAAAAGGAAGACCTTTACGGAGAGCTTAGAAAGAGCGGCAAAGGCAAACCCAAATTCGTATTTCACGATGGCCCTCCCTATGCCAATGGGCACATCCACATCGGTCACGCACTTAATAAGTTACTTAAGGATTTTATCGTCAAGATCATGACTATGAAGGGTTTTGACGCGACGTTTATTCCGGGCTGGGATTGTCATGGCCTGCCCATCGAGCATCAGGTGGGCAAGGAGCAGAAGGCAAAAAAACTAACTCCCGATAAGAACGAAATCCGTAAACTCTGCCGGGAGTACGCCGCCGGGTTCGTCGACATTCAGCGCGACGAGTTTGTGCGCCTCGGCGTGTTCGCGGACTGGGACAAGCCGTATCTGACGATGGATTACTCCTATGAAGCGACGATCGTCAAGGAGTTCGGTAAATTTGTGACGAGCGGTCTGGTCTATAAGGGGAAAAAACCCGTGCACTGGTGCACTTCTTGCAAAACCGCGCTGGCGGAAGCGGAAGTGGAATATGCCGACCGCACGTCTCCCTCGATTTACGTCAAATTTTCCGTGAAGTCCGATTTGCCTGCAGTGCTTGGAAAACTGGATAAGGATAAAACTTCATTTGTTATCTGGACGACGACGCCCTGGACGCTTCCGGCAAATCTCGCGGTGTGTGTGCATCCTGACTTTCAGTATGTGGCGGTCGCAATAAACGGAGAAAATCTGATCGTCGCCGAGGACCGCCTGCCGGCTTTGGTTCTGGAATGGGATGTGAAAGATCGCAAGATCGTCGGCAAATGCACCGGCAAGGAACTGGAGAATATCGTCTGCCGTCATCCCTGGATCGACCGCGACTCGAAAGTGATTCTGGGCGATCACGTCACGTTGGAGCAGGGCACTGGCTGTGTGCACACAGCGCCCGGACATGGGCAGGACGACTATCTGGTCGGGCAAAAATACGGTCTCGACACTTACAATCCTGTAGATGCTGGCGGCGTGTTCGTTCCTGAGGTGGAGCATTTCGGCGGCCAGTTCGTGTTCAAGGCCAACGCGCCGATCACTGAAAAGCTTCAGCAGGACGGCAGTCTGCTGGCAGAACATAAAATTCAACATTCCTATCCGCATTGTTGGCGTTGTCATCAGCCGATTATTTTCCGGGCGACCAATCAATGGTTCATCGCCATGGATCAGCAGGATTTGCGCAAGAAGGCGCTGGAAGCCATCGACCGGGTGAAATGGATTCCGCATTGGGGCAAGGAGCGGATTTACAGCATGGTGGAAAATCGCCCCGACTGGTGCGTTTCGCGTCAGCGGGCGTGGGGCGTTCCCATCACCATTTTCTCCTGCAAATCTTGTGAGGAAATCCTGCGCTCTGAAGAGGTCTTTCAGCATATCGTCAAGCTGGTGGAGGAACACGGCGCCGATTTCTGGTTTGAAAAGGAGGTCGCGGATTTGTTGCCGAAGGGTGTCAAATGTTCCTGCGGCAGTGGAGAGTTTGTCAAGGAAAACGACATTCTCGACGTGTGGTTCGACTCCGGTGTCAGTCACGCGGCGGTTCTGGAAAACGACCCCAATCTGGATTGGCCGGCGGACTTGTATCTGGAAGGCAGTGACCAGCATCGCGGCTGGTTTCACAGCTCACTTCTGGAGTCGATCGGCACGCGCGGCAAAGAGCCTTATAAAACTGTGCTCACGCATGGCTATGTGGTCGATGGCAAGGGCAAGAAGATGTCGAAATCATCGGGCAATGTCATCGCGCCGCAGAAAATCATCGATCAATTCGGCGCGGAAGTGCTCCGTCTGTGGGTGGCCTCGGAAAATTACCGCGAGGACATTCGCATCTCTCAGGAAATTCTCAAGCGGCTGACGGAAGCCTACCGGAAAATCCGCAACACCTTCCGTTTTTTGCTGGGCAACCTGAGCGATTTCGATCCGCAAAAAGATACGATTCCGTTCGACGAGTTGCTGGAAATCGACCGCTATATTCTTTACCGGTTCAAACTTCTTTATGAGAAAATACTGAAAGCGTATGAGAATTATGAATTCCACGTGTTTTATCAGTCGTTTTATAATTTTTGCGTGGTCGATCTCAGTGCATTTTATCTCGATATTTTAAAAGACCGGCTGTACACCTTTCCCAAGAATTCCGCGGAACGGAAGTCGGGGCAAACGGCGCTGTATTTTCTTTTGCGCGACATGGCGCGGT
>JAJDBE010000095.1 GCA_029261515.1 Nitrospinaceae bacterium | reverse complement strand
AGTGAAAGACTGCCTGTTTTCCCTGCTTGAAGATTCCCACTCGGAAAAAACTCTGCGGCAAATGCACGAAGCGGAAATCCTGGGGCAAATCCTTCCCGAGTTCGGCCAGGCCCATTGCGTGGTCAGTTACGACTTTTACCACCGCTACACCGCAGACGAACACGCCCTCAGAATGGTGCGGTTTCTTGAAGAGCTGGCCGAGCCCAATGGCCACAGCGAGTTGGAAGCTATTTATTCGCATCTGCAATTAAAGCCATTGCTGAAATTTGCCGCGCTGTTGCAGTCCATCGGCAAAGACGGGGGATCGAGTCCCTGCGAGGATCAAAAAAAAGCAGTGGCCCGCATCGCCGAACGGTTGCAACTGACGGCTTTTGAGATGAAGACCTTGAGTTTTCTGATCGCCAACCGGAACGCCATGATCGAAACCGCTCTGCATCAGGACATTCACCAACCTTCCATCATCAAAGGATTCGGAAAACGCGTTCAAACCCAGGAACGCCTACAGCTTTTATATCTGATGAGCTATGCGGACTTAAGAGCCGTCGCTCCCGGCACCTGGACCGCATGGAAAAGCGTGCTGTTGTCCCAGTTGTACCAACGCACCCTGCAATATCTGAAACGGCCACAATCGTTAAAGGAAGAACACCTGACCACACGCGACCAGGTGGATCAGGCCCTGCAGGGAGAAGTGCCGGCTCGGGAAATCGAAGAGCATTTCAACCAACTGCCGGAGGACTACCTGCTGTCTTCAAAGTCAGACGAAGTCGCCCTGCACATCCGTCTCATCCGTTCGCTAAAAGACAAACCGTATATTCTGCATCACCAGCTAAACGACCGTGGCGGCTTTCACGCCGTCACCCTCTGCTGTCTGGCAAAATTCGAAGCGTTCAAAAAAATCGTCGGCACCCTGACCGCGAAAAACCTGAACATTCTGGGAGCCCGCATTTATCTCAAAAAAAACGGCATCGTCATCATCAGCCTGCACGTCGCCGAAAGCACACAAGAACCGATCCAACTGCAAGTCTGGAAAGAAATCAAACAGAACCTCGGCAAAGTGTTTGCGGAGACGGTGGAGCTTCGCACCCTATTTGCCAGCCGCACCCGCTATGTCACGAAGAAAGGTCCTTTAACGGCGATCATCCCAAAAGTGCAGATCGACAATTCGGCCAAGACCCCGTTCACCGTCATCCGCGTGGAGGCGCGCGACCACATCGGCATGCTGTACAAGATCGCCAACGTCGTCGCCGATTTCGGTATCCAGATCCACCGCGCCAAAGTTTCCACCCGCGGCACCCGCGGCATCGACGTGTTTTACGTTTCCTTGAATGACAAAAAAATCGTGTTCCCCAAACTGATCCGCCGCATCAAAGAACGCCTGATTCATGCCCTGCTCATAGAAAAACTCGAAGATATTAGCTAACTGAGGAAAATCGCAAACCATGATGCAGATACTTGCAGGACTTCTGGTGTTGCCATTATGGGCAACCACTCTTTCGCATCATGTTTCAAATTCCGACCTGGAACTCGGAAAGAAAATTTATTTGAAACACTGCAAAGTCTGCCACGGAATATCAGGCGACGGACAAAGCTTCGCCGCCAACGCCTTGAACCCGCCGCCGAAAAATTTCACCGCCCCTGAGTCGAAAAAAGAACTGACGCTCAAACGCATGCTCGACTCCGCAACCAATGGCCGCCCTGGCACCGCCATGATGCCGTGGCAGGACAACCTGTCCGCAGAAGAAATCCGCGCAGTGGTGAGTTACATCCGCAAAGAGTTAATGGGGATTGATTTTTAGTGGACACTCTTTTTCAAATTTTAAAAATCTTTTTAGGGCCATTGGTTATTATCTCAGGTTTGCTAATTACCATTCGTCACTTCAAAATTGTTCGGACTATTTCTTACATTGAAAGATTTAACAATCCCAACATGGCCGCAATTAGAGGAAAAGTAGACAACTGGCTAAACTCATCTAAAAGCAATCAGGAGAAAATTGAAATAATTAATTCGGACTCAGAATTACGCGCAAATGTGTTTTCTTTTCTAAATATTTTTAATGAGGTTGGAATAGCATACAAGTTTGGTCTTCTTAATAAGAAAGTTGCATTTGAAATTTGGGATACAGTCGTCCCTGAATATTGGGAAAAACTGAAATTTTTTATTGACTATAATAGGAATCAAGGTCGGGCCATAGGAGCTAACTTTGAAAAAATTGCAAAAGATATAATCCGAACTAAAAAATTAAGTCCATAAATTTTTATCTTCGGTGAAGAATCGAAAAAAGAGCCCCAATTTTTCCTCAGCCCCAAAGCCCTGCCATGATTATTTCTTAACTTGCTTCCCCAGCCGCGCTTCGACGGACGCCATTTTGGACTCCAGGCGCCCTTTAGCGCCTTCGCGGTGATCGATCTTGATCGAGCAGGTGATGCGCTTGCAGTCCGAACTCATTTTGTCGTAGCACTGTTTCACCACCGCCATCACCTCGTCCCACTCCCCCTTTCATCACAGCCGATAACTCCAGAGTTTTTCTTTTAAAATTTCCCGGGGAGGTCGCTTGAAATTAGAACAAAGTGATCTCCTATCTAAAGGATTGAATCAGATACCTATAAATCTGGTTATTTCTATCCGGACGCGTCTTTCAACAGGTTCTTCCGTCTTGTCGGGTGTTTGGGCATCCAGCTCGCCATGATTGAAGATTTCAAATTTTACATTCGAACCAGCAGTGTCCTTGATAAGAAGCTGAACCGCCTCAACCCGGCGAAGGGCCAAATCTCGATTTTTTGCAACCGATCCGCTTGTACTGGCATAACCATGAAGAACAATTGGAATTTCCCCACTCTTAATAGCGTCCCTGTCTACATTTTTCAATGCACCTTCCACCCAGGTTTTCAGCGCACGAATTGCTTTTTCATCCAATCTCGAGGAACCAGGGGGTGAAAAGAACACATCATAAGATCTAGTTTTTTTAATCGGCCCGGGCAATTTTTTCCTTTTCACCGATTTAAATTTTTCATTCCATACCCATTTGAGCTCTGATGTCACCAAAAGTTTAGCGCTGCCTTTAGCGTTAATATCCAGATAGCTGTCTTTAATACTTACATCTCCTTTCCCAACAGGATTCCACCTTCCAGTGATATTGAACCGGATTTTACTTACCCTAGCCGAACCCCCACCCGGATCAGTGGGTGTAAATTCAATACGAAAGGTCGAGGAATGAAGAGAGGATGATTTATGCCTAAGCAATTCAATCCGGGCATTGCGAATATCAAATCCGTTATAGTCAAATCCAAGTTGAAACCAAAAGGTTTGTGTTCCGATAAAATAGCGAGGGTGGTGTGCTTTGATGGAGAATTGGGCCTTGAAATTTGTGAATCCAAATCTCCGGGCGGTCTTCGAATGCATTAAGGACGCTGCCTGTGAACTGAAACTCAAGTCCCCGGATGTAGCAAACGTTTGACCCAATGAAAAAAGAGCTAAGCCCAATTCAGCAATAGTAAAAGGGTCAGTCTCTCCGGCAGGAATCCGGGTTATAGGGTCGAGGCCGATGATGCTTTCGGCATTGGGTTTGTTAAAACGAACCTGAACCTCCGGCTTGAGTCTTAGAAGTAGATTGTTGGGGTCGAGACGCCGACGATCCCGGCTCAGTCGGCGGGCGAAACGATCTTCCCTTGTGCGCGGAAAAGGACCGGATTCAATTACCTGGATAAAAATCCCTTCACCCCCTCGTTCCGATTGCATTCCAGCAGATTCCAATTCCTCGGCTCTAAAAAAGTTCTCTGCAGTTATCACCGCCACATGAGCGTCTTGGCCAGGCAATCGCCGGACCAGTAAATCTCCAGATTGGATTTCTTTCATCCTTTCTCCCGGACGCGTCACCACCTCAAAAATCCGGTCCCATTGGACCGCCTTCGGCCTATAGCTTTCAAATGCTAGACTTTCAAACAGGCCGGTGGGGGAAATTAAGGAAGGGTCCCCTAAGCCCAACGAGCCCGAACTTTCCATCAAACCCGATCCAGATATGATCCCACTCAAAAGGGGGCTGGAAGTAGATTGCGATTCTCTTGAAGCGATGATCTCTTCCGCTGTTTCAACAAATTCATTGGTATTAGTTTCCTGATCCTCAACTGACTCATTATCATCAAAAAAATCATCTTCTTCAAAGAAAGAAGAATCTTCAATCCGCTCGCTATAAATTGAATCGTCCATTATTTGCTCTCCTTCATTTACGGTCAAAGACTCTGTTGAAAGATCATCTGGAGCACTGACAAACTGAAAATTTACCGGCTCTTCAACGTTTAAATCAGCAAGATTGATCTCTGGGTCAGGTTCCGTTTCGACTGCTTCATTAACCAGCATCGCCTCTTCGTCTGCATCTTCTTTTTGAGTTATGATTTCTTCATTGGCGGGTGAACGCTCAGGCCAAAGGCGCGCAGCTTTTAAAGCCGCGGGGATATCCAAATACCCATGTCCAACCCGCAATGGATCCTTGTCCGGTGCCGACTCGGCACTGCTCAACAAAATGGAACGGGTCTCGGCAATATTGAGTTTTTGTTTTGCAGTTCCCAATATCAGGGCGACCGTTCCTGTGACATGAGGTGTCGCCATACTGGTACCCGATTTTCGAATGAGACCCCCGCTTCCGGCAGGAGCCCCGCGAGGGGTGGATTTTGTTGCAAGAATATCGACTCCCGGAGCCACAATATTGGGTTTGGCGCGTCCGTCCCGGGTGGGCCCTTTGCTGCTGAAGAAAGCCAATTCCCGGTCAGGGGAATCCGGATCATATGCACCGCACACTATGGTCTCAAACCCGTTGCAGATTGTACCCAGTGTCGTATCCTTGGTCACATCGGCGGGATCAAATCGTGACTGGGAATGCCGGCTGGAGACATCGCGCTCTACCCAGGCCCAAAATCTACCATCGACAATGTTCTCTCCTTTCAACATCACAGACCATCGACCGGTCGGCGCTGACTTATAGAGAAAGATATCTATATGATGATCTCCTGAGTTGGGTTCGTTGGCCCGATGATAGATGCGTCCCACCTCCTGCCCCTCCAGGGAAATGGAGGTCCGTTCGCCCAGCGCTGCGGTAAAGATGGATTCTCCCGAAGGATCTTTGACTTGAACGCGAAATCGATCCCGGCCTGGATACCATACCTCCATTTCGTTGGGGGTCTTATCCGCCGAGTCAACAATCCAGCTCAATGTTTTGGGTTGGGTAAAAAGAATACGCCCGGCGGAATGGGTTTGACTGTTAAAATAATTTCCAGTGCTTTGGACAATCGCCCGACCGGGAGCGGATAGAAGAATCGCATCCATTCCCTGCTCGACGAGAGACCTGCCGGAATGTTCTCCTCCCATTCGACCGACACTCAGGTTGATGACCCAAGGCTGATCTTTTGCTGTGCGTGAGATAAAATCAATGGCCTCCAGCAAACGGACAGAATCTCCAAGATCGGCCAAGCCTGAGGTTCCTTTAGCGGCGAGATGCACGAACAATAAATCCGACCCTGGAGAAATTCCGGGGAGAGAACCCTTTTGACGCCCGTTACCTGCGGCGATATCAAACACGTGGGTTCCGTGAGCCCCGATCCCCAGCGAATCTCCCTTAGCCGGATGATACCCCAACGCTTCGTACGGATCTGGAGCTTGAAGAGCCTGATCGATTTCTTCTCGCAGAAAAATTCTCCCATATCCGTAACGATTCTCAACACCGCCGGCAGGATCAGCACTTTGGTCCCACAAAGCAACAAGGCGGGTGCTACCGTCCTCGTTTAGAAAGTTTTGCGAGGCGAAATCAATTCCCCAGTCGATTCCAGCCACAAGGACATTGCGGCCTTTTTCCTTACGATCCTCTACATCTGATGTGGAGCGGAGGTCTCCCGTATCAAAAATTTCATCCTTTCGATCAAAGGATTCAGGAGGCAAATGTTCCGTACTGATGGATCTTGAAGCCTTTACACTTTCAACTGCATCATGCGACCAAACTTCCTGAACGGATTCTTTTGGAATACGGCAGGTAATTATGTTGCCAAAACTTGAAATGGGCCGGACCTGGGGCGGGATGATTTCTGGATCTCGAACGCGTATGATGGCTTCTATTTCTTCATTTTCGGTGGTGCTTTCCAATAACTCTTGAAGTGCCGGATCCACAATTCCCCCGATCTTTCTTAAAGAGGCCTACTCCCGACCAACCGAGCTTTGCCATTAAGCGCCTTGATCTGTAACAATCTCTATGGACCTCTCTATTTTGCTTTTGCTTTTCCTTTAGTTTTTGCTTTTCCTTTAGTTTTTGCTTTAGTTTTTGTCTGGTTACTGGCAGCTGGTGTCATTTTTTGTTCCATTTTGTTGGAGAATTCCGCCCAATTCCTATTAAGATTGGCCAACTCTTGTAATGTCAGTTGGTTTGTATTGTCGTATTTCTCCATTAGATTCAAAATTCCTGAAAATCCGTTCTCAATCTCTAGAAATGTCTGTTGGTTTGCTCTTTGGTATTCCCCCAGGTAATCCACAATTCTTGCAAATCCATCATCAATAGATACGGAGAAATCTTTGAGGTCCTCTTTGGTTGCAGCTTGTTTTATGACTTCAGCAGGACCCTCAGGTTTTTTGTCTCCCTCACTCTGGCCTCCATCTCCAGGTTCTTCCTTCGGTTTTTCTTTATCTAGATATTTCTCCAGCATTTCTTTTCCAAGTCTGATTTGCTGCTTTAAATGCTCAATCTCCAATGCTTCCTTATCTACTTTTTCAGGTTCTTCCTTCGATTTTTCTTTATCAAGAAATTTCTCCCGCAAATCTTTAATAAAGCTCATTTGTTGCTTTAAATTCTCGATCTCCAATGCTTCTTTATCTACCTTGGTCTTTTTTTCCACCTCTTTCTTAATTAGAACCGATGGAATTATCGTTTGTAGCATATCCGTTTTTGGCGCACTGAGACCCATGATGGTATAAAACAGTTTTCTCGTATCCGAAATAGCCTGGTCCTTCATGGCTTTCTGTGTAAGAACCGCCCCAAACAAGTTCATGTCCTGTAAGCCGTTCATTGTGATAACCTCCTACATTCATTTTGCGATTTGTGTCAATAACAACATATTCATCATCTGTTGATTGGAATTTCCACCCGAACCGAACCCTCCGCTCATCATAAGCAGGGGCAGGAGATCACCTAAATCCTTATCTCCACCACCCAGCAAAAGTAAGGGTAGTAAACTGGATTGCTGTGAACCGCTGATTTTCTTTTTCAGGCTCTTTTCAAAAGCGGCTAGTCGACCCTCCAACCTTTTGGACGATTTTACGTTTTTCTTATCCATCGCTTTTATTTCTTTGTCCAATCGCCGGGCGGACTTTGAAACGCTTCCCATATCCTTGCGAATCTTGGCAAGTACCGTTGTCAGCTCATTTTTTGTTACCATCTTCGCTGGAAGCTTGATACGCGCCGTTCCCTGTCGAGTGCGCACGGTTCCAAACCGTTTGCATCTTACGGAAGAACCATAACGCCCTCTTACTTTTGGGGGTCTCCATTTGGAGCGGTGCCGGCGA
>JAJDBE010000094.1 GCA_029261515.1 Nitrospinaceae bacterium | reverse complement strand
CACGAAAACGATTCACGAGATCATGCCTGAAGGCAACGTGTTTCGTGTGGATCTCGACCTTCGCCCGGAAGGAAAAAGCGGAGAGATCGCAAACTCTCTGGCCAGCTGTGAAATTTATTATCAATCCTGGGGAAGAACCTGGGAGCGGCAGGCGCTCATGAAAGCCCGGGTTTGTGCCGGTAGTATTTCGCTGGGAGAAGAATTTTTCTCTCTCCTTTCCCCGTTTATTTACAGGCGTAGCCTGGATTTTTCGGCGATCGAAGAAATCAAATCCATGAAAGAAAAGATCAACGCCAGTTTGAAGAAAAAAAGAATCGGTAAAGGGGATATCAAGCTGGGTGTTGGCGGCATCCGGGAAATCGAATTCACGGTTCAATCGTATCAGCTTTTATTTGGAGGCCGCGACCCCAACCTTAGAGTGGCAAACACTCTCAAATTGCTGGAAAAGCTTAAAGACTGTAAATTTTTATTAGAGCCGGATTATTTGAACCTCAAGGAAGCTTATATTTTTCTGAGAAATTTGGAAAACCGGGTGCAGATTTCTTTTGGACTGCAAACGCATGTCTTGCCTGATGATGAAAAACAACTGGCAGTGCTTGCAAGAAAAATGGGTTTTCAGGGAAATAGCACTCAGGAACTATCGGACCATTTGATGCGGGAATTTGCGAAGCACACACAATTCGTTGGCAGGATGTTCGCAAACTTATTTGTCGAGGAAGAAAGCCAGGAAGCGGCAGAACAAGCCGCCATAGAGACTCAACGCGGAACTGTCGGTGTGGATTTTCTCTCGCTGGATTATCTGGGCTCTAAAGGGTTTTCTGATCCTAAGAGGGCGCTGCAGTTTCTTGAATCGCTGCGGGACGGACCGCAATTTTCTCATCCGACGGAAAAAAGCATTCAGGAATTTTATTCGATCCTTCCGCAAATTCTCAATCTTTGCGCCGAGGTTCCCAAGCCCAATTCGGCCATCGAAAACCTGGTCAAGTTTGTCGAGGCCAGCGGCGCGCGGGAGACCTATCTCAGCTTATTTAAAACCAGTAGTAAGTTCATAGAGCTATTGATTATTTTGTTCGGCAGCAGTGATTTTCTTTCACAAACACTGGTGAAGCAACCTGACTTGGTAGACGTGTTGATGGGGCGTGAATCCATTTACCGGTTTAAACCGATCGAGAAAATCGCCGGTGATTGGAAGAAGACTCTGGCTTCCTGTAAAGATTTCGAGGCAAAAAAAATTGCGCTTCGCCGTCTCAAGCAAGGCGAAGAGTTGCGGGTCGGTATCCGTTATCTGATTAAGGAAACAGACCTCATGGGGACGCTGGCGGATCTTTCCAATCTTGCGGATGTCTATTTGCAAAGCGCGACAGAGTGCGCTTACGAGGAACTCAATAATAAATCCGAAAAATCCTTTCCTCTTCCCGATGATTTCGCGATATTTGGTTTGGGAAAATTAGGCGGCCATGAACTGAACTTTGGCTCTGACCTGGACGTTATCTTTGTTCATGATGAGCCGGATTCAGAGGATGCGGCGTTATCCACTGAGGAAATGATCTCTCATTATGTGAACTTATCGCAGTTGATTTATCAGCTCACGGCAGAGATGACTCCTGCAGGGTACGCCTATAAAATTGATACCGATCTCAGGCCTGAAGGCAGTGGCGGGGTATTGGTTCTTTCTGTCAAAGCGTATGAAGAGTATTTTAAAACCCGCGCCCGCATCTGGGAGCAACAGGCGATGACGCGTATCCGGTTTGTCGCGGGAAAACCGGAGTTGGGAGAAAAGTTTTTAAAAGTAGCGCATGCGTTTGCCTATCAAAAAAAGTTTGAGTATGGCTCTTTGATAGAAATATCCCGTCTTAGAGAACGGATGGAAAAGGAGCTTGCCAAGGAAGGAAGAAAAGGAAAAAATGTGAAGCTGGGGTATGGAGGACTGGTTGATATTGAATTTACCCTGCAGATTTTGCAATTGATGAATGGATACCGCAATCCCAAACTCCGCGTTACCAATATGCGGGAGGTATTGAAGCTGGTCGGAGTTTACGGGATCATGGATCAATCGGAAGCGGATCAGCTTATGGAGAATTATTTATTTCTACGGAACCTGGAGTGTGCGTTGCGCATTGTGGCGCAACCCTTCTCGAATCATTTGCCGAAAGATCAGGAATCTCTTGGGTCTTTGGCGACGCTGTTGGGATATCCAGGAGCCAGTCCGAATGATCGCGCTGAACAACTTCTGCAAGATTATGATACAACGACCCAAAAAGTCCGGGAATATTACCGAAAAACTTTAGACCACTGGTTGAGAACTTCGCTTTAGGAGGGAATGTGCGCCGAATCCTGTTCCTCGATTTTTCCTGAATCCAGGTCTTCGGACAGAGTTCGAGGCAGGGTGATGATGACGGTGGTGCCTTGACCGGGCTGGCTTCGCACCCTGATTTCCCCATGATGATGCGCCACGACCTTGGCACAGATGGCCAGCCCGATGCCGCTGCCTTTATAGAGACTATCCGCATTGTGCAGGCGTTCGAACGGTTTGAATATTTTAGAGAAATATTTTTCGTCGATACCGATTCCATTGTCTTCAATTTCAATTTCCCAGGCGTTTTCCCCCTTGGGAGAGCAACGGATTTGAATTTCAGGCGGAATATCTTGACGACGATACTTGATCGAGTTGGAAATCAGGTTTTGGAACAGCTGCACCATTTGGGTTTTATCGCCTTGAATTACAGGGAGAGACTCTATGGTGATCGAACCTTGCGTTTCCTCGATTTGCATTTGCAGGTTTGAAACGACCTGGGCACAAACTTTCTCCAGATTCAGCGACTTAGCAGGCGCGGACGACCGGGTGACTCTGGAAAATTCCAAAAGGTCTTGGATGAGTGTTTGCATCCTGCTCATGGATTTTTGCAAGCGATTGATATAATCCTCTCCTTTACGATCTACGTCTTTGGGATAGGTTTCTTTGATTCTATCTCCAAACAGCATTACTTTTCTTAAGGGTTCCTGTAGGTCGTGTGATGCAATGAAAGCAAAATCTTCCAGCTCCTGGTTGCTACGCTCCAGTATTTTAGCGTAATGGCGTAACTTCCCTTCCGCATTTTTCCGTTCGATTGCTTCCGATAAAACGTTGGCCACGGATTGCATGAAATGGATTTCCTCTTCAGTAAAAATCCTCGATTGATCGGTGTGTGCTCCCAGGACGCCAAAGGGGCGGGCGCCTGTGCGGATGATCACGCTTATTCCGCTGACCACCCCGTGATCCTTGAGCAAGGCGGGGCCGGAAAATCGGGTTTCCTGGTTCAAATCTTTGACGACCACGGGCTGTAGAGTCTGAATGGTGTAGCCGGCCTGAGAACCCTTCCCTCCTGGCACTACAGTTTGGCCCTGAATCGTGTTGTTCCAACCCTGGCCTGAAATGAGCAGGAAAGCGTTTTTCTCCGGCATGAATTTCAGAGTTTTGGCATAGGTCACTTCCAGGGTTTGTTTGACGAGGAGGGTGGCCTGGTTTATCAAATCCTGAAGATTGGTTCCGGCTAAGGCGATGTGACCCAGTTGGGTGATCGCAGTTTGAAATTTGGCTTGCATCCGGAGTTTTTCTTCCGCTTTTTTTCGTCCAGTTATATCGCGAAGCAGGCAAACAAATTTAGTCCTGCCTTTAAAAACCATACTGCTAACGGATATCTCCAGATAGAAAATAGAGCCATTTTTCCGCAGTCCTTCAAGTTCATCAGGCGCTTGGGCGTCTTGAATTTTATTTGGCTTCAGAAAGTTCTTGAGAAAATGATCAAAGTTTTTCCTGTGCGGTTTGTGCAACAGGATGGAAATATTTTTGTCCAATACTTCGGAGGAATGGTAACCGAATAAAGACTCCGCCGCTGGATTGAGCGATTCGATGAATCCATCTCTATCGAGTGTGAGAATGCCATCCTGGGCGTAATCTACCAGTGCGCGAATGCGGATTTCTCTTTCAAGCGCTTTTTCCAGGGCCTGGTTTCGCTCTTTTTCCATGCGGGCTTGTTTCAGGCGCATTAAAAAAGCAACCAAAGTCGCTCCGAATAATAGTCCGAAAACCGTGATAAACCCCTGAGATATGACATTCAGAGGGCCAAAAGCCTCCTCTGCTTCCACTTCTGTGGCCAATCCCATATAGTGCTCCGGAAGCCAGGTCCAGGCACCCACGACAAGCATACCGCGATAGCCGATATAACCGTTTACATTCAGTCCTGATTCCCCTTTTACAGCACTGGCCGCCATCTTGGTAGGTGGGGAAGTTCGATTCATGCTATTTGAGTCATTTGCTTTGGGGTTTAGTTTTTTTTCTGGCTCAAGCAGTTGAACATTTAAAATGGAAGTTTCATTGGCTTCATTGGAAACGAAGCCTTGCCCCTTCATTTGTGTAAAGAAACGGCTGTGGGTGAGCAGGGTGCCTTGGTCATTGAAGGCGAAGGTTTCTCCCGTTTTTCCAATGCGACCCATGTCCAGCATGTGGGTGAATTCGGTCTCAGGGGAAATGCGAAACGCTAAAACCCCAACCACCTCTCCAGCTTTGTCGCGCACCGGTGTGGACGCAAACATAGTGGGTAAGTTGGGTTTCCAGACTCCCTGGTTGTCCGGCAAATCCACTTCTCCTGGAAAGGGGTGAGAGACCACTGAATCTCCCTGGAGGGAACGGTAAAAAAAATCAGATCGTTCGATTAACTGCCGTTTACCAACAGGGTCTTGCAAAAGTGCTCCGACCTGATATCCGGTTGGGTCGAAAATTACGAATCCGATGAACCCATATTTTTTACACGCTTTTTCCAAATGTTCTCTCAGCCAGATCAGCTCTTTGGTTTTTTTCAGTTCCTGCGCAGTGACGTCTTCATTTTTGGCAACTTGAATCAGAGAAATGATTTTTTCCCGTATTTCAGGTTGCCCGGCCAAAACCTCTGCATCGCGAATGGTATCCTTTAGCCAAAAACGCAGAGATTTTTCATTGGAAGAAAGAACGGCTTTCAGGTCTTCGGCAACGGTGTTTTTCATTTCCTTTTCTACAGAGGAAAATACAAACAACCCGATTGTAAAAAGGATCAAAATGGTGACAAGAAACAAGTAGAGATTCGGGGACCAAAATGCAGAGAAAGAGTGCTTAAAGCGGGAGGTTGCCGGAGGGGAGTGGGGAGTGAGGTTTTTCATCAATTTTTTTCCAACTTACATTGAAATCTTGCAACCCATCCACATCCGCATGTCTTTACAAGACCACAAAACCGGGACAGGATGGCCCAATCCCATTATCTATTTTAAAGAAAATCCATTAAAATCAATGTTTTATGTAGTCTGTGCGGATTTGAGATGGGGGATTAGCGGCCTCACCAACCGAGGATCCCAAACTGTGGGGAGGGGAAGTCGATCGATGAGGCCAACTGATCCTAAACGGGCTTTTGTTTCAAGTCTTATTGGTGCAGTTTATTTTCGACCCACTTTTTTAAACTTGGATGAACACAAATTCTGTTCTCATAAATAGCAAGGATAATGCCAAATTTTAGGGCTTAAAGAAAACCTTGTAACTCCATATGAATAAAAGGGAATTTTGATTGCCTGGGGCAAGGGGGATTTAAATTTGTAGGGAATCCCGTGATTTTATTGGTGCGGGTATCCGGGTTTATGATCATTTGGCTTTTGAAAATCTCATCATGATATTTAACCTGTTGAAATTTTTGCGGCTCTTGGATGAGCAATAAACTGCCTGGGGTTCCCTACAACGCTAAAATGATGAAAGGAACTCAAAGTGATCCTAACGTTAAGATGCGGGGAGTAGGATTTGGCTCGTCTGCGAAACAGGGGAAGTGGAACAAAGGAGAGCTGTAGGCTATCTGGAGTGAGAGCTAAGAACGACTGATAAAATCCTTTCGTTTTAACCCATATTTGCTCATCTTGTCGTAAAGGGTCTGCCGTGGAAGCCCCAAGGAGTGGCAGGTGGTTTTAATGTTTCCTTTGTGGCGGGTCAGTTCTTGTTTGAGGAGGTTTTTTTCAAACGAACTTATCTGGTGGGTTAGAGGTAAAAACTTCTCCTGATATTCGCCTGGCTGCGGGTGGGAGAGGTGGTCGAGAGGGGCAGGAGCGGGTAATTTTGCCCCGATAACAAATCGCTCTGCTTCATTTTTCAGTTCCCTTATGTTTCCCGCCCATTCGCGGGACATCAGGCTTTGGACAAGTTCATCCTGTAATTCAGGAACTTCCAAGTGTTGTTGCCGACACATTTCATTAACGAAATATCTAAATAGCAGGGGGATGTCTTCCATTCGTTCTCTCAGAGGAGCAAGAAACATAGTGACAACGTTCAACCGGTAAAAAAGATCTTCGCGGAACAAATTTTCCTCGCATGCTTTTTTCAAATCGATTTTTGTGGCGGCAATGATCCGGACATTTATAGGGAGGATGTCGTTGGAACCCAGGCGCTCTATGGTCCTCTCTTGCAGGACACGGAGCAGTTTGACTTGAAGCTGAAGGGGCATGCTTTCAATTTCATCAAGAAAAATAGTGCCTTCGTGGGCGTATTCAAATTTTCCAATGCGTTTTTTGTTGGCTCCGGTGAATGCGCCTTCTTCATGGCCAAATAATTCGCTTTCGATTATGGATTCTGGAAGGGCGCCGCAATTGACAGCGACAAATTTTTTATTTTTTCTTTTGCTTTCAAAATGCAAGCATCTTGCGACCAGTTCTTTTCCTGTCCCGGTTTCGCCGCAAACCAAAATGTCCGCATCCGAATTCGCCAGGTTGCGGATTGCCTTTCTAAGCCATAAAACGGGAGGCGACGCACCTAAAATTTCGTTCGCGGAGATGGGAGGAATTCCTTTTTGGGAATTTAACTTTCTGTTCTCAAGGGTAAATTGCCGTTTTTTTATAGCGCTTTTTACCCTGTCCAGAAGAGCAGGCGGGGAACAGGGTTTTTCGATGAAATCAAAGGCGCCATTTCTCATGGCCTCCACAGCCAGGGGGACATCGCCATGCCCCGTGATGAGAATCACAGGGATATCCGGGTCAATTTCATTGACTCTTTGCATTAAAGTCAATCCATCCATGCCTGGCATTTTGATGTCGGTAACTAATACCCCAGGCCAATCGGCAGTGACAAAACTGAGCGCGTCGATGCCTCTCTTCAAAGCGGTGACATCATAGCCATGGTTTCTTAAGTCATCGCTTAAAGTGTCCAGGATGATATCTTCATCATCTACGAATAAAACGGAATTAATCAGCATGGTGGACTGCACGGGTAAAAGTATTACTGTATCTATTATATTGAAAACTTAATATGCTAATCATCACTGCTAGTTGTCTCACAACTGGGGCAAGTTTCATACGATATACTGCAGTTTAGCTTTATTGGAAGATAGGTTTTAAAGTCGAGCCAAACTTCTTCTTCCGATTCAAGCATTGATTGGTCTTTTAACTTATTGCAATATTGGCAAAGAATCAATGATAGGGGTTTGAGATTTTCCTTCCTCTGCTTTTCCTTCATTTCCAGGCAGGAAGCAATCCGTTGGGTCAGTTCTTCTTTCTTACAAGGTTTGACGATATAATCGCATGCTCCCAATCGAAAAGCCTCAATGGCGGATTGCAGGGTTCCATACCCGGTCAGGATTAAAACGGAAGTTTCCGGATTTACTTTTTTGACTTCATGGAAGACTTCCAATCCATCCATATCTTGCATCACCAGATCGGTAATAACAAGATCAGAAGGTTTGCTTAGGAACTTCTGGAGTCCTTCCGTTCCGTTTTTGGCTGTGACAACTTGGTAGCCTTCCTCTTTTAAATCGTCGCTTACAGTGTCCAGAACAATTTCTTCGTCGTCAATCAATAAAATGGAGTGAGTTGTCATTTCGATTCGTTCTTTATTGGAAGGGTGACCGTGAATGTCGTTCCCACCCCCGGCTCACTTTTTACTTCAATGTTGCCTGCGTGCGC
>JAJDBE010000093.1 GCA_029261515.1 Nitrospinaceae bacterium | reverse complement strand
ACGGATTCAGCTTGACTTAAGGGAGTGCGTAGAAGAACAAACTGAGTTGATATCCCCGCATTTATCATCTTTTCAATGTTTTCAATGCGTGAATCCGCAATATACTTGACTCCACCCTGAATCATTGCCTCGACAATAGATGGTTCTCCCAGCACCGCTTTAGTAACTCCCATTAAGGCAATGCCCTTTTGCCCATAAATTTCGGATAGCATGCGGGCATTATCCCGTATTTGGGACAGGGAAATTTCTATTCTTGGCATGAACGATTTCATTAATTCCTTCCAGAGGGTTATGCCTGTGCGATTGCCTTTCCGAGAAAAAAATAAAATTCTCTCGATTGAGCTTTTGATTCAGCCTTGGAAAATTTTGGCTTAATGCTTGAACCAGTTTTTGGCATCCATGGCGCAATACATCTGTCGTCAGCAATTGAAAATCTTTCTCATAATCTGCTATGACTTTCAGAGTTTCTTCGTCTGTCAGGTTTTCATGACTCAATGCAATAGCCACCACTCTAGCTTGGGAAATCGCTTCAATCAGTTCAATTTCGCTCGCAACAGTTGGCATTGCCAAATGAGGAAAATCACAGCGGAACGTTCTGGCAGGTGGATGTTGAAGGATAATGCCATCTGGCATGCTCCCCTTCAAGATACCTAAAGAACTCATAAAAGCAGGATGACTAACGGCACTCTGCCCCTCAACTAAAATGATATCGGGAGTTTCATTTTCAAACGCTTGAATAACAGAGTGTTCTATTTCACCGATCATGAACTGCGAAATAAGGGCATCGGTCGATACGCCATACATGGCTCCCTGCATCAAACTCGTTTGACCTGTCGCGATCAACACCGACTTTATGCCGAGATTATTAAGAGCCTTATTGAGTGCTACTGCGGTGGTCATTTTTCCGCAGGCACAATCGGTCCCCAACACGGCGATCACGGGAACATTCACCTTGGATATTTGCCCCGTATAAACATGCATTTCTTTTAATTGGGGAGGTTTTCTGATGTCCTTAATTTGGATATTACTCTGAGCAGCCATTTGGACAAACTCTGGATCTTCGGAGAAAAACTGATGCAGACCGTTAATGATGTCCATGCCTTTTCCCATAGCTTCTAAAATTAGAAACCTTTCTTTGATGGATATAAAAGTATCTAAAGGCGCCTTCCCATAAATGTAGCAGTCTGGAATTTCTGAAAGTTTACTCAAAGCGTCATCTAAATTGGCAAAAATGGGAATACCACACTTTTCTTCCCCTAATTCTCCTCCTGCGTCCTTGCCAGCTAGAGAACTATCCATCACCCCAACAATGGTATAAATCTCAGAATGCCGAACTAACGCTGCGGCGGTTTTTCCGTCCACTAAGCCAAATTGATTTTCGCAGTAAACTATGGCCGTTTTTTTCCGGTTATCTTTGTGTTTCTTTTCCACTTCCCTCTCCTGTTTCGCAAACGTAGCTCGATCTCTGGCCAGGTTCGCCGTTCTTTTCTTCACCGATTCGCATTCAACGTTTGCTATGCGATTGTTGTGGCACCGGGGACTCCGGTTTTTGGTATCGCTCTCGCACTGATTGGAATGGCATGCCCTCGGCCCGCACGTAGCGCTCGGCACGAATGAACCAGAATGCCAGCCCGCCCGTATTATGATTGGGGTTCGACAAATCCCTGCCGGTGCGGACACCCAGGGATCCTTTGCGGCCAGCTTTCCTCCAGCCACGGGCCTGCATAATGATGCGCACCACGACGCCTACGGCCTGCCGTAACCGCGTGCTCCTCTGATTGTGTGTTTTTGATAGAGACCGATCGATGGCTGGATCTGATTCGAGTTCCCGGACAACGCCAGCCAAAGGAGGTCTGTCGTGGTGAATTTCCGACTCCTCCATTCGACGCTGCCTGTTGTCATCACTAAAGAACTCAAGAACTGCATCGAAAGGCTGCTCCGGATCATTCACAACATCAGAAAATGTCCGGCCTTGAAGGTCTTCGAGGAACGTCTCGCGTGTGATCGTTACGCTTGGCATTTCAGGCTCCGGTTTATCGATATCGCGGCCATAAGACAGGCAAAATTTAAAATTACAAATTTTGCAGTTACAAATATTATACCTAGTAGACCAGAAAAAGCAATGCTTTCTCCCTGGTAACTGTACCTGTGCTTGGGTGAGTAGCAGCAATTGTTTGATAAACCTCACCCAAACGCTAAAGGATATCTTCAAGAGTCCGATATCAAAGTTAAGAGGCAATTCAAAAAAACCCAAAAAAACCGTGGGTTATGAATGTTCTTGGGCTAAATCGACCCCCGATTGGACAGCCGCGTTATAGGCATACCAAACTCAACCAGAGACCCCCAGTATTTACCGTAACTGTAAAAATGATTGAAAATGCACTCCAATAGCCTTATCATAATATTATTAGCGATTTACCAATTTTCTCGGCATTCCGATACTTTGCCCAAAAGGGAATATGACGACCCCCGACAAGCCATTCAACATTTTGATCGCTGAAGACGATGAGGACGATTACCAATTGACCCTGGAGGCCTTGAAAGAGGCGGGCGTCAATAACGACGTGCATTGGGTTAAGGACGGCGAAGAGGTCCTGGAATATTTAAACGCCAAGGCCCAATCCAACGGCACCGCCGCAAACTTGCCGGGAATCATTCTTTTGGATCTCAATATGCCGAGGAAAGATGGAAGAGAGGTGTTGGCGGAAATAAAATCATGCCCCGTTTTCCGCAAAATTCCGGTCATCGTGTTGACCACGTCTTGCGCAGAAACGGATATTGCCAATGCCTACGAACTGGGCGTCAATTCATTCATCCAAAAACCCGTTCGGTTCAACGACCTGGTGAAACTGATCCAGACCGTGTTTGACTACTGGTTGAAAACCGTAAAACTGCCCAATTAACTCTTTTCGTTCGATGAACCCTCAAGCCTTAAAAATATTACTCGTCGAAGACGATCAGGACGACGCCTATTTGATCAAGGAACTGATCCGTGAAGGCCTGACCCATCCCGCGCCGCAAATAGACCATGCGATTTCTTTTGAGAAAGCGATGCAACAATTTGACCAGGTCGAGTATGACATCTGCATGGTGGACTACCATTTGGGGGCAGAAACCGGTGTCGGCCTGCTGAATTCCATCCGCTCTAAAAACATCAACACTCCCTTAATCGTCCTTACCGGGCAGGGAGATCAGGAAGTCGCCGTGGAAGCCATGAAAGCCGGCGCAACAGATTATCTGACTAAAGGGAAGTTGACCGCCGAAACCTTATCGAACTCCATAAGGTATGCGATGCAACTGCATAAAGAAGCAGAACGGAGGCAACACACGGAAGAAATGCTGAAACAATCGCACCAGAAACTCACGGTGGCGCACCAGGAACTGCAGGCATCCATGCAGAAACTCAAGGCGGCGCAAAACCAGATTCTGCGATCTGAAAAGCTGGCTGGCATCGGTCGTCTGGCCGCTGGAGTGTGTCATGAAATTCTCAATCCTCTGAATATCATTTCCGGTCACACGCAGGCCTTACTGATGGAGCGGGAAGACGATCCCACATTGATGGAAGACCTGTGCTCGGTGACCGAAGAGATTCATCGCATCGAGAAAATCATCAGCGGCTTGTTAAAGTTTTCCCGCAAGGGAGACGTGGAACTCAAGCACACAGACATGAACAAGGAATTGGAATCGGTTCTCTCCATCACCGAAGGAGAGATGAACCTGGAAGGCATTGAGGTGATCCGTAAGTTAGATCCCAACCTGCCCATGCTTCTGGTGGACCGCGACCGCATGCGCCAGGTCTTCCTCAACATCATCAATAACGCCAAATACGCTATGTCCACAGGCGGCGCCTTGATAGTGCAAACAGAATCCGTCCTAAGCGGCGTCTCCTCTAACGGAGCCGGCGAGTCGAACGGCGGAAATCATGCAAGCGACCAGGGAAAAGCTAAAATTTTGCGGATCAGTTTTACAGATACGGGTCCAGGAATCAAAAAAGAGAATCTTAGCAAGATTTTCGATCCCTTCTTCACGACCAAGCCTGAAGACAAGGGCACCGGGTTGGGCCTTTCGGTTTGTTATTCCATCATCGAAAAACACGGCGGCAGCATGGAAGCGGAAAGCTCTGGCAAAAACGGCGCTAAATTCATCATAGATCTCCCTTTGAATCAGAATCAGGAGATCGAATCGCCTGCATTAGAAAACTCCTGAATAAACTCGCTCTCCTCCTCACCTGCCTTTAAGGTGAATTGCAAACCTTGCAATTTTGATTTTTTAGAAAAATTACCAGGGCAGGAACTATCTTAAAAAATCTAAAAGGCTGGGCTGCAGAATCCGGGCCGTGGTGCTCAATGTCGCCTGGAGCGCTACTTCCAAAGCGGCAATATCCGACGCGCTTTTGATAGGATCCGAATCCTCAATGTTGGACAACTGTGTCGACTGGTCCACAATATCCTGGTCATTTATGGAATTTGTCGCTTCGATCCGCCGAAGATCGGCTCCGACAAACGCACGCGTTTCGTTGGTCGAATCAAGTCCCCGGTCCAGATTTTGAAGGGACGAAAGAATTCCCACCGAATCATCCTTTTCCAGCGCCTGCTGCAGCTGAATCAACGTATCCAAAACATTGCGGCCCCCGCCCAGACCCAGATTTTCCGCCGTCGTTCCCACACCGATATCGTTCACAATCGCGACTGTTGCGGAATCGGTTGAAAGCACGCGCAGTGCGTTGCCGCCGCTGTTGATTCCAGCGGTGACGTTGAACCCTGAATTATTGATCGCCGTCAGCACATCGCCTACAGTGCTGGCCGAGCTTAAACTCACCGTTCCCGAGGCCGCGCCATTGATAATACTAATGTCCCCCAGAGTCAACCCGGAGCCTGCTCTCAGATCAGAAATCAAGGTGGATGAAGAAAGAGTCGGGTTCACATCACGTCCTTCCAGATTGCCATCCTGCTGCCCCAGAATTCCCAGACTCGACGCCGTGGTCCCTCCTGAAACCTCCGTCACGGTCAACGCCTGAGTGATCACCGAACTGGTGTCGGCCAACGCCAGTCCGTTTCTCAAACTGTTCAAGGAAGCGGTGACATTGATTCCCGCCGCGTTGATATTCGAGATCAACGTCCCCACGGTGGTTCCGGCGGACACGGTGATGGTGGCGCTGTTTCCCGCCCGGTCGGTGATCGTGAACTGACCTGGCGAAATTCCACTGCCACCGTTCAATTGCGAAAGTTGGGCCGATGTGGTCAACGCCGGGTTGAGATCCGTCCCCAACGCTTCTGAACCTGGGACAGTGACGCCCAGAATAATGTCCTGCGCGATTTCGATGTCAAAGCTCTCTGTGTTGCCGAGATACACCGCCCCGGAAGCGCTGACCTCGAAGGGCGCTGTGCGGTTTTTGGTGCCGCCGAAAATATACTGATTTTTGACCTGCGTGTTCGCCGATTCCAAAATTTGCGAGACGATCTGGCCGACTTCCACCGCCGCGAATCCGCGCGTCTCGGCAGTGGACGTCCCGCTCAACGAACTGATCGCCAGCTCCTTCGCCCGTGTCAACCCAATGCCTACCGATTGCAAAGCCGTGTCGGTGCTCTGAATAAAAATTTTAGTGTTGTCGATATTGCGGATGAACTGCTTTTCCTGACCGATGCTGGTACGCAAAGACAAACTGTCGCGCAGGCCAGAAGGATCGTCGGAAGGCGCAAGAATGCGCTTCCCCGAAGAGATTTCCGTCTGCGCCCGGAACAGATCTTCGGTGATGCGGAAAATATTGCTGAGCACCGTGCTCTGGATGGCTTGACTGGTGACGCGCTCTACCATACTGCCGCTCCTGTTTCAAACGGGTTCATTGCCCTGTGCCTGCCAAAACTAAATGCGATTGATGAGCGTATCGAACAACTCATCGACCACATTGATCAATCGTGCCGACGCATTGAACGCCTGCTGGAATTTAATAAGATTGATCAATTCCTCATCGATAGAAACTCCGGAAATACTTTCCCGCCGGTTGTTGAGTTGCAGCAGCACGCCTTCCTGCTGCCGCACTCCGGCTTGCGCCGATGCGGATTGGATGCCGATCGAACTGACAATGGCGTTGAAAAACTCGTCGAAGGTAAACGCACCCGACCCCGATTGCAGGGTGGTGCTGTTAAACGTCTGGTCGCTTTGCAAATCCGCAAGATCGAGAGCATTGCCCCCATCTCCATTCGTGGTGTTGCCGGCGGCGATTTTCTGGGAATTGTTGAGCACGTCGCTGGACACCGACATGACGCTTGCCGCGTTCTCTGAAACGGAGAATTTGAACCGGTCCCCCACCGCACCGGCGCCGCTGATGGTGACTGCAAGTCCGCCGGCAAGATTGAAGGTGGACCCTGCCGTGAACGTGAACGTGCCGGAGGCAAACCCTGTGGTCAGGTTATTCAACGTGAAGGCATTGGAACCGGTGAACACCATCTCGTATTTATCCACCGAAGCTGTAGCGGGGCTGGCATTGGCGATCGCCACCTGCGCCGTCCCGGTGTTCTGGGTGTTGGTGAATACCGTAGGCGAAAACGGCGTGAAAAAATTGGCGCCGGTACTGCCGTCCAAGCCGAATCCCTGCTGATGCGTGCGGTTGAACTCCCTGACAAATCCCGCGGCCAGAATATTCAACTTGTCTTTAATAAAGGTGATCTCCGTATCCCGCATTTCCAGGTAGCCACTGAGCTCCCCTCCCTTTATAGCGGAGGTGACGTTCGATGTGCCACCTGCGCCGTCGCTGATGAGCACATCGACAAATGAATTGTTGTTGCCATTCAGCGCCGTGCTGAGTTGAAACGTGATGTCTCTTAGGATCAAAGGCGTGCCGTTGCTCAAGGTCAGGCTGATCTGGCCATCGGATTCGTTGACATACTGAATGTCGATTTTTTCCGACAATTGCTTGACCAGCCGATCCCGTTGATCGCGAAGATCGTTGGCGCTGAACTCGCCTGGCTCATTGGCGTGAATCGCCTCGTTCAACTTGGCTATTTCACTCGTCAGTGTGTTGATTTCCACCACTTCATCGGCAATGATGTCGTCTATGTTGCGTTGAATATTGAACAACTGATCGCCGAGATTATTGAATACTGCGGACAACTCCTGCCCCCGGGATAAAAGATTTGCCCGTTCCGGCAAACCCGTTGGGTTGGTGGAAAGGTCCTGCAGGCCAGTGAAAAATTCGCTGAATTCGCCATTCAAACTGCGGCCCTGGTTTTCATTGAACAGGATTTCCAGCTGCTCGTAAACATCTTCCAGCACATTAACGTTTCCGGTGGTCGACCCTTCCGCCAGTATCTGCAAATACAGAAACTGGTCGTGCACCCGTTCGATGCCGCTCACCCTAACCCCGGTGCCCAACTGCCCCTGACTGACCGCCCGCGGCGTATTGGATTCCAGAACCACATCCTGACGCGAATAGCCCTCGGTTTCGACGTTGGCGATGTTGTTGCCGGTGACTTCGATCGCCAGCTGCTGCGTCAGCAAGCCCAGTTTGGCGGTATTTAATATGCTGAAAATATTAGAAGACATGGCGTTTCTCTAAAGATTCCGGCGACCTTTAAAAAACGATCCCGGCGTTATTACCGACTGAAGTGATTAAAATTTCCTTTCCCTTTTCCGCCACCCGACTGATCTCAGGCATCCAGGCTCAGCATTTTCCCTTGCAAGTTTCTCTCGAGGACTCTGCCGTTCGCGTGATAGGGCGACGTCGCCGCTTCGCTTTGCGAGTGAATGAACGCCAGGGATTTTTTCATCGATAGGGAGGAATGATCCATCAGCCCTTTGACCTGTTCATGCAGTTTATTGATGATCATGATCTGCCCGAGCAGCGTTTCCCGGCATTTGGCCAGTGGCGCACGGATGGGATCTTTTGTTGTTTCAATCAGTTGCTTTAGCGTCGTGCCAGGCTGCGTGACGCCGAGAGTCCGTTCGATTTTCTGCATCAGACGGGTCCGCTCTTTCTCCAGACCCTGCATTTCCTCCACCAGCGTTTCCTTCTTTTCCATTATTTCCTGCAGGGAATTGAGAGAATATTCGGTGATGCTGTCCCACTGCTCCTGCAGGAGAAGGATAAACTGATCGTAAAGAACAATTTTTCTTTCCATCAAGATATGCAGATCTCTAAGCAATCGGTTCATCAATCCTTCTCCTTTTGAGTGGACTCCTCAGTGGATGCAGGAGATACGGAATTCTTTAGCGCCGATTCCGCTTTTGCGCTTTCTTCCTGCAAGCGGTGCAACTGGGAATAAAGCACATCGGCAAGACCGATGCTTTTACTCTTTGACATTTCACTGGCCACTTCCTGGTCA
Source organism: Nitrospinaceae bacterium (assembly GCA_029261515.1). Taxonomy (GTDB): domain Bacteria; phylum Nitrospinota; class Nitrospinia; order Nitrospinales; family VA-1; genus JAJDBE01. Next base: position 1,965 of record JAJDBE010000093.1, on the reverse strand, counting down.
AACATGGATTGATACATGTCCACCGAAAAGCTGTCCATCAAACCGGACTTGGGAATCGTCTCACGCATCGATTTTAGAAGCTGATTGACAAAGATGGACTCAAACTGCTGCGCCAGTTGCTTGAGTTCTTCGTCCGTCTTGGAATCAAGAGATGCCGTCTCGTTTTTCAGCCGGTCGAGTTTGCGTTCGGTCAATTGGGAAAGTGAGGTTCCCTGATCCTGCAATGGAGAAACGAATTCCATTTTCTTCCTGTTTGATCGGGCAGTGGATAACACCTTGTCTTGCATTAGGTTATGTGCAAACCACATACCAAATGTCAGGCGAAGCCGTGAAAGGCGGGCCTTAGGCTTTTAACTGCTGATAAAATAAACGATTGGGGCCAAGCGGACCCCTGCGGGGGCTTGCGGAATTTGACTTTTTAAAACAGGCAATAAATGGCCGAGGGGAAAAAACTTCCCCCTAAATCTCTTTTTGAATCAATGCATTAGAAAAATTTACCGCAGCCTCAATCGAATCTCATTTGCTTGAAAATTAGGCTGTTCAGGCCAATTTTTCATCGCTTCCAAGTTCACACACCGAGTCGATTCCGAATGGGATCAGGCAGGTTAGATGATTTCCAGTTCCGCGTGCAACGCTCCGGACGCTTTGATGGCCTGAAGAATGGCGATCAGGTCGCGTGGATTGACACCGATGGCGTTTAAGCCGTTGACCACCTGGCCGAGTGAAATACTTCTGGGGACAATGAGCAACTTGTCTTCCCCTTCTTCCACTTGGATGCGGGTTCTTGGCACCACCACCGTTGCGCCGCCCGGCGATAAGGGAGCCGGCTGCGAGACCAACGGTTCTTCGGTGATCTGGATGAACAGATTGCCATGCGCCACCGCCACTGCGGAAATCTCGACGTTTTCCCCCATCACCACCGTTCCCGTGCGTTCATCGAGGATCACTTTGGCGATGGTATCGGGTTCCACATTGAGCGTTTCAATGCGGGTGATAAACTCCGAGGTGTTTTCTTTATAAAACTCCGGCACGTCCACCTTGATCGTGCGCCCGTCCACAAGTGTTGCCACCATGTCGCGCAGGGAATTATTGATGGCCTGAGAGATCCGGCTGGCCGTGGTGAAGTCCGTTTCCTTCATGGTCAGAAAGACTTCTTCCTTCAAGTTAAACTCGTGCGGCAATTCCCGTTCCACCGACGCGCCATTGGCGATACGGGCGACGGTTTGATGGTTTTTCTGCACGCCTTTAGCCTGGCCCTGAACGAAAAACCCGCCGATCGAAAGGGCGCCCTGGGCGACGGCATAGGTGTTGCCGTCCGGCCCCTTGAGCGCCGTCATCAACAGCGTGCCTCCCTGCAGACTTTTCGCGTCGCCCAGTGAAGAAACCATCGTGTCGATGCGGTCTCCCTGACGGGCGAAAGCCGGCAAATCCGCCGTCACCATGACCGTGGCCACGTTTTTAAATTTCAACTGGTCGACTTCCGCTTCCGGAACGGTGATGCCAAGCTTTGTGAGCATGTTCACCATCGTTTGAATGGAAAAGAACACGTTGGTGGCGCTGTCGCCGGTTCCTGCAAGGCCAATCACCAGCCCGAATCCGATCAACTGGTTGTCGCGCACGCCGCGCACCGATGCCAGATCCTTGATACGCGCCGCAAACGCCAACTCGGAAAACAACACCAGAAGAATCACAAAAAACTGGATACGAAGGGACTGGGTCAACTTGAACTCCTTTTTGAAACGGTTAAGGCACGGTAACGGTGGTGGTGCCGGTGTTGCCGACTGAATCGACCACGGTGATGGTTTCCGTGCCTGCTGCGGTGGCGGTGAAGACGCCGGTGCCAACGACAATGGTGCCTGAAGTCCCAGGGCTGGTGGTCCAGAACAAGGGCGCCGTCGCGCCGGTGGCGGTGAACGTCTGGGTGCCGGCAACCGCGACGATCCCAGCCGCCGGGCTGACGCCGAT
>JAJDBE010000092.1 GCA_029261515.1 Nitrospinaceae bacterium | reverse complement strand
GCTAAAAATTAGAATGCTCACGCGAGAGAACTCTCTCTTAATATAAGGCGTTAACGTGGTCAGACCCGTCAATTTCACCGAAAAAATACCGATCAGCCACCATTTGATTGAATTGAAGGACCGGTTCATTGTCGTGGCCATCGTCGTGGCTTTTTTCTTCGGCCTCTGTTTTTATTTCATCGATTTCCTACTCCTCTGGCTGGAAGACCCGCTCCCGAAGCAGTTCATGGAGCTGACCTTCATCACTCCCACAGAACCCTTCTTCACGTCGATGAAGGTGGCCTTCATGGGTTCCTTGTTCATTTCCATGCCGGTGATTCTGTACCACATCTGGGGGTTCATTTCCCCTGGCCTTAAAGTGAAGGAAAAAAAGGTCACCTCGATGTTCGTCGGGTTCGGCACGTTCTTCTTCGTGCTGGGTGGAGTGTTCTGCTATTTCCTGGTTTTGCCCTTGGGGTTGAAGTTTTTGCTGACCTACGGCACCAACTGGTGGAAGATGCAGGTGACCATCGGGTTTTATTTCTCCTTCGTGGTCAAACTGATCCTGGCGTTCGCTTTTGCTTTCCAGACGCCGCTGTTGATGGTTTTATTGACCAAATTTGGCGTCGTCAACACAGTGAAAATGCGGATGTATCGCAAATGGGCGTTTCTCGGAACTTTCGGGGTCGCCGCTGTTCTGACGCCGCCGGATATCATCACCCAGTGTCTGTTGGCGGTGCCGCTGTATGGACTCTATGAATTTGGCGTTGTCGTGTCGATGTTCTTTGAAGATCCAAAAAACCGCCAGCGCGTCCGTGATGAAATGGACGATAAAGCGGCGGCAAAACAGGCCGCCAAGGAAGCGGCTCAACAGGCGGCGGCAGGCAAAAAGACCACGACCAAAAAAGTGATTCGCAAAGTGGTGCGCAAAGTCAAAAAGGCGTGACGCTTTTAATCCCCGTTTCCTTGTCTGGAAATCAATCTTCAAAATAAAAACCCCACCAGGGTGATTAGCCGCGGATAAAACTGCACCAGCAGAACTCCGGCAACCGCACAACTGATATGGAATAAAATGGAAGCGTACAGGGTTCCGGTCCATCGGAGCAGAAAAGCGGATATGATTCCCAGGAGGAATAGCCCCAGATTGAGCTTGAAATGCGCCAGGGTAAAGATGACAGCCAAGACATAAACCGCGATCACGGGGTTCCATTTTTTTAGCAGCGCCTGAAAAATGATCCCGGAGAAAAATGTCTGTTTGATTAACGGAATCAGAAGAATTGGAATTGCCCATCTCAAGGATTGGGAAAATTCTGGTTCGCCCTCGATGAGCTGTCTGTTCTGTTGGAAAAGTTCATGTTGATCCAGACCGGATACCGAAACCAAAACGTCTAAAAGGGGGAGGGCGGCCAGCAAGAGCCCGCCAGCAAGACTGCCGATTAATAAATGCTGGCCGAGAAAGCGCGTTGAAAACCCCAGCTCGTTTGTGGAAATTTTCCTGCTGGCAAGGAGAAAAGCAATGATCCCGGCATAATAAATCAGGTCGTAATATTGCGGCAGCCAGGGGTGGGTGCGAAAAAAGAATTGGATCGCCGGGAAGACGATAAAAAACTGAACCACAAGTACGGTGACTGCGAACCTGAATCCCGGATTTCCCTGTAGCTCGACTTTTTGTAACTTCAATGAAGTTCTCCAGAAGAATCAGTCCGGCAAGAATGTGAAATTATTTGGATTTGCGAGGGGAGGGTTGATCGGCTCCTGAAATTGGAGAAACCGGAGTGGGAGGAATGGAGGTGTCGGTTCCGCTCAGATGAGCTTTTGATTTCTCCTTCGTTTTGGCTTTTTTCTTCTCCGGAGGGGGTGCGGCATTGCCGCTGATGTGCGTGAAATAGGAACTGCCTTGCGATTCGTTACGGAAATTGTCCTGTGTGACGCTGATTTCCTTTTTCAGGATCGTGGCATTGAGGTACAAGCCGCCGAAAATCAAAGCGGAAAGAATGCACGATTCTATAAAGACGTTTTTCCACATGTTATTTTTTTTCATGGGCATGCAGTGCCAACGGCATTTTAGGCCTTTTCCCTGCTGTTTTCAATACGCAAACCTTCGTCTGAGAGGCCATTTATTTCCAAAAAACAAGAAGGTTAGGGAGTTGACAAAATATAGGTCTTTATTTACTATCGCGAAAAGAATTACAATGCTTGTACAAGCTTCATTTTATTGTTCTAATTTTAATCCGATTTTCCTTTCAAAGCCATCCGAATCTCTTAATAACCCGTTTCTATTTTGGAGGCCCCTCCGATGCAGAAACAGAGGAATATCACTTAAAATCATTTAAAGAATGAAAAAACTAGCCATCGCCTCGGACCATGCGGGGTTTGATTTAAAAGAAAGCATCGTCGCCTACTTGCATAATGAAGGCGTGGCCGTGGAGGATTTCGGTCCCGTCAATTCCGACTCGGTGGACTACCCGGATTACGGGATGCGAATTGCCCAGGCCATTCTCGATAAGGAAGTAGAGCGCGGCATCGTGATTTGCGGCACCGGCGTGGGCATGTCCATCGTGGTGAACCGGTTTCCCGGAATCCGCGGCACCCTGTGTTCGGATTTATACACGACCAAGATGTGCCGCGAACACAACGACTCGAATATTCTCATCATGGGCGGGCGCGTCATCGGCAAGGGACTGGCTCAGGAAATCGTAAAAACCTGGCTGGAAACGCCGTTTGAAGGGGGTCGCCATCAAAAACGACTGGACAAAATTGAAGATATTGACAGCAAATTAAAATCAAAAGGAGAACTGTAAATTGTCACTTGCGGAATTTGATCCTGATGTATCCAATGCGATTAATGCGGAAACCGACCGGGAAAACTATTATCTGGAGATGATCGCCTCCGAAAACTTTGTCAGCCCCGAGGTGCTGGAAGCCTCGGGATCGGTCATGACCAATAAATACGCTGAAGGCTACCCCGGAAAACGCTATTACGGCGGTTGCGAATTTGTGGACGTGGTGGAAACCCTGGCGATTGAGCGGGCCAAGAAAATATTCGGCGCCGATCACGCCAACGTCCAGCCGCATTCCGGGTCGCAGGCGAACATGGCGGTGTATCACGTCGCAGTCAAGCCGGGAGACACCATTTTGGGGATGAACCTGTCGCACGGCGGTCATCTTACGCATGGCAGTCCCGTCAACTTTTCCGGCTACACCTATCACGTCATTCCCTATGGCGTGAACAAGGACACGGAACTGATCGACTATGAAGAAGTCGCCAAACTGGCGCGGGAGCACAAACCAAAAATGATCATCGTCGGCGGCAGTGCGTATCCGAGAGTAATAGATGCGGTCAAGTTTCGCGAAATCGCCGATGAGGTCGGAGCCAAGATCATGACCGACATCGCGCATCCGGCAGGACTTGTTGCCGCAGGCCTCTATCCGTCCCCGGTACCGCATTCGGAGTTTGTCACCACGACCACGCACAAGACCATGCGCGGGCCGCGTGGCGGCATGATCCTCTGCAAGGAAGAATTCGCTAAAGACGTGAACAAGAAGATATTCCCCGGCATTCAAGGCGGACCGCTCATGCATGTGATCGCCGCCAAGGCGGTGGCGTTCAAGGAAGCATTGAGTCAGGACTTCGTCGCCTATCAGAAACAGGTGATCGCCAATGCGAAATTCCTCGGCGACCACCTGGTGAAAAACGGATTCAAAATCGTCAGTGGCGGCACCGACACGCACCTGATACTGCTCGACCTGCGTCCGCAGGACATCACTGGTAAAGACGCCGAAGAAGCGCTGGAACTGGCGGGAATCACCGTCAATAAAAACACCGTTCCGTTTGAGACGCGCAGTCCGTTTGTCACATCGGGCGTACGCATCGGCACTCCGGCGCTCACCACACGCGGAATGAAGGAAAAAGAAATGCAGCAGATCGGCGACATGATTGTTGAAACGCTACAGCATTTGCAGGAGAAAGACTTTCATGCCAAGACTCTCAAGAAAGTCCGCGAATTGTGCGAGCAGTTCCCCCTGAATTACCAACCCATCGTCAAGTACTGATCCCAAATGAAATGTCCCGTTTGCGCAAACATGGAAAACAAGGTGATCGACTCTCGTCTGAACAAGGAGGGGGACATCATCCGGCGAAGGCGGGAGTGCCTCAGTTGCGCCGACCGTTTCACCACCTACGAACGCCTGGAAAAATCGTTGCCCTTCGTGGTTAAGAAGGATGGCCGCCGGGAAGAATTCAACCGGGAGAAGATCATCGACGGCGTGAAGAAGGCCTGCCAGAAACGCCCCGTCAGCATTGAGAAAATAGAGGCCCTGGTGGAACGGGTCGAACAGTATTTTCAGGACCTGGGAGAGAAGGAAATTTCCGCCGTTGCCATCGGCGAGAAAGTCGTCAAGGAACTCTACACTCTGGACGACGTCGCCTACGTCCGCTTCGCCTCCGTGTACCGCTCTTTCAAAGACGTGAACGAGTTCATGGTCGAACTCAAAGAAGTCCTGAAAGACAAAAAAAACCTCAAAGAACCCGACCGGGTCCGGTGATCTCAGCTTTAATTAACCGCCGCCAATTCCACCATTGCCATGAGATTGAAAAAGCAGTGCAGGGTCATAGAGGTGTAAATCGATCGGGTTTTGATTTTGGCGATGCCGAGGAGAACGCCAAAGACGCCGATTAAAACCATTTCATAGATTCCGTATTGCAGGTGGATCGCCCCCCAGGTAACGGAGGTGATGAGTATCGCCCCCACTGGTCCGAGCTTCGAGCCACGAATTCCCTCAAACAAAAACCCACGAAAGAAAAATTCCTCAGATAAAGGAGCGGCGATCACCACCGCAATCCACAGTAAAATGGGATTGCCGGCTGTTCTGTATATTTTCTCCTCGAAGTCCGGTTCCATAATGTCAAAGAGGGGGTACGACGCATCCCACAGCAGCATGAATAAAAGGGTGACACCCAGCCAGCGCAGAACGACTTTTAGAGAAACAGGGGTGAAGTCGAGATATTCCGAAATCGTGATGCCCTTACGCAGAGCAACGAACAAAATGATCAATCCGACGGTGAGCCAGGTGGTGACCAGCGTGGAGAGAGATAGAAAATACCCGCTATTCAGCAGAGATTCGAAATAGACATCCTGATCCAGCTCCGGATTGGAAGCGAGGTTGAACCCGTAAATGAATCCGACCAAAAGACCCGCAATAAAGAAATACAAAGTACAGATGATGGCGGCGAAACCCATTGTGGACCAAAACCCCCACCGCTTGGTTTTCAGGACTTCATTCTTCTCGTCATTGAAGAATTGCCCAGGACCCAACAGTCCCTTCGAATAGAGCGGCATTTTCTCTTTCATTTCATTCCCTGAACCTTCCAGGTCTTTAGCGGACGATTCCATATGGCTCCCTCTTGCAGCAAGCAATAATGGTTTCTGGATAAGTAAATCAAGAGCAACGATTGTGCCAAAACAGAATCCTTGAAAAACCGCTGGTTATAGAAAAGGGCAAAAACTCTCAATCGAATCTGGTATGACTTTTTAGACATACGGGCTGGGCCTTTTGTACTCATGACTATTTACTATAGATTGAGTGGGATAACTTAGGAGAGTGAAACTATTCGTAGAAAACTACTACAGATGGTAACTATCTTTTTTGCCATACCCATCTCCCCCGTTGAATCCCTGAAAACAAAATGTTACGATAAATTTCCAATAGTTTAGCCTTTTCCGGTCCAGCCCTTTGGTTTTGATTCCCTGGGGTGGAGTGTCTGGCCGCCCTGTGGGGGATATGGGAAAACTCGTGTTCAATATTTCACTGTTCAGTTATCTCGGCGCGTCACTGGGGTATTTTGTTTACCTCGTGTACCGCAAGCAACTGGTGTCCACCCTCGCCACGGCGACGGTTGGCTTAGGGCTTTTGGCGCACACGGCCTGGCTGGGTCTTCGCTCCATGGAAACAGGACACGGCCCCTACACCACGACTTTCGAGATCGCCATGTTCTTCTCCTGGATGATCGTGGTGGTCTATTTCCTCACCGAATGGAAATATAAAATCAAGGATTTGGGGGCGTTCGTGATTCCCCTGGCGTTTCTGGCGCTGTTATTTTCGGCGTTTTTGTCCAAAGAGGCGGCGCTGGATTCGGAAACTCAGCATTTTTGGCTGACCATGCACCGGACCCTTTCGGTGCTCGGATACGCAGCATTTACAATCGCTTTTGCCGCAGCCATCATGTATCTTATCCAGGAACACCAGGTCAAATCGAAGAAGCTGGGCATCATGTATTTCCGCATGCCCTCGTTGGAAGTGCTGGATAAACTGGTCGACAAGGTCATTACCATCGGTTTTCCGCTGTTCACGCTTGGGTTTATGACTGGGCCGCTTTGGAAAGCCAAGATGGACCAGCCGTTTTTGTCCTGGGATATAACCAAAACCTGGCCGTTGGTGATCGTGTGGATCATTTACGGCTCGCTGTTTTTTGGCCGGCTGTTTGCGGGCGTTCGTGGCAAGAAGGCGGCCCAGGGGGCCATTCTCGGTTTTGTAATGATGATCATCACCTATTTCATGCACGTGTGATTTATGGCAGACCCTAATCTCATTCTCGTGGGTGTGAATCACAAGACGACTCCGGTGGAGATTCGCGAAAAACTGGCGTTTTCTCCCGGTGAGATCGAAGCCTCGCTGGAACGGCTCATCAACCAGCCGGAGATTGTCGAGAACATCATCCTCTCCACCTGCAATCGCGTGGAAATCTACGCCCGCGTGCGCAACACCAGCGAAGGGGTCGGGCTGCTCAAGCAGTTCATCTGCGACTACCACAACATTTCCCCTCAGGAACTGGAAACCTATTTTTACAGCTACCAGGACGAAGCCGCCGTCGAACACCTGTTTCGCGTTTCATCCAGTCTTGATTCGATGGTGTTAGGCGAAGCACAAATTTTGGGTCAGGTGAAGGATGCCTACAGCATGGCGCGCGCCCTCCAGTCCACCGGGATGGTGCTGAACCAGTTATTCGAGAAAGCGTTTAATGTCGCCAAACGGGTGCGGGAAGAAACCGGAATTTCTGAACGCGGCGTTTCCATCAGTTCGGCGGCGGTGGAACTGGCGCGCAAAATTTTTGACGATCTGGAAAACCGCTCCGTCATGCTCGTTGGCACCGGAGAGATGGCGGAACTGGCGGCGAAGCATCTTATATCGTACGGGGTGAAAACGGTTTATGTCGCCAGCCGCACTTATGAGCGGGCGGTGTCTCTGGCAAAAACGTTAAATGGCGCCGCGCTGGATTTCGACATGTTCAAGGAGGAACTACACAGGGCGGATATCGTCATCACCTCCACAGCCGCGCCGACGTTCATCATCAAAAAAGACATGGTGGAACGGGCGATCCACCAGCGCAAAAACAAGCCGATCTTTTTCATCGACATCGCCGTTCCGCGCGACATCGAGCCGGAAGTCAACGATCTGGAAAACGTCTACCTGTATGACATCGACGACCTGCAGGGCGTCGTGACCGCCAATATGCATGAACGGGAAAAGGAAGCGGAAAACGCCATAGAGATCATTCAAAGCGAGGTCAACAAGTTCAACAACTGGGTGGTTTCGCTGGATGCCGTGCCGACCATTGTTGAAATGCGCAAGCGCGCCGAAACCATTCGCCAGAAGGAAGTGGAAAAGGCATTGAAGAAAATGGAGCACCTCTCTGAAGAAGATAAAAACACGGTCGAGCTGGCCACCCAGTCGATCATCAACAAAATCCTGCACAAACCCACCATCAACCTCAAGAAACAGACCCAGTCCCAGGAAGGCCACGTTTACCTGAAAGCCATCCGCCACCTGTTCCACCTGGACGACTGAATGAAACTCGATAAAGTCATCATAGGCAGCCGGGGCAGCGACCTTGCCCTCTGGCAGGCGAACTGGATCAAATCCCAGCTGGAAGAACTGCATGCGGAATTGACAGTGGAAATCCAGATCATCAAGACTTCCGGCGATAAGATTCAGGACGTGCCGCTGACCAAAATTGGCGGCAAGGGCCTGTTCGTCAAGGAAATCGAAGAAGCCCTGTTACGGAAAGAAATCGATATCGCGGTGCACAGCATGAAAGACGTGCCGATGAACCTGCCGATTGAGTTGGAAATAGCGGTGATTACCGAGCGGGAAAATCCCTTCGATGCGCTGATCTCCCGCAACAACGTCAAACTTGCCGATCTGCCCAAAGGGGCTAAAGTTGGCACCGGCAGTCTGCGGCGGAGTTCGCAATTATTGCAATACCGTCCCGATCTTAAAATCGTTCCCCTGCGCGGCAACATCGACACCCGGCTCAAGAAACTCGAATCTGAAGGGCTGGACGCGATTATTCTGGCTTCCGCCGGGCTTCGCCGCATGGGCTGGCAGGACAAAATTACCGAGATCATCCCGGCGGAGATTCTGTTGCCGGCGATGGGGCAGGGCGCTGTCGGCATCGAAGCGCGAAGATACGATCATAAGGTGCATGAATTGATCGTGCCGCTGGATCATGAAGAAACCCACTGGGCGGTGGAGGCGGAACGGGCTTTCGTTGGTGAATTGGAAGGCGGCTGTCAGGTGCCCATTGGCGCTTATGCCACCATCAATATGGATCAGGACGAGTTGACCCTCAAAGGTGTCGTCGCCAGCCTGGACGGTAAAACGATATACCAATGGGATAAACAGGGCCAACCCTTTGAGGCAAAAAAACTGGGCCGCGAACTGGGCAAAGACCTCCTGAAAATGGGCGCCGATAAAATCCTCAAAGAAATTTACGAGCAATCCGATATCTCGCCAGGTAAGGCATAACTCCTTTAAATATTGATTTTATAGAGATTCAGCCTCCGGATTCACCTCCTTTTTCCCCCTATTTAGAACCCTCTCTACAATCAAATTAATCCAATAATTGAATTCAAATGGGGCTGGTCTGCCGGATCGCAGGTGCAAAAAAATGTGGAAATAAGCCTGCCCAGGCCTATATTCAATAGAGGAGGAAAAAATGCTCGGGCGAAAAGGTGCAACAAATCCTGTTAACTTCAAAGGGGAGGGTTGAGCCATGACAGCCATGACCATGAATGAAGGCAAAATAGACCGTGCAATGAGGATTATTGTCGGCGTCGTTTTGATCGCCGTGGGATTTTATTTACAGGGAACGTGGGGAATCGTCCTCGGTGTGGTTGGATTGGTTCCGCTACTCACCGGATTGATCGGATGGTGCCCGCTTTACGCACTGTTTAACATCAACACGTGCCGGTGGATTCAACATTAACTGCCTGGCGCGAAACTAAAAGTGCAGAAGGCCCCAGGCGCAAAACCTGGGGTTGGGGAAGATCCCCTTTCCGTTCCGTTCTGGAAGGGAAAGGGGATTTCTATTGCGCAGGTTTTTACAGCCACTCCTCTTTAATTTGCAATCGCTCTATTGCCAGTTTCAGGGCTTCCTCGCGGAAAATAACGTCCTTTTGTTTTTGGCTGGCAAGGCGGTTGTGAATCTCCAGAACATTTTTTGCAACCGTGCTGAAGATCAATTCCTCGACATAACGCCGGGTTCCATGGCTGGAAACTTTTTCTTTATAAGCCGGGTCTCCGGTCATCTTCAGTTCCACCGCACAGCCGATGACTCCCCCGACGTTCACGATGAAATCCGAAAGCGACAGAATATCTCGGCGGTTTTTCAGATAGTACTCCGTCATTTTGTTGCTGGGCGTGTTGGCCCCTTGTAAAATGATGCGGCACTGAATACGGTCGGCATTTTTTGCGGTGATGGCATCGGGACGGGCGGCGGGAACCAGAATCTCGCAGGGCGCTTCTAACAGCCAGTCCACCCGGTCGGCGCCGAAATGTTTTTCCACTGGACCGGAGTAACCCTGAAGGCCGCAGGCTTCCCGGCGCACGGAATTTAATTCTTCGAGATTCAATCCTTTGGGATGCCAAAGCGCCGCATGAATGTCCGACGCGCCGACGATCAACGCGCCTTCGGCGTGCAGTTTGCTCGCGGTATAAGAACCGACGTTGCCGTATCCCTGAATGACCACGCGGGCTCCCTTTAAGGGAAATCCGCCCTGTAGCGGTTCCATCGTCTTGGCGGCGGCGAACAATCCGTGCGCTGTGAGTCCCCAGCCATCGATGGGAATTCCGCCTTTCTCCGGCGGCCTGCCAGCGCCCCCGCGCAGGTGAACCGGAGTTTCCAGTTGCCCCGAGTTGCACTCATAGATTTGTTGAATGTCCCTCTCATCGGTGCCCATGTCCGGCGCGCAGATATAGGAATCAATGGAATACAATGCCTCCGCAAAGAGGCCGATCAGGTGGCGTCTCAACTCAGGGGAATTGCGAAGTGATTCAGGATCGACCGCTAATCCGGATTTTCCGCCTCCGAAAGGAACGCAGGCGGCGCTGTTTTTAAGTGTCATCGCCCGTGCCAGGCGCGCGACCTCTGTCAGAGTCACACCCTTGGCCATGCGGATGCCGCCAAGACCAGGGCCGCGGCAGGTGTTGTCCACCACCACGAATCCCCAGGTTTTCCCGGTTTCAGGATCGTTGAGATTAATTCTTTTCTCCGGAGGTTGCTCCGTATTCGTGGAAAACCGCCCATCGGATGACTTCGCGGGCAGTGCTTCGAGTTCGAGTTTTTTGGGAAGTTCGATTTGAGTCATTCTTTTGTCAGAGTGATAATTGTTTTATTGAATTATTGAGCGAAACAGGGCAAAAATAAGCGGGAAGATCGCAGGCGATCCATTTTCACCGGATTATAACAGAGGCGTTTCTTCCTTTAAGCAATTAAAAAATTCCATCTCCAATGAAACAAGGCCAGCAAACATGACCCAACCGCCCAGCGACGAACAAATCGACTCCTTAATCAGAACGGCCCTGGAAGAGGACCTGGGGCCGGGGGATATCACCACCCGCAGTATTCTCGCGGATAATCGGGTCAAACAAGCCGAGGTCCTGGCCAAGGAAGCGATGGTGCTTTGCGGCGTCGGGATATTCCGGCGGGTGTTTTCCATTCTGGACCCTGCCGCTGAGTTTCCCGAGGCGATCGGTTGTGATGGCGATGAAATTGCTGCCGGAGAGCGAATCCTCACGGTTCGGGCCGGGTGCATAGCACTGTTGGAGGGGGAACGCACGGCGTTAAATATTCTTCAGCGCTTAAGTGGCATCTCCACATTGACCCGGAAATTTGTGCAGCAGGCCAAACCCGTCGTCGTCCTCGATACGAGGAAAACCACGCCGGGACTCAGAGTGTTTGAAAAATACGCGGTGAAATGCGGCGGCGGCATGAATCACCGGTTCGGATTATTCGATGCCGTTCTCATCAAGGACAATCACATCAAAGCCGCCGGAGGCATCACCGAAGCCGTCGCGCGGGTGCGGAATAAACTGGGAAGTGAGAAAACGGTGGAAGTGGAAACCACCAATATCGAAGAGGTCGCCGAGGCTCTCGCCGCCGGGGTGGACATCATCATGCTGGACAACATGCCGACGGAATTGATCAGGCAGGCGGTCAAACTGGTTTGCGGCAAGGTTAAAATCGAGATTTCCGGGTCGATTTCCCTGGAACGGCTGGAGGAGCTGGCCCGCTCAGGAGCGGATTACGTTTCCGTAGGCGCTTTGACCCACTCCGCCCCGGCAGTGGACATCAGCATGGATATTCTGGATTAGCAAGCTAGCGAAACAGTAGTTTTGCAAATTTTTGCTGTCACCCTTCGACAGGCTCAGGTGACGTTAGAGGACGCGCCTAGCGGAGCATTTATTCTTCTCCCTGACAACTCTTTCCCTCAAGGCGAAAAGAATTAAAGTGCTATAATAGATAGAAAAGCCCTTTAATCTTGTGGATTGCCATGCCCTGCAAAGACTCTTCATCCAGAGTGACCGTCAAACTCGATCATGCCGATTGTCTGCTCGATTTCGATTTTTCCAAAATCACCTGCAGTAAGGAAATCGGCGGCGGCACAGGCTACCGGGAGCATTGTCTTGGCAAGCCCATCGAGGAAATTGCCACCTTCGATTTTAATGCCCTGATTTCCGCTTTCGGCCTTGAAGATCCCGAAGACCAGTTTTTTCTTTATCTCGAATGGGACGCTCTCAGGACCGCTATCGCCCAGTACTTGGGCCGGGACGAAGAAGTCGACACGGAGCGCTATCAACTGGCCTCCATCGCGCACGAACCCGATTGCGTTGAAATCTGCCAGGTCATCCGGCCCGTGCAGAGCATGCCTAAAATCACTTCCTGCTTCAAGCGCACGTCGTCCCAATCGCAGGATCAATCCGGATAAAGCCGGACAGGCCGCACATACCCCTGAGAGAAGTCCTGATCGAATCCCTGCGCAATGCCACTGCCGTAATTGAAGTAAAAGGCGGCCTGCTGATCGAACGGCAGGCACCAGGAGCCATTGCCGCCACCGGGAGCAAAGGCGGGATCGAGGTGAATCTCCTGCTTCGACCGCGCCACAATGGTGCTTTCGGGGGCATAGAGCTTCTCGATTTCCTCCCTTTCGGCAATGCGCCAGTCGTGAAAGCCCAGATAATCCTTTTTATTGAGATCGTCCACGAAAGCCAACGCTTCCTGAAAATTCAGCCAGTCCTGGGCGATGGTCCAGGAATCCTCCCTGGCCCAGACCAGGCCGGTTTCGTTGTCCGTCACCATACCGTCTCCGGTATCGGTAAATCTTGGTTCTTTATTCATCGGTCAAATACTATTAAATAATTGTTTTTAAAAGGCTCAATAAATATTTTCCAAAAATGGAAACAGAGTCTATAATGAAAAACTTTAATTTCATACAATTGATTGATGTACGCAGATTATATTGAAAAACCTTAACAAATCAAAGCGCAAGATGCACTTCCTTTGCAGTCTGCCCAAGCGTCTATTGCCTTTTATCGTGTTCGTGTGTCTCCTTGCGGGATTATTTAAGGGATTGGAGACCGAAGCCTCGGCTCAATCACACCTGATTTCCTGGGGAACGCTTGCGTCAGTCCAGGTGACGAGCGACGCTCTTGAAGAAAGGTGTGGGAAAAAGGTGTTGCCGGCGAAATACTATTCCAACGCCTCCTTTTATTCGCTGATCGCCGGATTTGGTCTGCTGATCGCCGGGATTTTGATGGATAAGAAGCCCTTGAAAATGGGCCTTTGGGCATTGTCCCTGGTTCCGTTTGTGGTCTGGTTGTATGTCCATTTCTTTATCGACTTTGAAAAAGTGAAGCGGCTGACGTTCACTTATAACGCCGCCGCGGAAAACACCCTGGCCAACATCGCCGAAGCGCAGGACAGATGGAAGTCAGAACAGGACACCTTTATCAAAGATCTGAATCAGTTGTATTCGCATATGGCAGGTTCACACGGAGTGGATGAATGTGTGAGAATTCTGAAAATTGAAGCCGAGTGGAATTACTGGTCTGCCGAGGCACAACATGTTTCCAGTCCGGAAAAAGTCCGCTGGGACAGTAAGACGGGAAGTTCCCTGAAAAAAGGTTAGCGTGGGGATTGCTGACAGTTGAAACCCTTTCCTGAACTTTCATCCCAACACTACTATTAGCAAAATGAGCGATGCAAACGGAGCAACCATCCTGGTTGTCGATGACGAAAAAAAAGTTCAGTCCAACATGAAGCGGTTTCTCGAGGCCAAAAGCTTCTCTGTGATCGTGGCCGGCGATGGAAAGGATGCGCTTGCCAAGTTCGAAGAGTTTAAGCCGGACTGTGTCCTTCTGGATATTGAGATGCCTTATTTGAATGGAATCGATACGCTGAAGTTAATCAAGGACAAAGACCCAGGCGTGGAGGTCATCATGGTCACCGGGGTCACCAGCCTTAAAATCGCCGAGGGGTGCCTTGCCGACGGTGCCTTCGCGGTGATCGAGAAACCCGTCAACATGGAATATCTCAGTGGAAAAATACGAGCGGCTCTGGAAAAACGCAGTGCCTACATGGCTAAGAAGGGCCGTCGACGGTAAAAAGGGGTGCGGATAAAAGATCTGCCTGCGGGTTGGTTTATTCCTGGTCCCAGAAATGGACAATGCCGTTCAAAGAAATCATTCCTTTCACTTCATTATTTTCCAGAACCATGGCGTAAGAAACGCTGAAGTTAGTCATGTGTCTCGCCGCATAGGGGAGGGGCATGTTGGATGGAACCGATAGGACGGGTTTGGACATGATCTCATAAACATGAGCTTCGTGGAGCTTTCGCCGTTGACCGATCACTTTGCGCGCAATATCTCTTAAAGTGAGGATGCCGTATACATCGGTTTCGTTTCTGGGTGCTATCAAAACCGCGTTGAGTTTTTCCTGCTTCATCATTTTCAAGGCTTCGGAGACTTTGGTGATGCCATCTATTTTTTTAAAGTCGGCCATCATGATATCCGCAACAACTTGGTTCTTGGTCATTCAACTCTCCAGTTTTAAATTAAAAATAATGCTCTTTGGCGTCTTTTTCCAAAATAGGCAGCTGGCTTTCCAGGCCGATGGCCCGGTCCACAGTCCAGCAAAAGGCGATTCCGTTTCCGTGCTCGCTTAACTTGCCGGCTTGATAGATGGCATCCATGATGTCGTCGGAAATAATATCCTCGACGAGAAAAAGCAGCATGTCTTTCTGTGTTTCCATGGTCAGGCCAAAAAAGGATTTTTGCTCGTGGACACCTTCTCCCCGCGCGTTGAGGATGGTAACTCCCGTGGCTCCCGCCTCTTTCGCGGACTTGATGACCTCATCTTGATATTCGTCGTTGACCAAAGCAAGGATGACTTTAAACCGCATTTTGGTTTCTTCCTCTAAGAATTATTGGACATGGGGTTGTTTTCTTTCATTTTAACCCGCCATGCGCTGATCATAGCATACGCCATAACGGCGATCATAGGGAAAAGGGAAGCGAAAGCGATCAGTCCGAACCCGTCCAAAATTGGAGACCGTCCGGGCACATTGGTGGCAAGACCGATTCCAAGCGCCGCCAGGACGGGAACGGTCACCGTGGATGTGGTCACGCCGCCTGAATCATACGCCAGGGGAATGATACTTTTGGGGGCAAAGCAGGTTTGCAGTAAAAGAAAGCCGTATCCCACGGCCAGATAGAGATACAGGGAACTGCCTGTGACAATCCGATAGGTTCCCAAAGTCACACCGATTGCAACCCCCAAAGCTACAGTGATGCGAAGGCCCCATTCCGAAATGGCGCCGGTTGAAATCTCACGCGCTTTTATGGCGACGGCAATTAAAGCGGGTTCCGCCAGGGTCGTGGAAAAGCCGATCAAAAAAGCGAACGCATAGGTCCAGGCATATAATGAAGGAGAAAAATTTGTTCCTGATTGAAGAGTGGTGATTGTCTGGCTATTTCCTTTTGCCAGAAAGGAAATGTTTGTCAGTTGGTCCGCCATATAAGAACCTATGGGGAAAATACATTGTTCCAATCCCACGATAAAAACCGCCAAACCCAATACCACGAGAACAAGTCCGGCGAAAACCTGCCGGAAGTGAGGGACTTTTTTTCTGATCACGACCACTTGAAAAAATGCCAGTACCGCAAGAATGGGCAAAACATCGAACAGCGTGTTTTGTAGGGAAACCTGGAGTAATGAAGAGAAACTGGAATCTGCGCTCATCCTTCGACTCCATAAACGACCATGCCAAAGAGCATCACAAATAAAATGGGGGTCAGGCTGGCTAGGGCGATGAGGCCGAAGCCATCGATGATGGGGTTGCGGCCACGAATGGTCGTCGCCAGGCCAATCCCCAACGCGGCCACCAAGGGAACGGTGATGGTGGATGTGGTGATTCC
>JAJDBE010000091.1 GCA_029261515.1 Nitrospinaceae bacterium | reverse complement strand
AGTTCCCGCATCGGCATTGGTGAAGCCCCGTGCCTGATCGACAATCATTTCCAGCAAAACGTTGAGATCGTAAACGCCTGAAAGAGCGCGTCCGATATCCGCCAATTTTCGTATCTGGGAATGGAGCCGGTCGGCATAGCTTTTCACATCCTGAACAACGTTGTCCAACAGGTTGTTCAGTCCTTCGTCATGTGAAAATGAAAAAGGCGGACGGAGTCCAGGCTGCTCTCGTTTTTTCATCGAAACAATGGCCCGTAAAAAGCTTTAAAAGGTATGTCTCGAAGTATAAAACAAATCGCCCGAAAAATCCATAAAGCATTGTAAAATAATAACTAACCAAAATCCAAAAGAGGAAGAACCGCTGAATTTCCGCCTTTTATCCGGCCCGAATATTATGGGTTTTATAAATAATCGTTGAGGAGCAGGGGCTTATCGGAGTGCCAGATTTTCTTCCCGCAAACGTTCACGAAAACCGGGTTTTCAGATTGAAACAATTCGAGGTGGGCTTGATACAAATCTTCCTGAGTGGTGCGCGCATCTCCGTAGGCTTCTTTTTCTTCCTGAAAGATGCCCTCTTCGAACTTTTGTATGCCTTCTTTTGAACTCACACCTTCAAAGTAAGAGCGGAGCAAAGGGTCCTTCAAGTTTTCCGTCTTCTTAGCCACCTTTCGCAGTAGAAGTTTAATGCCTCTGGAGGAAGAAGATTCAAAAAGTCCGGCGCGGATACACGCGTGTTTGGATTTTCCCGACTCTACCGTCCATTTTTCGATGGCTTCCTTGGAATATCCCATAGCGCCATAAGTGGCCAGTTGATGGCGGATCACGTAAAACGTGGAGTAGGCCACAAGGGTTCCTATATCCAGAGCTTGTTCCAACTGTGGGATCGGATCGAAAGACAGACGGTTCGATTTGTCAATCTGTTCCTGGGTGGCGTCGCGGATGGGGGTGCCCACATCACCCAAAGCGGTGGCGTAAAACAGGTAGTCGAATTTTCCGGAATTGAAAGATTGAATTTCCTCAAGACATTTGGGATCGGTGATATCGCCGAAAACAGTGTGGTCTGCGTTCTCAATGGTAAAACCGGGAATTTCCTTGCCATACCAATTGGCGACGATCACGGCTTCCTTGCCGAAAACTTTGCGGACTGCCTGAATGGCCGAGGTTCCCATCACCCCTGTGCCGCCAATGACCAAAAAATGCCCCATCGTTAATCCTCCCTAAAATCAAAAAACAGTTAACGAATACGATTCAATTTCAATGGATCTGCTGATAACAGCTGGACGAAATAAAAAGCCTACGATCCGCCATGATTTTCGTCGATGTCCCAATAGGGGACTTCCGCACGTTCTTGAACAGACAGAGCGACATACGGATCGGTCTTCAAATAGTCTTCGATTTCCTCATTCAGATGAATGATTTCGTCAAGCATCGGGTTGGACGTTGCGTCTTTCTGCATGGATTCCGACAAGGCTCGATATTTTTCTACCAAAACCCCGCCTTTTTGAATCGAGCTGTTAATTTTTTTTTGCTCCAGGGTTCTTTTTTGCTTTGCCTTTGCAAACTTCGCGTACACCAGCCATTGGTCGATTTCAGATGCAGATTTTCCGAAAAGGAGGTGATCTTTTTTAAAACCGGCTTCTCCCTTTTCGGCAAGGCTTTTGTTTACATACCGAGCGAGTTCGTTAAACGGCACCCCATTTTGGGTTTCACACAGGTAATTCAAGGAAGTGATTATCTTATTTATGTTGGAATCAAGTTGAATGGCCTTGCTGGAATTGCCGGCGGTTGCCGAGTACTTTTCGAATAAACCCCAAATGCCTCCCTGGGAAGCCACGGCTTCTTTTCTTTTTTCCAGAGAAGTCACTCGATTTAAACAATCAGAAGAAACCGATTGCGCGAAGGCGCCGGACACGGCAAGAAAATAAACGGCTGAAAAAAAGATTAATTGAACCCTCCGCATCGCTCAATTGCCGCTGACATGGGGATCAGAATCGGAATTAGAGTCGGAAACGGATGGTGTGGCAGTGCCGGATAAATGATCTTCCGGGGAACCGGATTCAGGTGTTGGCGCCGGCTCAGGAGTTGTTTTCTTGCCACTCAGGTGAGCGTCGGGACTTTGCTCTCCTGCTGCAGTGGCGGCAGGAGAAGATTCCGGTTTTTTTGCCGATTGCTCGGCACAACCGAACATCCATAAAAGGGAAATGACCACTAAACTGCCAGTAAATTTCAGCAAAAACACCTCCTGATGGAGAATTTACTTTAATCTATACCGCAGAGGGGTTGAAGTCAATCTCATTCTCTCAGCCTGAAAACCCATTCAGATCGGAATTTTAAACACCGGCCACTTTTGTTTTCCCCATATTCAAGATGAGTTTAAATTCTTTTTTCGTTAATGGCATGACCGACAGGCGCGATTGTTTTACCAGGGCAATGGAGTCCAGCTCTGGATGATTTTTAATGTCGTCCAAAGTTACGGGAATTTTGAAAGCCGTTACTGGCTGCAAATTCACCACCACCCAGCGGGCATCATCCGTACTTGGATCGGGGTAGGCTTCCTTCGTTACTTTGGCCACGCCTTTGATCTCTTTACCGATCACACTGTGATAGAAAAAGAGGAGGTCCCCTTTTTTCATTGTCTGCAAATTGTTACGCGCCTGATAGTTTCTGACTCCATCCCAATAGGTTTCCTTGTCCTTGATGAACTGTTCCCAGCTGTATTTACTGGGTTCCTGCTTCACCAGCCAAAAATTCATAAATCCCCTTTCCCCATAAGTTTCAATAGGTTTGTAAACTTCCCCGTATGAAGAATCGCTTTGGAGAATTTACATCCTTTATAGATAAGACAGCGCTTGCGAAAAATCCATCATAATCTGATTGACCAATCAATTTAATCAAAATATAATCAACAAATTCAACCAATTTTACTCGGAAATCCACCGAAGGAGCCGTATCCGAAGGGATGACCTTATCTGGGAGTTAGGGAGTATGTATCGTAAAGAAATCAAAGTATTGGACTGTACCATCCGCGATGGCGGTTTAATGAATAATCACAAATTCGACGACGACCAGGTCCGGCGGGTTTTTCGCGCGGTCAATGATTCCGGCATCGATTACATCGAACTCGGCTATAAGGCAGACGAAAAACAATTTAAGCGGGAAGATTTTGGCCCCATGAAGTTTTGTTCCGAAAAAGATTTGGAACGCATTGTGGGAAACACAGAGAAAAAATGCAAAATTTCCGTGATGGCCGATATTGGCCGGTTCGACCCCAACGATGTGATCCCTGCCAGCGAAAGCTATGTGGACATGATGCGGGTGGCCAGTTACGTCAAGGACATTGACAAGGCCATCGACCTCACCAACACGCTGAAGGCCAAGGGATATGAAATGACCATCAACCTCATGGCCGTTTCCCACGCCAGAGAGCGTGAACTGGACGAGGCTCTGGAACAGATTGAAAAAGAGAGTGGCGTCGACGTCGTTTACCTGGTGGATAGTTTTGGCGCACTCTATTCAGAACAGATCGCTTATCTCGCTAAAAAGTATAAATCGATTCTGAAGACCCGGGAAATCGGAATTCACACGCACAACAATCAGCAGCTGGCGTTTGCCAATACCATTGAAGCGATCATTAATAATATTAATTACCTGGATGGCACCATTTTCGGCATCGGCAGAGCGGCAGGCAATTGCCCGATGGAATTGCTTTTAGGGTTTCTGAAAAATCCTAAATTTAATATTCGTCCGATTCTTCAGGTTCTGGAATCCGACTTCATCAAACTGCGCCAGGACATCGAGTGGGGGTATACCATTCCCTACATGATTACGGGAATTCTGGATGTGCATCCGAGAGCGGCCATGAAGTTGCGGCAGTCCGAAAACAAGGACGACTATTTGTCGTTTTTCGAGAAATTGACTTCCGAGGCGGAAATCTAAAAATTTCATGCCCACCTGCGGTTTTGATTTAACCCGGTTTCAGCAGGAGCCGGTCCTCGGAATCGTCCGGGGGGTTACGGAAGAGTCGTTGCCCGAACTCATGCAGGCGGTTGTTTCTGGAGGTCTCAAGTTTCTTGAAATCACGCTGAACACTCCGGGTGCTCTACGGTTGATCGAAAAAGCCACCAATGAAGGGCCTGATTCGCTCTGTTTGGGGGCGGGAACGGTCCTTTCACTTGAGGATGCTAAAGCCGCCGTGGCTGCCGGCGCCAGGTTTATCGTGGCGCCCACGCTCAATGATGATGTCGCCGCTTGGTGCAAAGAAAAAGGTCTGCCTTATTTTCCCGGCGCCCTCACTCCCAGCGAAATTGAGAATGCCTGGAAGGCCGGAGCCACGATGGTCAAGGTTTTCCCCGCCTCGCAAATGGGTCCTGGCTATTTCCGCAATATCAAAGGGCCCTTTGATTCCATTCCCCTTTTGGCTGTGGGCGGCATCACTCCGGAAAATATTTCGGAATATCTATCTGCCGGAGCGTCGGGCCTCGCTCTTGGCGGATCGATAATATCGCCAGCCCGTATGCGGGAGAAAAATTTCTCAATCATACAAGAAGAAATCCAGGATTTTTTGTTGGCAGTCAGAGCATTTTACTCTAAGATGACCTGACACTGAATTGGCAAACCGTTCTTAAAGTTTTTCTGGAGGAAACATGGCATTCGACTTTATGAAAAATTTAATGATGTTTGACGATGACGAGCGGTTTGCAAATCTTTGCGAGGCCATTGAAGAAGCGATCCAATCCGCCGACAGCAAGGGAGAAAAACTTTCCGAATCAGAAATCATGCAGGCGCTGGACTACGTGGGATTCAGTATGTTTCGTGACGACTGGGAAGAATTTAAAAGAATGGAATTCCAGCGTGACCTGGGTTCCAATACTCCTGAGCTCAATAAAGGAAGACGGTTGATTCACTGATTCCCCCCATACTTCCATTCCTGCATTTCCTAGTTTCTCTTCCTTTTTATTCTGCAGTTTCATCGCTGTAGTCGATTTTTAAATAAAACGACCATCATGTTTTTCAGGTAAATTTCGTATGAAATTGAACCTGTAGCTTCACGAAGCCAGGATCAGCAATGATACGGGGCTGCTGGTTTATAGTGAGCCGGATAAAAAAGAAAGATTCAAAGAACTGGCTTCTATAAATGAAATCTCCTTATGGGAAACCTCGGACCCTATCGATCTAATGCGTTTTTATAATCATTGGCTGTCATCGAACCTCCCACGGCCGCTCAAGAAAGCCGTCCGCTCACTATTTATTCTCCCTGTTCGCCGTTTTTGCGATAATCCGTGGATACAATGCAACTTTCTATGGCCGCTCAAAAAGGCTGTCCGCTCTATATTCGTCCTCCCTGTTCGTCGTTTGATTTATCGGCGCATGCCTGTCGCCATGATTACCGGCACCAACGGTAAGACCACCACGACACGCATGCTTGTCCATATTCTGGAACACCACGGTCATGTCGTCGGTTATACTTCGACAGCAGGTACTTTTATTGGAAAAAAAATGATTGTAGAGCGGGATAGCGGCGGTTACAGAGAAGCCAAAATCTTATTCAGAGAAGGCTCTTTTACAGCCGCGGTCCTGGAAACGGCGCGGGGAGGGTTGATCAAAAGGGGGCCCTATTTGGATCGTTGCGACGTTGCGGCTCTCTTGAATATAGGCCGTGAGCAGATCGGAATGGACGGTGTAAACAACCTTCGGGACATGCTTGCGGTGAAGCGAAAGGTTACGGATGCGGCGCGCAAGATGGTGGTGTTAAATGCCGAGGATCCGCTTTGCGCCGAACTGCTCAATGAATATTCGCCTGGGAAAACAGTTGCGTTTGGAATGAATGGCATCTCCCCGGTTATCGACAATCATATGAAACGGGGCGGTTCAGCTATCTTCCTTACGTCTGACGAGCCGCCTGAGATTCATTTTGCCTCGCCCGGCGGTCGCGTTGATCCGATCGCATCCGTGTCTGAGTTGCCTGCCACCTGTGGCGGGGTTGTTCGGCACAACATTGCGAATGCAATGGCCGCGGCGGCACTGGCCTTGGGAATGGGCGTGCCCAGAGAAACAATTCGCGAAGCTTTGATGGGGTTTGACAATTCGATCGAATGTTCCCCGAGTCGCTTTAATTTGATAGACGGCTATGACTTTACATTAATAATAGACTTTGCGGCTAACGCGCCCGCATTTGTATCTCTCATGGAAAGTGTAACCGCTATGCCCATTCAGGGCCATCGCAGGTTTATGGTATCGGTGCCCGGCAACAGACCGGACTTCGTTTTCGGCGATGTTGCGGAAGCTGTTGAAGGGCATTTCGATCATATCGTGTGCTATGATCACGAGCAATACAGACGAAATCGAGAACCTGGAGAGGTGCCTGAACGCTTGAAAGCGGCCTTTGAAAACCTCAACACTCCGCCTCCACGTGTGGATATCGTTGGCGGTACCGAAGAGGGAATAAAACTGCT
>JAJDBE010000090.1 GCA_029261515.1 Nitrospinaceae bacterium | reverse complement strand
CAAAGCGCTCTGAAAGAACAAACCCAGGCGCTGGAGCTTAGGATAAGAAACCTGAATGCCTGGAACGATTTGAATCAGACGCTTGAGGAAGACGAGACCCATCTTCACAACCTGAAAATCGACCAGAATTCCCTGGATGTCAATCCGAATCTGTTGAGTCACCAAGCCGATATCCTCTACTTGCAGCAATCGACCCAGTCAGTCCATTCTGTTCTAACGGACAAAGCCGCTCTGCAAAAAGAAAAAGTTTTACTGGAAGAGAAAATTCGTATCGATCTTCATGCAACCGGCAATTCCTGGAATGAAGAGAGGGTGCGAAACTTTGAAATCAACCCCGTCAGAACAAATCAAATCAAATCCTTTGCCACTGCTTTTGAAAACCTGCGGTTGGAAGTCAGCAAAGCCGAGAACCGGCTGGAACTTCATCGGGAACAAAAAGCCGGGGAACGGTCCCAAGGCTGGAACATTCCCTCCTGGTGGAAAAGCATTGCCTTCGGCCTCGCAGGATTGGGTCTAACAGGGCTGATCCTGAGCCTGCTTGAATCGAATGCCGCGCTTCTCATCGCGGCCAGTCTTTCCCTGTTTTTCAGCCTTTTTATTTTCTGGCAAACCTGGCGGGAGGGAAAAGATTTCGCCCGCGAAGATCTGTTGGAAAAAACGCTGACGGAAAAACTGAATCAGGAGCAGTCGGCTTACGATCAAAAAAAATCAGAATGGGGCGTCTGGCTCAAGGAAATATCCTTCGATGCAACTCTGGAGCCGCTGAACGCGCAGGAATTTGCCAATAGCCTGCGGGAGGTCAGGGAGAAAATTTTACGCAAGGCAGAGCTCGAAGGTCGAATCGGCGACATGCTGAAACTGGAAGCAGAAACCGAAAACCGGATCGGGAAAATAAAGCCCTCTCTCCCTGAGAATTCGCTGCAGGATCATATTCCCACCAATATCCAGATCATCAGCGAATTATTCGATCAAGCGAAAGAAAATCAGGCCAGCAAAAATCAGATCGAAAAACAAATCCAGCAGCAGGTTTTTAAAATCGACAAACTCAAAAACGACTTAAAGGAGTTGGAACCCTCACTTCAGCAAACGGCGGACAATACCGGCGAGGACGACGATGAAAGTAATCGGTCAACCCATCTGACATTTGCAAATAAAAACTCGGCAAATGAAGAATTGAATTTTGCCACCAACCGACTAAAGGAATTGGAAGATGAAAAAAACCGGTTGCATGAAACCATTGGCGAAACCCGCAACAAACTCGAACAACTGACGTCCAACGAGGAACTGCTGGTCCAACAGGAACTGCTGGAAATCAAAAAACAAAACTTGAGAGAGTGCCTCCGGGAATGGTCGCGCGCGAAAATCGCCCTTTTCATACTGGACGCCGCCAAGAAGCAGTATGAAAAAACACGTCAGCCGGGCGTGCTAAAAGCGGCAGAGAAAATTTTCTCCAGCATCACCGGCGAAAAATATCCGCATATCCTGAAACGCATCGACGATGACGAAGTACTCATAGAAAACAAAAACGGCGACCGCAAAAATGTTCACCAGATGAGCCGTGGAACCCGCGAACAACTTTACCTCAGCATGCGGCTGGGGTTAATCGAAGAATACGAAACCCGCTCGGAACCGCTGCCCATCATCATGGACGACGTTCTGGTGAACTTTGACGACAAAAGAAAATTGAACGTGATCGACATGCTGGACCGCTTCGCTAAGAATCGCCAGATCATCGTCCTGACCTGCCACCAATCTTCCCTGGATTCCTACAAAATGGTCGGGGCCAACGAAATCCACGTTTGATCCCGCACACAAACCTTCGGCGCCCTTGATTTTCAAGGCAGTTTGACAATGCAAACGTATTGTCAACAGCTGTCCTTTTGGCCCCACAGAGCCTCAATTCAGTTGACCCTGGAGACCGATGCATGTTCCTATGAAGTCAACACTGCATAGCATTTCTTAAAATAAATTAAAGGAGTATGGCCATGATTGGATGGGCGGCTACATCTCTCATAATAGGGATCATTGCTGGAGTTTTAGGTTTCACCGGAATCGCCGGAACTGCGGTTCATATTGCGTGGATCTTATTTGTCGTCGGTCTTGTTCTGGCGGTTTTGTTTGCCTTGATAGGCCGGCGGCCCCCTGCGGCTTAGACCGCGTTCAAATTTAACAACGAGGATATTATGACTTCGTTTTCTTTCATTCGAATGCTGACTGTTCTGAGTATTTTTTGGGGAGGATCGCCCATCGCCCCTGCAAATGCGAGTCCCCCTCCCAATTTACATTTAGCTGACCTCACCTGGACGCATCATTCATCGGGAGTTCGTTCTTACAACTTTGTGGATGTGTACCAATGCGCGTTGTATCTCCACGATAAGAACAAACCCGTCGCTTCCATTAGAGACCTCGAACATCCGGTGGCCATCCGCATTGAAATTCTGACCTCGATGTTGCCTGATAAAATGCCGCCTGTCTGGCGCGAGACCATCGAGGACGAAGTCACCGGCAAAGCCTTCCGGCGGTTCAAAAGAGGGTTTGCCAGCCTGGATGAAGGCGACGTTTTATTGTTTGTGTACATGCCTGGGGAAGCGACGAGTTTATTTCTGAACGGCAAACGTTTGTTTAAAGACCCCGGTCCGGGATTGATGGAGGCGTTACTGGAGCAATGGATTGGGTCTCATCCGGTTTCGGAAGATTTAAAACAAGCCCTGCTTAAGAGCTGAGGTTTTCCGTTTCGGCCTGAGCGGCGCAAAGGCAAGCGCCAAAAATGAAGATGCATCCGGAAAGATAAATCCAAAGCAGCAATGCCATGATCCCGCCGAACGCCCCATAAACTGCATTCAATTTGGCAAAACGCGCCAGATAAACCACAAACAGGCTTTCACTCATCCGTAGAAGGACCGTGGCGCAAAGGGCGGCAGCCCACACTTCGGAAAACTTCGTGGCTCGTCTGGGAGCCAGTTTGTAAAATAAACTCAAACTGAGAAACACGACAAACAACGGAATGAAAAAGTTGCCCACGTTGTACAAGGAACGAAATTCTTGTGCTGGTAAAAACCAGGCCTGAACCATTCGCCCCAGTATAGGAATGGCTATGCCTACAAAGACCGCCCCCATCATGATCGCGAGCAATGACAAGCTTTTCAATGGTAACCGCCACCAATTATGGCCCTCGGTGCCCCAGGCCCGGTTCGTACTGAAGATGAGCGTTGTGAAAAATTGAATGGCGGCCCAAACCAGCATCACAATCGCTACTGCACCCACCTCGCCGCGTGCGTCAACAACGCCGCCGATGGTATCGAAAATAAAACGCTGCATTTCACCACTTATTGGAATGTAGCTTTCGACGTAGGCGATCACCTTATCTTCGGCCTGACCCTTATCGAGAAAAACCGAAGCCACCGCGACTAAAATAACGACTAAAGGAAACAAAGCGAAGAACGCATAAAAAGCAAACGCACCGGCTCGCTGTGCCCCATCGATTTCAAAAAATTTTTTAACCGCGAGATAAAAGCTCGACCCCATTCGGGATAGGAGTGTTTCAGGCTTGCCTGGCATAGGAGTCGTCACATGGATTTAAAACAGAGATAAACATTACTTGGTATAGAACATTTGTACTCAATGTTCAAATCCCTCCTCGCCGGACAGGCAGATTGATGACGATGGGCAAAGCCCTCTTCGGCTGGGAGCAACGTCTTTCCGTCAAGCGTCTTCCCCGCAAGGAAATCGGGTTGAAACGATAGAAAATGGCTTATCTCGTATTTTTTGCAGAATCGCTTGACTAAATAATAAATATTTTGTAAAATATTCATTATTTAGTCAACCTTCACCCGGAACCCCCAATTTATGAAGAGCGAAGAACAAACCACCGCAGGGGTAAAAGACCAAATTCTGGATGCCGCCCATGAACGCTTCGGAAAATACGGATTCGGCAAGACCACCATGGCCGAAATCGCCAGAGACTGCGACATGTCCGCCGGCAACCTGTACCGCTATTACGAAAACAAAAAGGAGATCGCCGCCGGATGCGCCGGACGCTGTATGCAGGAATCTGAAGCGCTGTGGCGCAACATATTAAATCAACCGGGCCTCAGCCCCACCGAGCGCCTTAAAGCCATGATCCTGGCCAAGCTCCGCTATCTCCACCAGCAGTTCTCAGACCACCCCCCCCTGTTCGAACTGGTTTTGGTCGTCTCCGCGGACCACCAGAGTCTGGTGTCCCATCATATGCAAACCCAGCAATCTCTGCTTGCGGAAATTCTGGCGGAAGGCAACCGCACAGGAGAATTCGATGTCCCGGATATTCTTGGGACCGCAAAGGTGATTCTCGGTGCCACGGCCAAATTCATCGCGCCGCATTTCATGGGAGGATTTGAGCTACAGGAATTGGAAGAGGAAGCCAAAGGAGTGGCGGAACTGCTGATTAAAGGCCTGGCCAAACGCTGATTTTTTTGTTTTTCGCAGTAAATATTTTATAAAAAATTTACCATTAAATCTTTTAAAAAGAGGATCATAGCGACCAAATGAGTTTTGCCGAAGGGGTCATCCGTTACCGATGGTGGATCATACTGAGCACCCTTTTGCTGGTGGGGTCTGCCGCCAGTGGGGGCCGGTTTTTGGGCTTTTCCACGGACTACCGGGCTTTTTTCAGCAAGGAAAATCCGCAGCTGGAAGCCTTTGAAGCCATTCAAAATACTTACACCAAAGAGGACAATCTCATGATTGCCCTCGAACCGAAAAACGGCAAGGTGTTCACCCAGGAAATGCTCACAGTCGTCGAGGAAGTGACGAAAGCTTCCTGGCAAGCGCCCTACTCTATCCGCGTGGATTCGGTCACCAATTTTCAGCACACCTGGGCCAATGGCGACGATCTGGTGGTGGAAGACCTCGTTGAAAACGCGTCCAGCTTGTCCGATGCGGAACTCGAAAAGAAAAAACAAATCGCCCTGGCGGAACCCTTGCTCTTTAAAAGACTCATCAACCCGGACGCCAGCATGACAGCCGTCAACATCACCATCAATTTGCCGCAGAAGTCCATCATGGAAACCCCGGAGGTCGTGGCCTTCGCCCGCAAGCTGGCCGACGATGTTCGCACGCAACACCCGGAAGTCAACGTTTACTTGACTGGCGTGGTGTTCATGAACAACGCATTTAGTGAAGCCGGACAGGGAGACATGAAAACTCTGGTGCCGATCATGTATTTGCTGGTTCTCATCATCATGACGGTCGTGCTGCGGTCTTTCCTGGCCACTCTGGCCACGGTGGTGCTCATTGCCTTTTCCATTCTAACAGGCATGGGCCTTGCCGGTTGGCTGGGCATCAACCTGACGCCGGTTTCCGCCAATGCGCCGACCATCATCCTCACACTGGCAGTGGCAGACAGCATTCACATTCTGGTGACCCTGTTTCACGAAATGCGTCTGGGGAAAACCAAGCATGAAGCAATCAAGGAATCGTTACGCATCAACCATCAACCGGTTTTCATCACCAGTCTGACCACAGCCATCGGATTCCTGAGTCTCAACTTCGGGGACTCGCCTCCGTTCTGGCATCTCGGCAATATCGTTGCCATGGGGGTGATGGCCGCCTACGTTTATTCGGTGTTTTTTCTGCCTGCGGTCATAGCGGTTCTGCCTATTAAGGTCAAGGGCAAGGTTCAGGGCCGTCAGGAATTTTTCGACCGCTTTGCAAATTTCGTCATTCAGCACCGGAAACGCCTCTACTGGGGCATGCTGGCGGTCATCATCCTCATCGCGGCGCAAATCCCGAGAATCGAGATCGACGAGAAGTTCAACGAATATTTCGATACGCGCTATCAGTTCCGCAATGACAACGATTACGTGGAAGCCAAGCTCACGGGATTCGAATCGATCAGCTATTCCCTGAGTGCGGGAGAATCCGGCGGCGTCAGCAACCCTGAATATCTGGCCAAACTGGAACAGTTTGCCGAGTGGTACCGCCAGCAACCGGGCGTGATGTACGTCAGCACGTTGACTGACACCATGAAACGCCTGAACAAGAACATGCACTACGATGAGGAAAGTTATTACCGCATTCCGGACAACCGGGAACTGGCGGCGCAATACCTTTTGCTCTACGAGTTGTCTTTACCGTTCGGGCTGGATTTGAACAACCAGATCAACATCGACAAATCGTCGACGCGGTTCACGGCGGTGCTGGAAAGTGTCTCTACCAGAGAAGCGCTAGACCTTGAAAATAGCGCCCAGGCCTGGCTAAAGGAAAACGGGCTTCCCAGTATGGTGACGCACGGCGCCAGTCCGTTGATCATGTTTTCCCACATCGCCAAGCGCAATTTGAAAAGCATGATGACAGGTGCGTTCCTGGCCCTCTTACTCATCTCGGTGATTCTCATGGTCATCCTGCGCAGTTTTAAAATTGGATCGATCAGCATCATCCCCAACATGGGACCTATATTGATGACCTTCGGCATGTGGGGATTAATTTTCCAGCAGATCGGTTTCGCCGTGGCTGTCGTCGCGCCGGTGGCTCTCGGCATCATCGTCGACGATACGGTGCATTTTCTAAGCAAATATCTGCGCGCCCGCAGGGAGCAGAACAAAAGCCCTGCAGACGCCGTGCGTTACTCGTTCCACACAGTGGGAACTGCTCTATGGGTGACGTCGATGATCCTCGTCGACGGGTTTCTGGTGATCTCTTAGTCTGGATTCACCATGAACTCTCACTTAGGGATCATGACGACCATCGCCATCCTGTCGGCTCTATTGGCGGATTTCCTTTTCCTGCCGCCGCTTTTGATGAAGCTGGAAGAGAGAAAAAATGCTCCTGTAGAAGTAGACGGTCCGGTAGTATCGGAAACCGCTTAAATTTTTAAATCAACCCATTGCATGAAAATGGAGAAACACTCATGACACGAATATTGCTATTATTATTTATCCTGACCTTTTTCCCCTTACCGGCGTTTGCCGAAAGCCCGGAAGAAAAAGGGCTGGCCATCGCCGTGGAAGACGACAAACGCGACAACGGATTCGGCGATTTCACCGCCGATATGAAGATGATTTTGAAAAACCGTCAGGGCGAAGAAAGCACCCGCGACATTCGCAACAAGACGCTGGAAGTCGAAGGCGATGGCGACAAATCCCTGGTGATCTTTGATAATCCCCGCGACGTGAAAGGCACGGCTCTGTTAAACTTCACCCATAAAACGGGCAACGACGATCAATGGCTGTTCTTACCGGCTTTGAAGCGGGTGAAACGGATCAGTTCGGCGAATAAATCCGGTTCCTTCATGGGCAGTGAATTCGCCTACGAAGACGTCACCAGCCAGGAAGTGGAAAAATACACCTACAAATGGATTCGCGATGAGACCATGGATGGCAAGGAATGCTTTGTGTTTGAGCGCTATCCGGTTTACAAAAATTCCGGCTACACCCGCCAGATCGTCTGGCTCGACAAGGCGGAGTACCGCATCTATAAAATCGAGTTTTATGACCGGAAAAATGCGCTTCTCAAAACCCAAACGAATGCAGACTACCAACAATACCTGGACCAGTACTGGCAACCCAATGAAATGTTCATGCTGAACCATCAAACGGGAAAATCCACTCTGTTAAAATGGTCGGATTATCAATTCCGCAACGGGTTGGAAGATAGCGACTTCAACAAGAACAGCTTAAAACGCGCGCGTTAGGTTCAATGAGTTTTCAATACGGGGGTTTTAGAATCATTTTTAAGTACGGCGTTTGTTTTCTCCTTATCTGCGCATTGAACTTTTCTTCCCGGACCGCCACCGCGCATGAGTTTTCCGGGTTTGTCGGCGGAGAAGCGCGTCTGTTTGCCAACAGCGCCATTCATCCCGGTCAGGAAGACCATTCCGCTTCTCTGGTCGCGCAGCCGGAGTATTACCACGAATGGGAAGATGGTAGCAGTTTCATTTTCGTGCCCTTTTACCGCCTGGACAGCGCCGATGAAGAGCGCACGCATTTTGATCTCAGGGAATTCTCGTATCTCTGGCTGGCGGAGGATTTCGAATTGCGTCTTGGCGTCCGCAAGGTGTTCTGGGGCGTGACCGAGGTCGTGCATCTGGTCGATATCATCAATCAGACCGACCTGGTGGAAAACGTCGATACGGAAGACAAACTCGGCCAGCCCATGGTCAACTTTTCCATGACCCGTGACTGGGGAACGCTGGATCTATTTATGCTGCCCTTTTTTCGCGAGCGCACGTTTGCAGGGCCGAACGGGCGGCTGCGCGGTGCATTGGTCGTCGATACCGACCGGGCGGTTTACCAAAGCGCCGCGGAAGAATGGCACACTGACTGGGCGTTTCGTTACAGCAAATTCATCGGCGACTGGGACGTCGGCGTATCGCATTTTTTCGGCACCAGTCGCGACCCCACGTTGACTCCAGGAACCGATGACAATGGCAACCCGGTTCTGATCCCTCTTTACGAACAAATCAACCAGACCGGACTCGACGTGTCCTACGTATTCGGAGAATGGTTGTGGAAACTGGAGGCGCTCTACCGTTCAGGTCAAGGCAGTGAGGATTATTTTGCAGCAGCGGGAGGCTTTGAATACACCTTCACCCGCGTTTTCGCAACCGCGATGGATCTCGGAGTGGTGATGGAAGGTCTTTTTGACGACCGCGGCGACACCGCAACCACGGCATTTGAAAACGACATTGCGATGGCTCTGCGCCTCACGGTCAATGACGCTCAAAGCAGCGAAGCCCTGTTCGGCTTGGTGCAGGATGTCAAAAGCAGCGCCCGGTCTGTTTTTCTGGAAGCCAGCCGCCGCTTTGGCGACCATTGGAAATTAAGTGTTGAACTGCGCGCTTTTTTCAGTCAACCTGAATCTGACTTCCTTTACGATCAACGGGCAGACGACCTGATGCAGGCGGAGCTGAATTATTATTTTTGATTTTTTTAGAAAGACGTATTCCATGAACTTGCTAAAACCCACCATCCCGGCGATGGCCTTATGGATGATTTTTTTTCTCGCGGCAACCCAGGGAATAGCCCAAGGGGCGGAAAACACCTTCAATCAATTGTTGTTGGAAAAATCCACGCTCGAGAAAAAATACGCAATCAAAACCCTCGAATGTTTTCCTTTTTTAAAGAAAATCGGTTTGACGCAAGACCAGATTCCGCTCATTGAAAATTGCCTTGCAGGTGTGCAGACCCTCAAAGAGGCTCTGGCAAAAATTCCTCCCACGGGTTACCGCGTGTTTGGCATCAGCTCCCGCTTTTCACAAACGGGAGGATTTCATTCCGCACTGGTTCCCTGGAACGCCTCCAAGGATCAAATGATTGAATTTCTCAGCCACAACCTGAGTGCCGAAGAGAAAAAACAGTTTTTGAATAAAATCCATGCGCTGAAACAAACGATCGCGAAAAAAATTAAGGTCAACGACCTGTATTGCACTCTGGAAATCTCCAACGACCAATGCCTGGCGGCCTACCAGAACCTGGCAGCAATCGAACCTGGAGATTCGCTGAAAAAAATGACCTGGCGGGTGATCACCATCACCACCGCCCACAGCCTGCAAAAGGATCCTTTCACGCTGGCCTTGGCGTTCGACAACTCTTCCGAGGATATGCTCGAATATCTGCAAATGGACGTTGATAAGTTATGGTCGGTGCGCAAGAGGGGTTACGATGCCATTCAAACCCAGTTTGGCCAGGCATTCAAGGAACGCTTGCAACTGGAAAATTTTTTCTGTTCCCCCGATCTTTCAGTCGAGGAGTGTCAACAAGGCGCGTCCAACCTGTTTGCCGCCAGCGAAAGCGATGTTCTGCAGGAACGGTTCTGGGGAAAGCTGACCATCGACCGGCACAACACCATTCGGATTGACGACTTTAACGCCACTCTGAGGTTCGATCTGCCAGCGGCGGAAATCATCCAACACTTTTCTAAAAAACCGTCCCGGCAGGAAGCCACTCGTAACACCATCGTCGCCGAAAAATCCGAGGGCCGCTCAAAGAATAACAACGCCCGCCTGCGCGGTGTCTGCGACCTTTCCGGACTGCGTTCGAAACTCTGCGCGGTGTCCTTTCAAAACTTCATCGATTTTTTGAAAAAAAACCGGGAGTACCGCGTCGCCCGACCCTGGACCGACTTGATGTTCGTGGATGGAACGCAATTGTCGAGAGTCAACTTCGCCCTCAATTCCTCTTCAAGGGACACCTATATTTATATAGACGCCAATAGCGAATACAAGGAATTTGAAAGTTATCTGAAGTTATTCCAAAGCACAGAAAAAGAAACTGAGTGAGGGAGCTTTAATCGCAGGTTTTTACTGTGTCACTTTGCCTTCTCTGATTTCCTCAGAAAGCAAGTGGTGGCGGGTATCGTATTCCATGGAAGTCAAAACAATTTGCCGGGCAGTTTTGGTATCGAGGTTGATCACGACCGGGGCAACGAGGTTGGCCGTCATTTCCAGATAATTTTGCGGGATCGTCACAATCGCCCGGGTCAGCAATGTGTGGCTAGGTTCATAGAGGATATGTTTTTTTTCATCTTCGGTCAACTTGACTGAATATTCAGGAACGTAAAGAAACGGGTCGGTGACCACAAATGCCAGTTCAGGAGTTTTTAAAGACTGCATCCATTCCATCGGACTTTCCACGTTCGGGTCGAAGGGCAAACGGATGAAATCCCTTTCCTGCTCAAAACCGTACAACCCCACCGGGAAGTGGAGAGTTTCACTTTCCTTGACATCCAAATCGCCAAACCTTGTGGTTTCGTATTTCATGAATCCAGATTATCTTTGACCAATTGAGAAATCTTCCCCAAATCGATATCCGCTGGAGTGGCCGCTGAGCGATTTTCCTGTTTGATCCTCAAAAAAACCTCTTCGCGGTAGAGTTTCGTGTCTTTGGGAGCTTCTATTCCCAAGCGGATGTTTTTCCCTTTTACATCTATAACGGTTATTTTGACATCTTCATTAATCTTTATACTCTCGCCAATTCTTCTTGTGAGGACAAGCATAGTGGATTCCGTTCCGTTTTATTGGCCTTGTGGGTAGTAAGGAGGCGAGTATAACAAATAAATGCCGATTTTTTAATAATTTGTTGGCCCTGCACTTCGAGGGTTATTAATTGACAGCGTTGGGGGTTTGTGATAATTTTCGCACTTTCCTTAACCAGACCCTTGTTGGGAGGGTAGCTCAGTCGGTAGAGCAGAGGACTGAAAATCCTCGTGTCGGCGGTTCGATTCCGTCCCCTCCCACCACTCCGCATGGGGCGAGTTTGCTCACGACGTGCAACGTTTTCTGGTTTTGGTTCGAGCTTTCCCCCCGAGCCTCCACCACTCCTGCGCGGAGGGCGAGCTTGCTCACACCGTGCCAGCCTCTTTAAAAACTCCTGGGTTGCGGCGTGGGGATCAGCCTTGTGGCGTCGTATCCCTGCCGTTCGATTTTCCGCAACAACTGCTCATACAATTGCGAATCCATTTTTTGTGCGCGGCTCAAAATCCATAAGTAGTCCCGTGATGGGTGGCCCACCACGGCATACCCATATTCAGGGTCCAAAGCGATCACCCAGTAGTGCCCCGAAAAGGGCCAGAAAAATTGAACTTTAAGTTTGGCGTTGCTGGTTTTATCGACCACCCAGGCTTTGCCTTCGGCTGTATTTAACTTTCCGTCAAAACCTCCCAGCCGGCACTGGTTGAGTACACGGATGTTTCCATCGGGACGCAGGCTGTAGTTCGCCTGCGACGCATAACAGTTCTCCTGAAAACTGTGTGGATAACGGGCGATTTCATACCAGGTGCCGAGATACCGGTTTAAATCGACGAAGGGGACGACCTTCAATTCAGTGGACAGAGTCCGACCACCCTCTTCTTGCTGTAAGTTCTGTTGTGACGTTTGACAACCTGAAAATAAAATGAACACCAGCAAAGCCGAGCAAATCAATTTTACTTTTAAAAATTTAGAAATCGTCATCACGGGGTCCCTCTAAAATCGAATTCAATTCACCAGGCGGACAAACACCACTGCCGCCGTCACCATTTGCAGGCTGTTGATGAGGACACTCAATTTGTGCAGTCGGTTAAAAGGTTTCCCGGCTTGCGCGTTTCCAGCCAGTTGTAAATCGCGGTAATGGTTGATTTTCGGCATCAACACCAGCCAGGCCAAAATAAAAAAAACGAACACCACAGCCAGAGCGATGGATTCGGCTGTTCGCCAGATCATCAACGCCGCAATCAGGCTGAGGGTTCCCATGACTTTGCTGTAAACAGGAAAGGTGATGCGTATAAACGGACCTGCCGTACTCGCCGGCAATTGGGTGAACACCAAAGGCGTCATGATAAACGCAAAAAATCCCATGCCGCCCAAAAGCAGCGCCAGAACAAACAGTCCGCTGACGTGAGAAATAGTTAAAATATCCATTCCACCCTCCAATTTCCAAATCGGGTTATAATAAACCGTTTATTTACTGGCCTTAAAGTGGGAGGGAATCCGGCTATCCAGTCGTTTAAGCTCCGCCAGAAGCAAGTCTGGAAGGCCACTAGGCTTTTCGCCGGGTTCCCTCTTTTTTAAAGCTTATTTTCTACATTCGTCATTTAATAAAGTAAATATCCCAGCTGACATATTTATCCGCCGCGATCTGGTCTTGATAACGGTAACGGAAAACCTTGATGAGGCAGGGCGACCACTCTGCCAATTCGTTATCCGAACTCGCATGCCCCATAACCAGATGTGGCCGGACCTTCCAATAAGGCGGGTAAGGAAGCGTTTCCCTAACTCCAGACAAATCGGAATCGTTGAGTTCCAGAATAATGGGACCGTTTGATCGAGCATCTTGCGAAAACGCAATCACTTTTTGATCTCCTGCCTCAGAGGTGAATTTTATTTGATTCGATTGCACTGTCAGCGTTTGGTTACTCGCAGTCGCATCGCCTCTTAGCATCCATTTCCCGGCAATATCCCCAGGGCATCCTGCTTTCAACCAGTCTTCATCGTTCCAGTCCAGTGCAAATGCCAGCGCCGCAACGCTCATGGCCAGGCAAAAAAAGCTCAAAACTGAAATTCGTTTCAACATGATTTCACCTCGACCTCGAAACTCTTGATTTGCTCCATCAGCAACTCAGCCACTTTTCCGAGATCGAAAGGCCATGCGTAACGAATGCTGACCTCGGGATGTTTCTCACAAGCGGCGGCAATTTCCTCTGGGATTTCGATTTCCGAGTGCGAACCACCGGGAGTGAACATGGTGGAAATCACGACGATCGAATTCACACCCTCCTCGATCATGGCGTCAATAGCTTCGGTCAAGTTCGGCGCACAAAACTCGTTGTAGGCGACCTTGAACGCCATGCCATCGAGCAGGGGAGATAAATGCGCCGCCAACCGCCCAAGCCCCGCCTGATAGGGATCGGTATCTGCCGTCCTCGGCCAGGTGCGCAGGGAGCGGTCAATCTCCATTTCCTCTTTCGTCGGACCACTGCCGGATTGACGGCGCTGCCCCTCGAGCCGCATTAACTTTGAAACCATCTCTCTTGGAAAATCCTTGGGCAAGCCGCCGTGCCCCACCAGTATCACGCCTTGATTTTTTTCACTCATGATGTCGTTTCCTTTCACTTAAAACTTTTAATATTTCCTTCATCACAACGTCCCGTCACACTAATAAGTGGGGCGCCGGACGACGAATTGTTTGTCCTTGATGATTTTTTTTGCAGAAGCCGCAAGAGCCTGCAACCCTTCCCTGGAAAGCTGATGCATGTCCACCATCACTTCTTCCTGAGCACGGTTTTGTCCTCCAGTAAAAATCGATTTTGATTTTTCATTGGCCGGAATCACAAGCACCTTGTTTTGTTTCGCCAGATAAACCAGCCCCAGGTTGCGGACACGCAGGGAATAATGTCCTGCTTTCTCAACGTCAAACAACTGATCCGGATTTTGAAAAACCGATGGCGCAACCGGAGCATCAGGAAGAACCCCAATCTCGCGGCGAAAAACCAGAACCAGGTCTTTCCCATATTGCTTGGCGATCTTCTTAAGAACCTCCCGTGTAACCGGTCCCGTCACGTCTTCTCCTTGTTCTGAAGGGTTAATCCTCGCTGGGTCCAAAGCCACGAGAGTTTTGCGGATGACTTTGGCATCGCTAACGGTTTGCTGAAACTTACTGACTTCTGAATGACTTTCTTCACTCGACGGTGAATCCCATCTTGCCGATTCATTCTCAAAAAAATAATACGAAGCTTTTTCAGGCCGGTTTTCCACAACCACCAGCGATAAGGGAAACACCAGAGGTTTGACAGACGCATCAGATTTTTTCTGCAGAAAAAGATCGTCCGATTCCGCGCAAACAGTGTTTGCTGTCATCAATGCGCAGAATATTGTCAGAAAAACCCGTACCTTGTGCATCCTCGCTCTCCTTAAATAAAACTCAAGCTCGTTAACTTTTGCAAAACCGCCTATCCGAACAGTTCCCGGACCTTGTTTCTTCGGTGATTAAAAATTTTGTGCAGGTCGCTTTGAATAAACGGGTGCGCCACCACGTCGCCGGGGGTGCCGAAGGGA
Organism: Nitrospinaceae bacterium; assembly: GCA_029261515.1. GTDB lineage: Bacteria > Nitrospinota > Nitrospinia > Nitrospinales > VA-1 > JAJDBE01. Next base: position 11,301 of record JAJDBE010000090.1, on the reverse strand, counting down.
ACTTTATAAAGCACTCGGTCACGGATCAGGGTTCCTCCATCCTTTGCCTCAAACTCGTGCGTGTGATGCCAGTGAGAATAAGGTCCTTTGACTTGAATGTCGGAAAACCCCGCGTTCGGCTTCCAATCGGTAATCAACGATTGCCAGCGCATGGGAATTCCTCGCAGGCTCAATCGGTAATCGATGCGCGTGCCTTCCTCAATCGGTTCGGTGGATTGCTTGAGAACTTTGAATCCTAAAAAATCAGGCGTCAACAGTTCCAGGTTCCCCGCTTCCTTAAAAAAGGAAAACGTTTTTTCTACCGATTGCGGCACCCACTGTTCCATCTCCAACTGATGATAGGGGTGTTCTGTGATTTCCTTTAAAGCCGAAGGCAATTCGGGAAATCCGAAAACAAACCCGGTGTTGATTATCTTTTCCGCCGAAACCTTCTGGCTGGCCAGAAGAATCTCGGCCATTTCTCCAAACACAAGCTTCAGTGCAAATCCCGGCACCGGCAAAATAGCAGGCCGGTTCAGACACTCGCCAAGGGTTTTGGTAAACTGAGTGTTCTGCTCCGGTTGTGGACTGACAGCGTTATAAGCGCCCTCCACTGAATCGTTTTCAATGGCATGAATATACATGTGAGCCAGATCGAGAATGTGAATCCAGCTCATCCACTGCCTGCCATTGCCAAGCGGCCCCCCCAACCCCATGCGAAAAGGCGGCAGCATTTTGTCCATCGCACCGCCGTCATTTCCGAGAACGACTCCGGTCCTTAAAGCCACCGTGCGAATGCCGGAATTTTTCGCCTTAAAGATTTCGTTTTCCCAGTCCTTGCACACCTCAGCCAGGAACCCTTCTGCCAAAGGTGATTCTTCAGTCAGCAACGAATCCCCAGCGTCTCCGTAAATCCCGATCGCCGAGGCAGACACAAAAACTCTGGGTTTGGTGTCCATCCGCTCCATCGCCTGCACCAGATGGCGAGTCGAAATGACTCTCGAATCAGAGATCATCCTTTTTCTCCGGGCCGTCCAGCGGCCTCCCGCAATATTTTCTCCGGCAAGGTGGACGACCGCCTCCACCCCGTCCAATGCCTCATTGGGGGGCAAAGAGGCGGCAGGGTCCCATTCGTGCGCCCTGCAATGGACGGGGATCTTAGAACCGGCGGCCTCCACGTTCCGGGTCAACACCACAATGTCATGGCCTCTTTTCTGCAACACTTTTAATAAAACCTTGCCGACAAATCCGGTGGCTCCGGTGACCAGTATTTTCATGATAGATTTTCCTTTTTTCGCCGTCCTTTATTATTGAGTGCTCTGCCGCGACTTTTATGAGAGGGTTTCAAATTTCCAGGCAGGCTCATTTTTTGTGCCACGGTCTTCCAGTAGCGTTTACTGAGATCAGAAGATGAGATCGTTTTCCGCAAATTTCCCTCGGCGTTCAATATTTTCACTTCATAAAACATGGCCCCCTCCTTTGTTTTCCAACGACGCTTTTTTATCGCCGCTATGCAACTCGGCACCTTTTTTCTGCAGAATTTTCCGGGCCGAGTTGAGCGCTTTTTTGATGTTGGGGAGTCCTCCGCCCGGAACAAAATCAATGTAGCGGATGATGTTGTCTTCATCGACGATGAGCACGGTACGTTTTAGATAACCAAATTTTTCATTTAACAGTCCGGTGTTTTTCCCAAAATCGAACCTGGGAGCATCGGAAAGAAAGATTAAATTTTTTATATTGGCTTTTTTGGCAAACTCGTATTGCCCCTTCGCCGAATTGGTGCTGATGGTGATAATGTCCAAAAGCTTGTCCAACCCGCCGTTGGTTTCGCTCAAGCGATGCGTTTGTTCATCGCACACAGGCGTATTCAATTGCGGCACGATGCTGATGATCTTGATCTTTCCCTTGATATCCTTTAACTGGATGTCGGGTCCTTCATATTGTTTTAACATCGCGTTGGGTAGAGGTTTCCCTACTTCAAGCAGCTCTTGCGGGTTGACCCGTTCGGTTGCCTGAGACAAAGATGCAAACGACAGAAATACAAAACTCGTGAAAACAAGGGTTATCTTATTAGTTGTAGTTTTCATAACGATTCCTTAAAAACACGGGTTCAATCGTGTTTAAATTCAGGGTTTTCTGGCAGTCAGCCAGTCAAAGTATTCCGAAAAACTATCGAAGCGCTCGATTCCTGGAATCCCTTCCGGAGCGCCGGTACCGCCGATCACAATATCCACGTTTTTGTTCAGAACGCCGCGAATCTCCACCAGATAATCCTCTACCTTGGCCGGACTCATGGTGGGAGAGATGCTGATACACAAAACACCGGCTTCGCTCTGGTCCACTGCCGATACGATGTCTTCGCAAGGCGTGTTGGGCCCGAGATAAACAATCTTCGCCTCTGTCAGGGAAGACACCACGGAACACATTTGAATGCCCAGCCGATGCGGATCTCCCGGCAGAGTGGTCAACAAAACCGTCAGCCCCGCTTTTCGTTCGTTCATCCGCCGCCACATGCCGCTTAAAAAATGCTCCAGCCGCTCCGAGGCGAAGTGTTCCTGAGATACCGTCAGTTCTCCGGTTTCCCAGCCTTTTCCCACCTGGTACACAAAGGGCACGGCAAAATTTAAAATAAATTTCAACGGCCCCTGGCGCGACCACTCCTCGAAAAACCCCTGGGTCAGAATATTTTCATCGAACCGGTGCACCGCCTCGATCCACTGTTCCACCTTCACTTGAGCCGAAGGTAATGATTCCCCAGAGTCCTCTGAAGGAACCGGCATTTGGTCAGAGAGCGGAAGCTTCACACCGAGAAGTTTCTGCAATTCTTCCAAAGTACCGCAAACCACCTTGCTCGCCCGGTACCCCGAATCCAGCGCCTTGGCGATTGCCCTGAGCCGGGGAACTTCCTCCCTTGGGTACCTCCGGTGTCCCGACGGGAGCCGCTGGGAATGCGGCGCCCCATAGCGTTTTTCCCACATTCGCAGCGTAAAGGTGGTGATTCCCGTCAGCTTGGAAAGCTCCCCGATGGTGAGCAGGTTTTTACTTTTCTGGGTCTCGTTCATTTATCTTTTCCCCTGGTTGAGTTGGAGACGCTTCGCTTGCAGATCATCGTTCGTTGCTTCCACTTTGGCCAAACTTAGATTTGAGAAAAATGTCGTTAGCCAGAAGATCAGGATGATCGAGATTAAAACCGTATTTGCTTGCATGACCGATTCTCCTTAGGATCAAGCTACCATTACATATTGGAAATTTCCAAAGCCGAGGCGATGGACTGATTATCATGAGACGTTTTCACATGAATCCCTCCTGAAGTACGTTCCACAACCACTTTTTGCCCGTCGACAAACGAATGAAATTTGTTGCCGATCTTGATTCCATAGCGGTCCATCAATTTCTGCTCGAACTGATTCAACCCGATAAAGCCGCCCTGTTCGCTGGAGGAAATCCGATGCTGAATTTTATTTTCCGTGACTGAAGAAAATTCCCACTCATAAGGAAGACTGGCGTGATGATGCCCCGTATGTTGACTTGCGCCGGTGGATGCGAGAATCACTGCATTGGTTTTGCGCAACGGAATCTGCCAAACCGAAGTCAGATCGATCGACACGGCTTCATTAATTTCGAGGCCCGCTGTGGTCCTTTTGACCTGAACGGCTTCACCTGCAATAAATGATTTAAAAACGTTCCCCACCTTGATTCCATAGCGATCGAGTTTTTTCTGCTCAAACTTAGACAATCCTATAACTTTTGCAGTGTACCTCGAATCCATTGTATCCGCCAGTTTTTCTTCCGTATGCTGAGCAAATTTCCATTTGAGCGGCAGGGTGGAATGATCGTGGCCACTGTGGGCTGCGCCAAAAGAAGGTCCACAAAGGGTAAATGCCAAGGCTGCTGCGGATGCGATGAGAGTTTTATTGGTTTTCATTTTTGTTTCTCCTGGTTGGAATGGTTATTTTTAAATCAAACCTTGGATGTTCGTCTAGGTTTAATATTACAACTTTGTATAATTATGTCAATAGAAAATCTATACAAAATTTAACTTTTTGTACAATTTTTTAAACAACCAATTTTCCAATGGTTTGCAAGTGGGGAGCTGCGGGGAATTCAGCGTTCAGAACCGAAAGGATGTGATTTTTCTTGAAAAGTTTTTTTGAAAAACCGCCGGTTTTCCCGGATCGTGGGATTTTTGCAACACAAAAAGTAATGAACAAAAAATAACAAATTGGAAAGATGATTGAAAAACTTGACCCTCGATAATTTATTCGGCTTGTGGTTTAATCATTGTTCGACTAAGAGGTTTTTTACCGCATGAGTTATGATTGCTGGATCAAAATCAAAAAAGTTTTGATCGCCTGAAATGGCAATTAATAAATCCTCATCATTTTTGGCTTCGATCATCAAAGCTTTGACCCGAGAACCTAAAAGAGAGCCGCTTGAATGAGTTCCAAAATTGACCACCTGAAAAAAATACCCCTCTTTGCTTCACTGACCGATGAAAATCTGGATGAAGTTTCTCAAATCGCGTCAGAAAAAACCTATCGAAAAAATCAGGTCATTTTCGACCAGGGAGACACGGGCAATTCCCTGATCGTGATTAAATCCGGGTTGGTTAAAATTTCTCTCGTGGACTCCAACAACCACGAATTTATTATTAAAACGTTTTCCCAGAATGATTTTTTTGGAGAGATGTCGCTTCTCGACAGCGGACCGCGCTGCGCCACTGCAACGGCTGTGGAAGAAACCCGGGTGCTGATCATTTTCCGCGACGACTTTGTCCGCTTGATTCAGAAATCTCCGTCGGTGGCCATGAATATGCTGACAGAGCTGGCGGAGCGCTTACGCACCACCACGGACAATATTTCCAACCTCACTTTTTACGATGCCTATGGCAAGGTCGCGAGATGCCTTCTGGACCTCGCTCATAAAATAGGCCAGGAAGATGAAAAGGGCAGAGTCCTGCACTTGACGCTCTCCCGCCAGGAACTGGCGAATATGGCAGGGTTGTCCCGGGAAACGTTCACGCGAATCCTGAAAGAATTTCAGATAAGAGGATGTCTGGAGGTAAAGGGGAAAAAAATCCAGATCAGGGATGAAAAGGTTTTAAGACGAGAAATATTGATCTAAAATTTCACCCGGACCGAAAGACAATCGTTTTCCGCGCCCACTCTCTTGGGCTTTTCACTCATTTCGTCGTCAGGTGATACACTCCATCCCAAATTTCCGATGGGGGATCAGATTTAAAATTGAGGCAGCGGTTTCTGAAGGTCAACGAGGGGCCGTCCTTGGGCAGAATTTGCAACGCCCGTTCGAAACAGGTGAGCGCTTCCTCCCAGTTGCGTTTCTTGTAATGCATCAGTCCTTTGTTATAAATGGGCAGAATCTTGCGTAGCGCTGCCTCGGCTTCTCCGGCTTTGCCCAATAGCTCATACACCTTGACCGGCTCCGAGCGCCCGACCACCCGGATGGAATCCAGTTCGCGCACTTCAATGTGATTCCTCGCCTGCTTATAAGTCGAATGACTGATTAAAGAATAGGTCCCATATTCCTTGTTTGCCGCTTCCAGGCGGGCGGCAAGGTTCACCGAATCTCCATTGATGCCATAGTTCATCCGGGTTTTGGAACCAATATTCCCCACCACCATCTCGCCGGTGTTGATTCCCACTCGCATGTACAGCTCCGGTTTCCCCTCTTTTTTCCATTGCCTGCGCATTTCCTTTAGTTTCGCCTGCATCTCAATGGCGACCCAGCAGGCGCGCTTGGCGTGTTCTTCAAAATACAGGGGCGCTCCGAAAAAAGCCTTGATGGCATCGCCATCGTATTTGTCCAAAGTCCCTTCATACTTGAACAGGATGTCCGTCATCTCAGTCAAATACGTGTTGAGCATGTGGACCAGCTCTTCGGCGGAATACTTTTCGGAAAAAGTCGTGAACCCCGCAATGTCGGTGAACAACGCGGTCAGCTCCTTTTGCTCTCCGCCCAGTTTGAGTTTGCGGGGATCTTTAACCAACTGATCGATCACCCTTGGGGGTAAAAATTTATTGAATACTTTTTGGATCATTTGCTTCTGCTTTATTTCCGTCGTGTAACGGAAAATCATTAAGGAAGCGATGATCAAGGTGTTTTCCAATAAAGGGAAAACATCGCTAATCCAGACCCCTTTGTTGACCATCATCCAATGGCTGAAAACAAACTGGCCACCGAGAGAAACGATCCAGACCAACAATCCGTACCCCGGCTTGATCCGGGAATAAATTGCCGTCATCACAAGACCCAGTAGTCCCAGATAAATGATATCGAAGATCCGCAGCCATTCAGGCCGATGCAGGGAGTTTTGCTGCAGAATATTGTCAATGACCGTGGCGTGAATTTCCACACCGGGAAACGCCGTATCGAACGGAGTGGTTTTGATATTTTCCAAACCGGGAGCGGTGGCTCCGATTAAAACTATTTTATCCTTTAAACTTCCCTCGGGAACCCGGTCTTTACGGTCGTGAATGATGTCGGTCACCGAAAAGTGAGGAAACGTGTTGCTGGGACCCATGAAGTTGATTTGCACATCCCCTTTATCATTTGTCATGATCTCCAAAGGAACGGCCCCATCGAGAAGAACCGTTTCGACGCCAAACTCAGCGACGCGAAATAAGAGCGTCCCGCCGAGGAATTTTTCCAGAACGCGGATAGCCAGTGGAGGAAAATAATAATCCTCTTTCGTTGCCTTGTCATGATACTTGACGATGAGAGGCAGCTTGCGAATCGAACTGTCGGGTTCTACATCGACATTGATGAACCCGGATTGCCGCGCGGCTTTGGAAAGAACAGGTATGTTGGATTCGACGGCATAGGCCGATCGAAAATCGATTGACGATAAATCCACGCTGCCGCTGGATTTAATGAATCCGACAAATTGAGCGGGTTTAATGCTCTGGAAAAATCCGTGCAGAACTTTCTCGGAAAGATGATCCAGCCCATCCGGGCGAAAGTGAAAAAAATACCCCATGACCAGGCCATTGGATTTCCCCAAAGCCTCGGCGAATTGAGCGTCGTAGTTTGCATCCTGCAAATAACGGTCGACCGTCTTGGAAGCTTCGGAGCTCACCTTGGGATTGCTCTTCAATTCTTCTTTAAGCTTGGCGAGGTTCTCCAGGCCCGAACTATCATCGGGAGAGGAAAACACCATGTCATAAGCAATGACCCGTGCCTGGCGCTGCCCCAGCTTTTCGGCCAGGCGGGTCAGGTGTTTTCTCGGCCAGGGCCATCGGCCCAATTCGTCGATGCTTTTTTCATCAATGGCGGCGATCACCACTTCCGGCCCAGGTGTCAGCGGCCCGCGAAATTTGAAATGGGCATTTTGATACATGAGTTCAAATTGGTATATCAGGGGCGAAGACACCCAATAGCAGACAATTACAACAGATGTAATAAATAGTCCAAGCGCCCAAAGTGTTATTTTTTTCATCGCTCGGTCACGGAATTCATGGGTGTTATGAGTATGTCGATAATACCACGAAACATTAAAAAATCTTAATTTGACAAGGGGTTAAGAAGTTTTAATATAAGGTCTAAGAATTTTAATATAGCAAACCCGACCAGGAAATCTATTTATAATGGGGAGTGGCAGATAATGAATAAAAAAGCCAACGATTCGTTTTCCGGATTCCAACCCTTTACAAGATCCCTCGCGATAACGGCGTTGGTCCTATTGTTCCTGGCGGTTTTTTTCTCTTCTGCTTATTCCAAAATTCAGGAACGCATCACCCGCGGCGAATTCATTGAAATCATGGCCGAGCATCAGCCGGAAAACCCGCTGTTCCCTCGCAATCATTCCCGGCTCTCCAAGAAAGAATTATATGCCAAAACAGTCGCCTCTCTAAATAAAGTTGGGTTCAATGTTTTGGAAGGGAAAACGCCCGATGCGCCTTTGAAGGATATCGAGTTTGTCACCGTGACCTACGCCTTTACCGGCGGACCTTACGGGAAAAGTCTTCTGGATCAAAAAAAGTATCTAAAAGATGCAGGGATCATTCTATCCGCCGATATTGGCCTTGCCACCGGCGTCGAGGGCAAGGTGTATCAATTTTCCAAGGAAGACGATCCTGGAAGAAGGACCGAGCTTGCGTCTCCCGTTTTTTTAAACGACCGGGTCACCACCAGTTTGAACTCGAAAGTGTCCTATGCGTTTGACGATGGCAGCACTCTTTCCCTGGGAGAAAACGCCGAGGTCAAAATCAGCAAACACATTTATGATCCGGAAAAAGATTTACGGCAAACCGTGATTCAAGTTTCCCTGGGTGCGGTGCGGTTCGTGGTCACCAAAGCCAAAGGGAAGGATTCGATTTTTGAGGTCATCACCCCTGCGGGCATTGCAGGAGTCAGAGGAACAGAGTTCACTGTATTTGTCGATCCCACAGGGAAAACGACGTTCGTCGGTCTCGAAGGCCAGATTGAAACTCTGGCGCTTTCTCCTTCAGGACAGCCGGGAATTCCACAACTTGTCTCCAGGGGACAAACGGTAGAACTCTCGCCCAGTGGAAGAGCCTCCACAGTCACCAGAGCTCCCCTGGCGTTAATGCAAAAAGCCAAAATGAAAACCACCATTCAACAGGGAATTTTCCCAAATAAGGGCATCACCAAAGCGGAGGCCGAAGAAGCCGCCATCACCGCTGAAAAAGCAAGACTGGCGAATAAAGAAAATAATCCCTTGAATAATACGCCGCGAATCAAGCGCTATCAAAATCCAAAAGACCTGGAAAATGTTTCCGAGGCTCCCGCAAAACGGAGTCAGAGGGCAGGTTAAATACGCAGGGAAACCCTCTCCCTTAAACTCCCCAGCTGCTCTATCTATCAGGCAATTTTTCGCGTATCCTCTGCCATTATAAGCGTTGACTCCCGGAACTCGCGTGTCACGTTTCAAATTTAAGTTTATTTTAAAGAATCCTACACCTCCCTAAAGTTTATCTCTTTAGTTATCAATCTCTTATCACTCCGGCCTCGCAATTTTAGTTCCGTAACAACATTCTTAAATGTGGCCTGGATCACATTATTTTGTGATCCCTCTCCTTCTTAACATCCCATTATCAAGATAAATTAGCTTCATAAATTGATAAATTTTTGTACATAAAAAATGCCATCGAATTTTAAGACCGGGTACCAATCGAAATATCAATCCATTTTAATCGGGACATTTTAATAATCGAACGAAGTCAAAATTACTGTGACGGAATCAGCGCGTCAATCGCATTTCGTACATTACTTGATATTGCAAAAATTAAATCTTGTCATTGAGGTTCAAAATGGACTTCCCATGGACGACCCTTACAAAAAAGATTCGAGAAAACCCTCCGAGGCCCTTCCCCGTAACATTCCTGCCTTTAACAATCGGTGCGTCTTTAAATAGACAAAGGTTACAATCATCAGGTTTTACCACTCAAGAGCCTCGGGGGAATTTTCTTGAAATTCTTAAATCCATAAAGGGTCCGCCGGCAAAGTTTAGCCTCCCTTCTTTGCCTTCGATTCATTGGCCAGGTAACCACCTCCCTTTATCACAGGTTTTGCCGCCAGTGATCGACGGCGGACTCTTTATGGAGCGCTCAAAAAAGTTTTCCTTCAAGATGAGACCTTCCGAGAAAAAAATTCAACAACAATACAACCAATTTATCTAACGCAAAATATTTCAATAAACACATTTTCCAGCCTCTGGAAATCTCCCCTCCAGCCCTTCATCCACTGTAGTCAGCCCGAAAAAATATCAGAATTGCAATAAAAGCATTTCCCTCTTCCGCAAAACTACTCCCACTCCATTTTTTTATAATCAGGTTTTCCGAATAAAAATCCCTGCTCTCATTTTTTTCAAACAAATCAAACTTGTCGTGAAATGTGGATATCAAAAAATATTAATTATGCTAAAATTAGTTCAAATTTATACCGGAGGAGTCACGTATGAGACATTTAATTTTAATCGCTTTATTATCAGTCGCTTTAACTTCCTGCACTGCCCTGCAGGGCCCGCCTGATGTCACCTCAAACACGGCGGAGGAACAGATGGGAGTCGTGGCCCAACCTGTTTCCACTCCATCCCATCCGATGAATTTTTCCGAACAGGAAAGTTTATTGGATGAATCCATCAAACTTTTACAAACCATGCTCTACGCACCCAACCGAACGGTGAACGAAGAAATGCTGGCCAATGCCAACACCATCGTTTTGTTTCCGCTCGTGGTGGAAGAGGAGTTCACCAGCAAAGCCGCATTTGGCAATGGCGTTGTTTCCATGCGGTCGCCGGAAACGGGAACCTGGGGACCCCCCATTTTTCAACAACTAATGGGAGTCAACTTCGGCCAGTGGGCAGGTTTGGAGGCATGGGACCTGGTCTTTCTCGTCGTCTCTGAAAAAGGCAGAGCCGCCATGTTCAACCCGGCCTATCAATTCGGCCAGGAGATCAGCATGGCATTTGGTCCCATCGACGTGCATCCTAAATTCAACATTCAGCCCTACCTTTCCAAGCGGGACATCTATGTTTATTCCCGAGCGCAAGGGGCGTTTGTAGGCATCGGTTCCAGAGGCGGCATGATCAATAGCAATGAAGGGGCCAACGCGGAGTTTTACGGGGGGTCGTACGCGGCGAAGGATATTCTATTGCAACAGGGAGGAATCACTCTTCCCGAAGCCGCGCAACGCTTTATCACCGAGCTCAATAAAATGGCGCCTCCAGTAATCGCGAAGAATGCAACTTGAACCTGTCCGATGTGGGGTTTCCTAATTATTTTTTGAATCTTTTTTAAACACAAGGAGTCTTACAATCAGGTAGCATCACTTTCTGGCCTACCGGAAGCGGCTTGTTTCCGGTAGGCTTTTTTGTTTGACCAAAATGCAATGTCTTCACGACAATTAAACAGGATTTTAGACTTATGGACTTTTATGAGGAAGTAAAAAGTTGTTTGGATGAAATACAGGGGGAGATCGAAAACGCCCGTCAGGCGCAAAACCGCGAAGAAGAAATCGAAGCTTTAAAAGATATGCTGGATGGGTTCATGCGCGGAACCCAATCGGTGCGGCAACATATCGACAACTTCAATGACCGCAGATGGCGGCAGTAAGACTGAGAAAATTTTGCCTCGGGACTTGTCAACGGATACTTGCTTACAAGTGCGCGCCACCCGCGCTTAAAAAACTAATACATCTCCAGCGTTTTTAACTTAGGCAACGTCGCGGTTTTTTCCAGAGCCAACGCCGCATCGATGTCAACACTGTTACGCACCAGAGAAAGAGTTTCCAGGCTGGTCAAGTGTTTCGACTGCACCAGCGCTTTAATCCCTTCCGGCCCGA
>JAJDBE010000089.1 GCA_029261515.1 Nitrospinaceae bacterium | reverse complement strand
GGCTGAAGGAGTTGGTTGAAGGCATGGAACGACACCCGGAATGCGGAATGGGAACCACCAAAATGATGTTTCTTGACGACCGCGAGGTGTTTTACAACACCGGCGACCTGTTCCATGCATGGTCTTCAGGCGGCGGACGGGGCCAGGGAGAAAAAGACGTCGGCCAATACAATCAGGAGGATTACGTCTTTGGCGCCTGCGCCGGCGCCGGAATTTACCGGCGCGAACTGTTCGATACCGTCGGAATTTTCGATGAGGATTTTTTTATTTTTGCCGAAGACGTTGATTTGAACATGCGCAGTCAGTTGCAGGGGTTCAAAACCGTGTATCTGCCCAAGGCCAAGGTTTACCACATCGGAACCGCCACCGTCGGCCTGTACAGCGACCGCTATGTGTATCTTTGCAAACGCAACGATGTTTACGTGCTCATCAAAAACATGTCGCTTGGCCTGTACTTAAAATATTTCTTCACGATTCTCAAACACCAAATGCAGGACATCAACTATTTTTCCACCCGCGGCCAGGGATGGGTCCTTTTTAAATCCAAACTTTCCGCTTTAAAAATGTTGATTCCTTTATTGATCCGGCGCTTTCGCATTCAAAACCGGAGAAACGTCACAGATTCAGAGATTGAAAAAATCATGATCACCGAATAACATCGGGGCATGATCGGTGATTTAAAAAAATCTCAAATCGATTGGCGGCAAATCAAACGTTGTGTTCTTGCCGAATGCAAAAAGCTGGACGCCCGCATCGCCGTGGTTGGGACGAAAGAATCGGCCTCATGTTTGCTGGATATCATCGCAGACACGGACATCCCTCTTGCGGGCATCTATGAACGGGTTGAGTTCAACGGCAAACCCCAGTTTCACGGCCATCCCGTCCACCCACTGAATGAGCTTTCGCAGTTGAAGCCGGAAGATGTGGTGGTCATTGCCTCTAGCGCCGAAGCGACCCAGTTGTATGACACGTTCATGCGCATCCGCTCTCTTTGCCCTTGCCGGGTCATCCATCTCAAAACTCTATTGCGAACCTTCTCCCTGATTGACGAACTCAAAGATCCGCTTAAGTTTGAGTTCGACCATTTTTTGTTCGGCAACGGCCTGCTTCCCTTGTCCGGGGAATCGTCCTACTGGCACCCGGTGCCGCCTGACGTGGATTTTAGAGACAAGACCGTGCTGGAATTGGGACCGTTTGAAGGCCACGATACGGTGATGATTCTGGATCAAAAACCCAAAAAAGTAATCGGTCTTGAGGCGCGCCCGCTCAACTACGCTAAAATTTCGGTGATGCGGTCTCTCTACAACTGGCAAAACTACGAGCTTCTTTTAGGAGACATGCATCTCTTTCCCCAACTGGTCAAAGATAAAATCGACATCATTTTCTGCGCCGGGGTGTTTTATCACTCAGACAAACCGTGGTGGTTGCTCGAAAACTGTATGGAACAGTGCGACACCATCGTCCTGTGCGGCCACGTCGCATCGGAGCATTCGCCATCGGGACAACAAAAACGCCAGGTGACTTTGGCAAGCGGCACTTATGATTTTGAAGTGTATCCCGAATGTGGATGGGAGGATGGCCTATCCGGAGTGACAAGCGAAAGCCTGTGGTTTAAGGAAGAAGATTTGATCCATTTCCTCGATTATCACGGGTTTCGTTTCAAAAAATACAGCGAACACGTGAATCCTTTAGGACTGTGGATGATGAGTGTCGTCACGCGTAAGTGAGGAAACATTGAGTTCGTGTTTGATTTATGCTTAAATGCCTGCGAAAATCATCAGGACTGATCCTGATCCACCTGAATACTTTTCATGCCTTCCATGAAATCCGCCGCCAACGCTGCAACAACTCAAACCGATTCCCGTTTGCAGAAAAACAATAATTCTCTTCAGTTAAAAAGCGTCTTCCGCGCCAAAGAAGAAAGCGCTGAGGAACTGTCTCCTCCTTCCGGCTTCGCCTTCACGTCTGAAGGCAATCTTGTGCTTGCAGACGATTTCAATCATCGTATCCAGATTTACGACCGCGGCCACAATCTGATCCAGAGTTTTGGCGGCAAAGGCAAACATCCGGGAGAGTTTCATTATCCGCGCGGCCTCGCTGTGGACGCTCAAGGCAATATCTACGTGACGGACAGTTGGAACCATCGGGTGCAGAAATTCGATGGCGCAGGAAATCACCTTTTAAGCATCGGTTCCTGCGGCGAAGGCAAGGGACAGCTGAACGAACCCTATGACGTATTGATCGACCCGGGCGGCGACATTTTCGTGGTCGAGCGCTACAACCATCGGATTCAAATATTCGATTCCGAGGGCAAGTCAAAAGGCTGGATCGGCGACCGCGGGTCAGTGCTGGAGGAACAACTGGCGACGATTTACGAAACACCTTCGCATCTGTTCTCGCCGCCGGCTTTTGAGTTTCCCACTTCCATCGCGAGAGACAGTTTCGGCAACACCTTCATCTCCGACAGCGGCAACCACCGCATCGTAAAATTCGACCGCCAATGGAACCGCATTGGTTGTTTTGGTGAGAGGGGCAGCGGCGAGGGACAATTTGAATACCCGCTTTGCGTTGCCGTAGGACCCAACGATCTCCTTTACGTGGCGGATTTGAACAACGACCGAGTGCAAATCTTTTCCAATACGGGAAAATTCATTACCGAGATTAGAGAGGCCGGTGATTCTCTCCCGATAAAAGCCCCTGGCCTCACCGCCGTGGATACCGAGGGGACGCTTTATGTGGGCTTGACCTTCGACACCCGGTTGATGGCTTTTCAAACTGTGCCGCAACCAGCCATTGAGTTTATCGCCGCCAGGATCGAAAGTAATCCTCAAAACTCTGCCCTTTTTTACCACTGGGGACTGCTTTTCGAGCAAGCGGGTGAGTGCAAAAGCGCACTGAAATCTTACGGAAAAGCGGTTGAAAATCTATCTTCTTCAGCACAAGCATCGGATGCTGAAACCGGGTTTATACCCGATCTGCTTGTGCAATTCAGCCGTCTGGCATTGCAGATGGCAGATCAAACTGTTGAGCCGCATCTCTTGAAAGGATTGGAAACACTCAACCGCCGCATCGACCGGGACCGGCAAGCAGTGGTCGATACCCATAAGGCATGGGAAAAAGCCGCCGCCGACCACAATCAAAAACTGATTGAGGAACAAAAACTCATTCTAGAACAGCGCGAAGACCCGCGCACCTTCAGTAAAGAATTGTTTCAGGCGGAAAGCCAGGACAAAAAACTCTTTCGGCAATTGCGTGCCGATTTTTATACCTACAGAAAATCCGTACAACAAGGGTCCGAATATTTCGGCAATCTCCTCAGTTTTAAACCAACGGATACCGGATTGAAAACTTGCCTGGATGCGTTTGAAAAACGATTCACTGAAATCGTTCGACTTATGTTAGACCTGCTCGACTTGAAAGAGAAAAACGAGGAAGCGATGGTGCAATCGTTTGGCGAAATGCAAAGCCAGGAAGGCAAATGGGGGAGCTTTCTTGTTCGTTCCAACACGAATTTGAGAGTCATCGATGTTCTCAGACAGTTTCATTTTGAAATCCGCAGTCTCATCGCCAGCATCAAAGAGGCTTCCCTGATCTTTCCGCAAAACTCCGGAGTGGCAGAGGCGCTGCAAAGGCAACTCATCGGATCTCCGGCGTCAGAGAGAATTTTCAAAGTTCTCTCAGGGTTCCAGGAAGAATGGACCTTTCACAAACCCCTGGAAATCGTTTTAAGCGACATCATGGATTCCTGGATTGCCCTGTCAGGCGCTTCACAAGCTGGCACTCTGGATATAGAAAAACTGCATCCGATGCCGTTCGACTCGGAAGAATCGAACCTGCCTGAGATCCTCCAATCCCTGCTGGTTCAGGGAGCGCCGTTAAAAAACACCGCCGATGGGTTGATGTGCGGCGCACGGGTTTATTCGGCTCACACCATTCCGACAGACGCCCTCCCGTGGATCAAAACCCTGCAAAGCACACTAAAAAATCAAGCGGTCTATGAAACCAAGCACCAGGAAGTGCGCCAGCAGCTTGAGGATCTTGCTCAGCAAAAGCAGGAACTGGAAACGAATCTGACGCGGGTCAACCCGCAGGATAAAAAAGCCCCGATCACGCTGCAAAACAACATCGCCGTGGTGGGTTTTCAAGTCAGTATTTTGAGACGCATGATCCTGACCATGGAAATCAACGAGACTCAAAATCTCTGCCGTCTGGTCACGGGAACGGCACTTTTAATGGTTTCAGAGAATCAAAAAGCGCATTCCGAGCTGACGAATTTGTTGCAGTCAATTGACGCCTTTCAATCCGGATTGGAAGCGAAAATTCAACAGGGATTGCAAAACCGCAAACACCTGGCCTTTGAAGTATCGCGTCTGAATGGAGACTTGACCGCGATCAACGAAAATAACCGGGTGGAAGAATTGAACCAATCGCTTCAAATGCAAGACCAGATGACCCAAAGCCAACTGCGGCTGGAAAAACTGGAACACAGTTTGAACCGCTATTTTAAAATCCGCAATCTGTTGGAAAAGCTCCTGCGGTTCAAAGAACAAATTGCATCCGAAGAACAACCCAACGCAAATCCTGATCCGCAATCGCTTTTCAAATTTTCCTTCGGCAATAGCGGTCCCTTGACACAAAACCTGCCGCAGCCGCACGGCATCAGCGTCACCCGGTCCGGCGATCTCATTTTCGCGGACTATGAAAATCACCGGGTGTGCCGTTTCTCGAATCAGGGAATTTATAAACAGCATTTTGGCCACTGGGGAAATGCCCCCGGATGTTTCAAATATCCGATCTATGTTCAGGAAGATGGTCAAGACTTTCTCTACGTGGTCGATGAAAAAAATACCCGGGTGCAGAAATTTACGCCGGAAGGAAATTTTAAATTGTCCTTTGGCGATCGCGAAGAATCCGGCCAGAGACTGGGGGCCATTTTTTCTTTATCCATCGACTCGAAAGATCAGATCTGGGTTCCCGACGCTTCACACAACCGCATTCAGATCTATAATTCAGAGGGAAAACTCGTCCGCACCTTACAAGGAGAAAATCTCGACCAACCGGTCAGTGTTTGTTGTCTTAAAAATGGAGACTATCTGGTCGGCGACCGATCCGACGCGCTTCTCAAACATTTCTCTGCCGATGGCGCATTCATTCGTCGTTTAGATAAGCCAGGTCTCGGTTTCGATGAGCTCTACTTCCTCGCCCACCACCCCAAGCACGGAATTTTCGCGACGGATTACTGGAACCAGCAAATCCTTCATTTGAATCATACGCTTGAGGTCATTTCGGTAATGAGGAACGGCGGCAGGCGGGCCGGGCAATTTGGCAAGCTGGGCGGGCTCGCGGTTGACGGCGACCGGTTGCTGGTGGCCGATTTTGAAAATTTCAGAATTCAGGTTTTCGGTCTATCTAATTCGAGTGCGCGTTAACCGTGGCTTTTGATCGGGTAACGGCGGTTTTCTCCCTTGAAGGTGTTGTTCGCTTCGACGACTTTATGAAAATCCGGCTGATCAAAATCATCCAGGAATTCATTGGCCTTTTCATCTTTCAGCATATCCGGGCGGTAACAAGCCGCCAGGGAAGACATGGAAAACGGCATGGGAATGTTGAAGGCTTCCGCGGCTCTTTGAATATCGCCCTTGGACCAAGGCCGTTCCTGACCGGTGGCCACCAGCACCGTGGCGATCCGCTCCGGATCTTCAAAAAAGTAAATCTGCGGAAACACGGAAATAAAAGTTCTGCGGTCGGAGGGTTTCTTTAAATTGCTTTTGCCATAAAGATTGGAGGCGACCACCCCGCTTGGCGATAAAATGCTCTGGATTTCCTGATAAAACTCGCTCGTCTTCAAGTGAAAAGGCACCGAGCCGCTTTTGAACGCGTCGAGCAGAATCAAATCATAAGGTTCCTTGCCTAACGCGTTTTGAATGAATACCCTGGCATCCGCTTCATGAATGCGGTATTGGTCGCTTTCACGCAGAAAAAAATATTTTCGGCACAATTCGATGACGTCCTTATCGACTTCAACGACATCGATATGAACTCGGGGAAAACAATGGCTAAGAAAATTAGAGACCGAGCCGCCGCCCAAACCGACAATTAATGCCCTTTTAGGCATATCGTTAAATAAGAGCGACGCCATCATCAACTTCGAATAAGTCAGTACGGGAATATCGCGGGTTTGCATGTCGAAACGGCTTTGCAGAAAAAAGTTGCCGCCGCCCTTGAACCACATTTCCCGCTGGGTGCCGTTCTGGATCACATAGACTTCATTGAACCGGCTGCGGGTTTTGGCGAGAATCTCGAAGGACGAAGTTGAGTTGAAGCTCTCGAAGAATTTCATGAGGGGCGCGTCAAAGCTCCAAAGTAGGGAGGGCTAAAATTTGCTAAAATACCGACTGCGGATACTCAAAGTATCCCCTTTTCGGGGTAATTCCCTTGAAAACGGGACAATTATATTTTCCCCTCCCCGAATTATATGTTAATATTAATAATATCAAACGTTTATTCTAATAAAATCACCTCGATTTTTAAAGGGAAAAGTGCCCCTTTTTCAAAATGTTACAGATATTCGACCCCCTGAAAAGTCTACGGATAAGGAGATAATTTCATGTCCCTGAAAGGCCTCAAACACAAAGTGGGATTGGAACACCACGGCATCAGAAATTGTAAAGCAGTTCATTGGAATCTTTCCAGCCCCGCCCTCTACGAACATGCCATAAGAAATTCCGAGGGCGTCCTGTCGCATCTTGGGCCTCTCTGTGTCACCACAGGAGAGCACACCGGACGCGCCCCCAACGACAAATTCATCGTTCAGGAACCTTCCAGCCAGGAGAACATCTGGTGGGGCAAGGTCAACAAGCCTTTCACCGTGGACCAGTTCGACGCGCTTTATTCCAGGGTTTTGTCCTATCTGCAGGGCCGGAATATTTATGTGCAGGATTGTTATGCCGGAGCGGATGAGGACCATCAACTGCATATCCGCGTCATCACCGAGACCGCCTGGCACAGCCTTTTTGCCCGCAACATGTTCGTGCAGATCAAGGATCTGGCCAAGGTCGAATCGCACAATCCAGGCTTCACCGTCATTCAAGTGCCCGGCTTTAAAGCGGTTCCCGCCATAGACGGCACCAATTCGGAAGTCTTCGTGGTCGTCGATTACGGCAAACAGCTGGTCCTGATCGGCGGCACCAGTTATGCCGGTGAAATCAAAAAATCCATATTCTCTGTACTGAATTATATTCTTCCGCATCGAAACAACGTCCTCTCCATGCATTGTTCCGCCAATATTGGCAAAGAGGGGGACACCGCCATCTTTTTCGGCCTTTCGGGAACCGGAAAGACCACCCTGTCCGCCGACCCAAACCGCGTGTTGATCGGTGACGACGAACACGGCTGGAGCGACAAGGGCGTGTTCAACTTTGAAGGCGGATGTTACGCCAAGGTCATTCGCCTGTCGCAGGAAGCTGAACCGGACATTTACGAATGCACCCGGCGTTTTGGCACCATTCTGGAAAACGTTCAGGTCGATCCGGAAACCCGCCGGCTGGACCTTGACGATTCCAGCCTGACAGAGAACACAAGGGCCAGCTACCCCATCACGCACATTGACAACGCCACGCGGGAAGGCCTGGGAGGACATCCGAAAAACGTCATCATGCTGACCTGCGACGCCTACGGCATCATGCCGCCTGTCGCCAAATTAACGCCGGAACAGGCCATGTATCATTTCATCTCAGGATACACCGCCAAAGTTGCGGGAACGGAAAAAGGCATGAGCCGCGAACCCAGCGCTATTTTCAGCACCTGCTTTGGCGCTCCGTTCATGACCCTGCATCCTTCCGTTTACGCCAATATGCTGGGCGAAAAAATCGCCAAGCACAATGTCTCCTGCTGGCTGGTCAACACCGGCTGGACCGGCGGCGCCTATGGGGTCGGAACCCGAATGGAAATCGCCTACACCCGGGCGATGATCAAAGCGATTCTGGAAGGACAGCTCAACAACGTTTCCACGTTCAAAGACCCGGTGTTCGGTCTGCACATTCCCGAAAAGGTCGAAGGCGTGCCTGCGGAAGTGTTGAACCCCAGAAACACCTGGAAGAACCCAGAGACCTACGATGAAAAAGCCAGGGAACTGGCGGCTCAGTTCATTGAAAACTTCAAGGAATATGAAAAGAGCGTGAGCAAGGAGATTCTGGCGGCAAGCCCACGTCCGGCAGCGGCAAAGAGTGGAGCCAAAATCCAAAAATTAAGAAAATAACTTGCATCATTGAGTTGAAACCAATAAAGCCCCTTCGCCAACCCGGTTTGCATTCGTGTTAAACTGAATGGTCAGGGGGTTTTCTTGGTTTTAGAGCCGTTTTTTTGCCATCAATTGTGAAAAGGATTGTGTCCATTGCAGCCATTGCCACTCATCGCCATCACCCTGGGAGACCCCGCAGGGGTCGGCCCTGAAGTCATCGCCAAAGCCTTCCACGAAGATGGGGGATTCCCGGCGTGCCGGGCGATCGTCGTCGGTGACGCGGAGTTTCTTCGATCCATCGCGGCGAAAATCGGAATCGCTCTTCAGATAAATCCGGTTGGCTCTCTGAAAGAAGCCCGGTTTCAAACCGGCGTTCTCGATGTCCTCCATCTTAAAAACGTCCCCTCCGGTTTCCGCCAGGGCCGTGCCTCAGCCGAAGGCGGCAAAGCCTCAGTCGACTCTATCCGCACCGCTGTCGAACTGGCCATGCGCCATGAGGTGGACGCTATCACCACCGCTCCCATCAACAAGGAAAGCATGCATCTGGCGGGAGTTCATTATCCCGGCCACACGGAACTGCTGGCGGACTTGACCGATACTAAAGAAGTTGCGTTGATGCTGGCAGGAGACCACCTGCGCGTGGTTCTGGTGACGACGCATGTTCCGGTGCATCGAATTCATTCTTTGATCACGCCAAAGCGGGTGGCAACCACTCTGCGGTTGACCAACGACTGGCTGAAAAAACACGTGACCGCACATCCCAAAATCGCAGTGACCGGACTCAACCCGCATTGCGGCGACGGCGGCATCTTCGGCAACGAAGAGGAAACCGCCATCCTGCCCGCGCTGGAAACCGTTCGTGCGGAAGGCGTTCAGGTTGACGGGCCTTTTTCCGCCGATGCGTTTTTCGCCCGTCTTAAACCCAACGAATACGACGCAGTCGTCGCCATGTATCACGACCAGGGCATGATCCCGGTGAAAATGGAGTCGCAAGGCACTGCGGTGAATATCACGCTCGGCCTGCCCATCCTGCGCACTTCGGTGGATCACGGCACGGCCTACGACATCGCCGGCCAAGGCGTCGCTTCCCCGGAAAGCCTTAAAATCGCCATAAATAAAGCCGCGGCGCTTTGCCGCCAACCCACCCTGGCGGCAAAATGAAGAAGCGTCCGCTTGGGCAAAATTTCTTAAACGACCAGAATATCGCGCGCGAAATCGTCCGCCTGGCCGGGATCACTTCAGATGATGCCGTGGTGGAAATTGGGCCCGGGCACGGCGTCCTCACGCAATACCTATTGGAAACGGCGAACCCGGTAACGGCTCTCGAAATCGACGCCAAACTGTGCGCCGAACTTAAGAACAGTTTTTCCGACAGTGAGAACTTTCGCTTGATCGAGGCGGATGCGACCAAATTCGATTACAGCAGTCTCGGAGCCAAATTCAAAGTGGTCTCCAATCTGCCCTATTACGCCGCCACGCATATCGTCAAGCGGCTGATCGATTACCGCAGTCGGATTACGGACATGACGGTGATGCTGCAAAAAGAAGTGGTGGACCGCTTCGTCGCCCAGCCGGGCCAAAAAGAATACGGATCGCTTTCGGTGTTCATCCAGTTTCACTGCGAGGCAAAGCGGCTGCTGGAAATCCCGAAAATCGCCTTTTCGCCGCCGCCTAAAATCGACTCGTCTCTCATCCAGCTGACGCCTCGGGCGCAACCTGCGGTGCAGGTGGAAAGCGAAAACACCTTTTTTAAAATCGTGCACGCCGCGTTTTTTCACAAACGGAAAATGTTGAAAAACAATCTGAAAGCCTGGGAAAATCGCTTTGAACAGAAAAACGGCTCAACGCATCTGGCGGGAATCGATCTTTCCCGGCGCGGGGAAACGTTGTCGCTGGCAGATTTCGCTCAACTGTCCAATTTTATTCAAGCGCAACATGACTGATCCATCAAAAAAACCAGGGCGGGTGTTTCTCGTCGGCGCCGGTCCCGGCGACGTGGGGCTACTGACGCTTAGAGGCAAGGAATGTCTGGAGCGGGCCGATGTCGTCGTCTACGACTATCTGGTCAACTGGAACATGATGCGCTTCGCCAAAGAAAATGCGGAAACGATTTACGCCGGAAAAAAAGAAGGCCACGCCACAATCACGCAGGATGAAATCAACGCGCTTCTCATTCAAAAAGCGCGAGAAGGAAAAACCGTCGTCCGCCTGAAGGGCGGCGACCCTTTTATTTTTGGGCGCGGCGGCGAAGAAGCCATGGCGCTCAAAAAAGCCGGCATCGCCTTTACCATCGTTCCCGGAGTCACCTCTCCGGTAGGCGTAGCGGCTTACGCCGGCATTCCTCTGACCCACCGCGACTTTTCATCCACCGTTTCCATCATCACCGGCAGTAATGAAAAAGATCAGGTGGACATGCGCATCGACTGGGAAAAAATCGCCAGCCGCTCGGGAACGCTGGTCTTTCTCATGGGGGCGCGCAAACTGCCGCAGATCTGCGACAACCTGATGCGGTTCGGCAAAGATCCCGACACCCCCATCGCGGTCATTCAATGGGGCACCACCGCCCGTCAACGCACCTGGACCGGAACGCTCAAAACCATCGTCGCCATCGCTGCGAAGGAAAAAATAGCACCTCCGGCTCTCACCATCATCGGCGAAGTGGTGAACATGAAACCGCTCATCGAGTGGTACGAAACCCTGCCCCTGTTCGGCAAAACCGTGGTCATCACCCGGGCGGAGGATCAGGCGGACTCGATGTTCGAACTGCTACAGGAAAGTGGCGCGGAACCGGTTTCGTTTCCGGTGATTCAAACCGTGGCGCCGGAAAGTTGGGACCCGTTCGATCAGGCGCTTTCCCGAATTTCCGAGTACCACGGGCTGATTTTCACCAGCGTTAACGGCGTAAAGTTTTTCATGCGGCGGCTCAAGGAAACGGACCAAGATATCCGCGATCTCAAAGGCGTCCGCATCTACACCATTGGCCCCAAAACAGAAGAGGCCTTACGCGCGTTTGGCATTCGGGTGGATGTGGTTCCCCAGGATTTCGTGGCGGAATCATTGATTGAAAGCCTGACCGGGGAAGGCGTCAAAGGAAAGCGGTTTCTGATACCCAGGGCCAAAATAGCGCGGGAAATTCTGCCCGATCAACTACTGGACATGGGAGCTGAGGTGGACGTCGTCCCGGCGTATCAAACCGTCGCCCCGACCCGGAAAAACGAGGACTTTGAACGGCGGCTGAAAGACGGCGCCATCGACATCATCACCTTCACTTCTTCTTCTACCGTCACTAATTTCTTGGAACGGATCGGTCCCGAACTGCGCCCCTACCTAAAAAATGTCACGATCGCCTGTATCGGACCCATCACCGCCGACACCGCAAGAGAACAAGGGTTGAACGTGGACATCCTGCCCAAGCAATACACCGTGGATGCGCTCGTTCGCGCCATTGAGGATCGCTTCTCCGCAGGAACCCAATAATCCTGCCCCCCACCCCGTTGTTTTTTTGATTAAGCAAAAATTTTTGGACACGAAAAATCATCTGTGATAAATATAGGCACTAAAAAATCCTGCCCAAATCACAAAGCCTGTTTGGTATTAGATCGATGCAATACGGATCGGAAGAACACAAAGAATTATTTTGCCGGTTTTTTATCGACACGCATAAACCTTTCAAGCCGGAAGACCTGCCCTGGCCGGATTTGAGCGAAGAAATCATTGAGAAACTTGCAGGATTTCCGATCTGGGATTACGCGGTCCACACCGAACGGCAAGTGTTTAATAAATTGAAGGCCTATTCGGAAAAAATCACCGATCCTCTACTCAAAGAAGCGATGGCATTGCAGGGCTATGAGGAAGGCCGGCACGCCGACCTGCTGCAATACTTCCTCAAGCGGTACGACATTCCCTTTAAGGAAATACCGGACAAACAATTACCAAGCGATCTCGAAAACTGTTTTTTAAGCACCGGCGCCGGGGAGTGCATCGACTCTTTTTTTGCTTTCGGGTTTCTGAAAATTTCCAAG
>JAJDBE010000088.1 GCA_029261515.1 Nitrospinaceae bacterium | reverse complement strand
CGGTCCAGATCGTCGATGCCGTAGCGGGTCACTTCATAGGCAATGCCCTTTTCCTTGGCTTCTTTTTCATTGAGACCCACACGCGCGATTTCAGGATCGGTGAACGTGCACCAGGGAATCACCCGGTAATCCACCCGGAATTTCTTTAGAGGGCTGAATAGCGCGT
The DNA here is from genome assembly GCA_029261515.1 of Nitrospinaceae bacterium. Lineage (GTDB taxonomy): Bacteria > Nitrospinota > Nitrospinia > Nitrospinales > VA-1 > JAJDBE01. The sequence goes on along the minus strand of JAJDBE010000088.1, from coordinate 10,355 downwards.
TCACCGCGCAATACCAGGCCTGATGCGCCGCCGTGTGGGTGAATTGATACGGTCCCGCGACATCGCCGCAGGCATAAATATTGGGATGCGTGGTGGTGCGCAGGTATTCGTCCACTTCCACCGTTCCCCGCCCGGTGAGCTTGACGCCGATTTCCTCCAGCCCAAAACCCTTCGAATTCGCCGCCCGTCCGACCGCGATCAGAATTTTGTCAAACTCGATTTTTTCAGTCTCGCCGTTTTTTTCCACCAGGATAAAATGCTTGCCGTTTTCAACGACGATTTCTTTGCCCGTGGAACCGACCCGGACATCGACGCCTTCTTCGACAAACCGTTTTTGCAGCACCTGGCTGATCTCATCGTCTTCGCGAATCAGAATAGTGGGGGACTTTTCGATCTGGATCACCTGACTGCCCAATCGGGCGAAACACTGGGAAAGCTCCGATCCGATAGGCCCGCCTCCCAGAACCACGAGACGTTCAGGCAACTCGCGAATTTCCCAAATATTGTCCGTCGTCAAATACGGCACTTGATCCAATCCGGGAATCGGCGGCACAAAGGGCCGCGCGCCGGTGCCGATGATGATATTTTTTGTGGTCAGTTTTTTGCCGTCGACACTCACCTCATGCGGGGAAAGTATTTTAGCTTCGCCGGTGTAACAGTCCACCCCCAGCGTGCTATAACGTTCCACGCTGTCATGCGGTTCCACTTTGCCAATGACCGTTTGCACCCGTTCCATAATGTCGGCAAAATCGAACGTCGCTTCCGCCGACTTTAAGCCATAGTCCTTGTGGCGTTTGATATAGGAAAGAATCTTCGTGCTGCGTATCAACGCCTTACTGGGCACACATCCGGTATTGAGACAATCGCCTCCCATCTTGTGTTTTTCAATCAAAGCGACCTTGGCTTTCACCGCCGCCGAGATATAGGAGGACACGAGACCCGCTGATCCCGCCCCGATGACAACCACGTTGTAGTCTTTTTTGGCCATATCGCGTTCCGTCAACTTTCCATTTGGATTGAATTTTAGGGGATTGCTTGAAAAATTTTCATGAGCAGTGTCGCATGAAGAACCGGATCATTACAAAAAATTTACCTTGCAGGAATTTTCGTGCAACCAGGAGATTCGGCCCAGGCCGAATTAGTAGGATAAACCGAGCTTGCTGTTCAGGGCTTTTTCAAAGTACCCTTCGCGCCAATGGATGGACAACTGGACTTGCTCTACAGTCAAACCTTCGACCTCGTAGAACAGGGTGTTGGAGATATCCGCATTGGTGAGATCGGCGCCTGTGAGGTTGGCCCCGGTCAGATTGGCGGAAACAAGATTGGCCTCGCGCAAATCGGCATGAGTCAAATCCACAAAGCTCAAATCGGCTTCAGAGAGATCGGCAAAGCGCAGATCCGCGCCTTTGAGACCGGCTTCGCGCAAGACCGCCCCTTTCAGTTGCGATTGATAGAGATTCGCCCCGATCAATGATGCGCCTTGCAGTTTAGCGTTGACAAGAAACGTGCGCGAAGCCAGGACATAGTTCAGATTGGCATGGTTGAGTGACGCTCCTTTCACCCTTTTGGCATGTTCCGGTTTGTCGGGGTCGTAATAATCCGGTTTGATCGAAATATCCTGCTCGGAAATATTCGCTCTCAATAAAGAATCCAGATTCCGTCCCATTCGGGTTTCAGACGGCAGTTTCACCTGATAGTCAGGAAGAACCGGCGCTGCTTCCCAGGGAAACAAACGCAGAGTCAGATTTTTTTCGTTGGGGTTGCCCGCAATCGCTTTAAAAGAAATACTGGATGTGAGGATCAAAAACGGAATCAGAATCGCCGTTCCAATGGCCACGGCTTTGATCGGATGGAATTTTTTATTGCGCAAGGTTTGCCGCGCCAGAAAGTGAAACATCGCCGCAATCAAAAAGGAGGACAGAAGTAAAATAATCTGCAGGCGAGTGCCCATCCAGTCATGCCGGACTAAATAGCGAAGCCAGAGTGCCGTCATCATCAATGGCGTGACATACCAAACCAAAGTCACAACAAGGCCGCCTCTGAGTGCAGAAAGAATGGATTCCCCGCTGAACCTGTTTTTAAAAGTTTCAAGAAAACTCCGCTTCCCCGGTTTCCCTGGCAGAAAATTGCGTGTCCAGGTATTGAGCAGCCAGGGATAAATTTTTTCATCCAACCGCATGCCATCCGGGAAAACCGCCGGCAGCCTTGCGATCAGCCGCCACTGGTGCTGCAACTGAAGTTGAAAATAAAGGTACAGAGCAAACAAAATCACGGGCGCCGCCAAGTAAAACCCCGCCATGGGAATGGGAGTCCGAATCAGCGGCAGAGGCGATGCGACGGCATTGGTCAAAAGTTGCACATCGGTCGTGGCGGCGAGCGTCAAACCGGAAAAAGCCAGACCGGCAATCAGCCAGGCCAACTGCTTGCGGGCGATCCGCGACCCCTCGGCAACGGCATTGAGGACATCGAAGTCTCGAATCGATTGCGGCAGTTGGGCATTCGCGACATCCGCTCCCCCGAGATTCATCCCGGCGGCTTTCGCCTGTGTCAGGTTGGCTTGCAACAACAGAGCGCCATTAAACTTGGTCCGGGTCAGATCAGCCCGGTTAAAATCCGCATTCGTCAAATTGGCCCGGGACAAATCGGCATCGGTGAAATTACCGCCGCCAGGGGAAACGATTTCCAACTGAGTTCGCGACAGATCCGCCTCTACAAAATGGCACCGGGATAAATCCGCCGCTTCTAAAACCGCGTTTCTCAAGGAGGCTTGGTAGAAATCGGCTCCGGTCAAATCCGCCCCCTGTAAATTAGCTTCATCCAATTGACAGTTTTTAAAACGGGCTCCTGCAAGCGTTGCGAACCCCAGATTGGCGCCGACAAAATTGCTGGCCTTCAGCGAAGCATTTTTCAAGACCGCCCTTTGCAGGTTTGCCTTGCTGAAATTCGCTTTTTGCACCGTGGCCTGGCTAAGATCCGCAGCCTCCAGGGAAGTCTCGGTGAGCGTGATCTCATTAAGAACGGTCTTCGCCAACCGGGCTTGGTTGAAGCTGGATCGGGTCAGAGTCGCCTTGGTGAAATTGGCTCCGGTCAAATCGGCTTTATCGACCAGGACTTCGGTCAGGGCGCTGGCGGAAAAATCGGTTTTGATTAAAATGGAATTCTGCAGATTGGTTTCCTGCAACACCGCTTTCGAGAAATTTGCCTCTGAAAGGTCGGAAAATTCAAGGTGGACCCGCGTCAAAACCGCACTGGAAAAATTGAGTCCCGTGAGTTTGCATCCTTCCACCAGAGTTTCCTCCAGTATCGCCTCAGATAAATCCGCATCCTTTAATACCGCGCCGCTGAGATTGGCGTGGCTGAGATTGGCCCCCTTGAAGTTGACCTTGGTCAAATCCGCATTCGTGAGATTGGCGCCCGATAAATCCGCCCCGGAAAAATTAGCGCCATAAAGATTTTGCGAGGAGAAGTCGGCGTATTTCAGGTCCTGCTTGGAAAAGTCAGACTTGCCGGCAGACTCGGGGTCCAACCGCCATTTGCGGACCCGGTTCTGTTGCGCATCCCATTCCTCGGAGTCTGGACTTTGCTTTATTCCCACCTTTTCCCGGATTTCATTCATACGGCAAGCGGTTCTCAAGTTTTTGATCAATGGGGTCAAGGGAGTTTATCAGAAATTAAGACGGAATGGACAGAGAATTATTCCAGCCAGTGGATTTATGAAATCAAGGGGAGGGTCTTTCAAACAGGAGGGGATGAAATTTTTATCAATCTACTTTTCTAAAATAATTTTGATTCGTAAAGGATTACAGGCAAGTGACTCTCGAATACGAAGGCCGTGCGGTTGCTGTTAAATTTTCCATCCCTTGACCAAGGCCAGTTGCAATATCGCCGGGACCAGTGTGATCGAGGCCACCAGGCAGCTGCCCACGCCGATCGTCAATACCAGTCCCAAACTGAAAATCCCCTGATGATCCGCAATCATCATGCTGCCAAAACCGATCATCGTGGTGAGAGAACTGAGAATGACCGCCAGTCCCGTACTTCTTGACAACACCGTAGCACTTCTTTCCGCTTCTTCCCGGTAGCGGTGCACGATGTGAATGCCATTCACCACGCCAATTCCCAGGATGAGAGGCAGAATCACCAGGTTCGCCAGATTGAACTGCACCTGCAACAGATCCATGAGGCCCACCGTCCATAAAGACCCGACCCCCACCGGCAGAAAAATAATCAAAGCGGTTTTGATCCGTTTAAACGTGATCAACACGAAGAACACGATGGCGGTCATGGCGTAAAGTCCGCCATTGATGTAACCCTCCTTCATCAAGCGGCTCGACTCGAACATGTGCACGGCGTTGCCGACGACACCGGGATCCACACTGCGCAATTGGCTTAAAAACCGCTGCCGTTGCTCCAGGTTCCAGATATCCACTGCGGGAAATATGGAAATCAAATAACGCCCATTCTTGCTGATAAATCTTTCTTTGAGTTCTTCAGGCAGCGTCTCGATTTCGACCGGGGCGGGATCGGCGCTGTTGCGCAAATCCCCGGTTTTGCTTCTATAGTCGATGAACAGTTTTTCCGAGAACGATCCCAATCTTTCTTTTGCCAGTTTTGCATCGGTGCGTTTCAACGTTTCCATAAACTGCTGCACCAAAAGGCCCGCCTCTTCCACGGAATTGGTGGGTTGTTCTTCTTTTTTACTGCGCAGTTTGAATTGAATTTTTTTCATGATCCGCGTCAATGACCGAAGGGAAAACAATTCATCTTCCTCTGCGACATACAGGCCTTTGAGGACCGGGGCAATACTCTGAATGATTTTTATTTTTTCCGGCTGATCGGCGGGAATCATGGAACTGATGCTTTCCACTTCGCCAACGGTGGACAGCGCATTCGCCGCCGCGTGTTTTTTTTGCGTCTCTGCAAATGTGTCGGCGACCATCGCCGCGGACCAGGCGGAACGCTTGGCGCTGTCGATGATTTTTAATTCATAATCCACCGCTTCCGTATTTTTTGCCTGCAGATTGAGCAGGTTGTAATCGAACCGCAAGCGCTTTAAAGGCAAAATAGAAAGCCCGACAAGCAGCAGGGAAACCAGAATGATGACATAGTAGTGTCGGAAAAATCCGTCCCACTTCTTTTCCTCTCCAGCGACGCGCAGTTGGTGATTGTAATCCGTCTTGCGCCACTTTTCCTCCACCGCCAGCAACGCAGGCAACAAAAGAACCATGGCCAGCATGCAGAGCAGAATGCCGCCTGCGGCGATCCACCCCAACTCCGCGATGCCGATAAAATCCGTCAACGTCATCGCCCCGAAAGCCATGGCGGTGGTGATGGCGCCGGCGAAATTGCCTCGCCCCGTTCCTGCAATGGTTTTTTGCAAGGCGGAGGAAATGTCCTTTCCGGCTTGGCGTTCTTCTTTATATCTTTCGAGAATGTGGATGCCGAAATCGATGCCGAGGCCAATCAGGATGGTGGTAAACACCACGGACAGGATATTCAAATGCCCGACCGTGAGCGTGGTGTACCCCATCGACCAGGAGAGCGCAACAAGGAGACAAAATACCGCCATCAGGGGCTTGACCACGCCCCGGTATGCCAGAATAAACAGTAGGGACACACCGACCAGGGCAATGAGCGACGCTTTTTTAACATCCACTTGCGTCGTGTCCATTTCATCGGACGAAATGACGTCTTCCCCGGTGATGCCCACCCGAATATTGGGGAACTGTTGTTTCGTTTCCGCAACCAGTTTTCTGGCAAACTCAACCGATTCCTTGTATCCGGTGAACACCGTCTCGTCCTCGCCAGGAGTCACCAGAATAAACATCAGACCGTTTTTTCCGGAAACCAGATAGCCGGCTTGTTCGAGTTCATCGCCTTCTCCGGTAAAAAAAGAACTCCAGGGCGACTGGTAAGGAACATTGCCTTTGAGATGCGCCTGCATTTCTCTGAGAAGAGAAATCAGTAAACCGAGATCCGCAGTGTCGTCTTTTTCCTCATCCTCCGCGCCAATAAAACCGGACAATAGAGAATCGACCATCCCGGAACTGATCTCGGCATTGATACTTCTAAGCAGTTGATTCAATCCCGGCGAGGCGTTCACATCTTCGAGAAACTGCTGACGCTCGCGAATCTTTTGCACCAGGTCCGTCAGTTCTTGCTGATCCAGAAACAACAGTGCTTTGTCCTTAAAATAGGACACATCGAGTTTATAAAAAATATCGGGGAACACTTTCGGGTGGGATTTAAACTGCTGCACCAGGGCTTCGGCAAATTGCTTTTTACTTTCCGCGTCCTCGCCTTCCACGACCACGACCATGCCGTCGAAATCCGCAAACTCCTCGCGGAACCGTTCATGGCGCTGAACGTAAGGCAAATCTTTGGCAACCAGGTCTCCCCTGCCGGTCTTGAAGGTGAGTTTGTCCAGAGTCACCCAAAGGGAAACAGCCGCCAGAATGATGGAAATAAATATAACGGAATAAGAATGGGAGTAAGCGAAATATTGCAGGCCGGAAAAAAACCGGTTCAAAGTTTCATTTCGCGCTATTGGGTGGGGAGCGTTTTTACTAGAGTCGTTCGGCATCATGAAGAATCCAGTTTAAATCAGGATCGAGAAAATGACCACTCAGGATTTCCTCATGCCGGCATCTGATCGGAAGGTAAATCGAGTCCTGCTCTTGCCGAACAAGACCCATCAATTCACATTGATTAAAAAATAGAAGTTCAAACGGAGGAAAATCGGAATCTGGCGATTGGAAACCGGAGAATAGCAAAAAACCCATGTAAATACATTTTCAAGCCCCAGGATAGGAGACGAAACGAACGAATTCCTGCTCTAAAAATTTAATCCTAAGCTGATCACGTGCGCGTTCAGCCCAACATTCGGCCTTTCGATGCCCGCGTTGGAGACATGCAGTAGGCGGTAGTTGAGCGAATAGCTCCACGTATCCTGGAAAAATTCGATTCCAGCGCCTCCATGCAACAAAAATTGAAACTCCCCGCCCAATTCATCGGCCGCCGGCTCGTCCCAATCGGTCAGGGCAAAACCCGCTCCTATTAAAAGATTGGGCGCCCAGCTTCTTTTGGGATTCAAAAATTTATATTGCAGCATTAAAGGGGAAACCCCGATCAGATATTCGCCGTCCTGATTCACAACCGAGGCAACGCCCGCCTCGACCTGCCAGTGTAAAACCCCCTGATAAAATGATTCGCCGATCAAACCGGTGAGATTGTGTTGGTAGTTGGGAAAGAAAAATAAAAAACTAAGATCCGTCCGGTCGCGCCCGCCTGGGATATCATCGGTGACCCCAAACCCCGCCTGCAACCCCACAGAGGAAGAACTCTTATCCAGCCATTTTGTACTCAATTCACCCGCCATTGACGGCTGAGCCAACAAGGCGATAAAAACTAAAGCCATTACAATTACAGGAGACCGTCGCAACAATTTCATCAGTTTCGGCATTTTTCGTTAAATTCCTTTAAATGTGCGATAAATCGATAAAACGAAATTCAGAGGTGGGATAGTACCACACGAGACTAAAATTTTAACACAGAAATTCTTGTTTTCTAGCATTTTATTAGGTTTGTCAACTTGAAAGCCAGGTGTTATAATGCCGATTTTCCTTACAAATTAGTGTAAAAAAGGCTGTTTTTTATGATGGGAATTGGCTTTCCAGAATTAATGATCATTTTGGTCATTATCATGATTATTTTTGGCGCCGGGAAGCTTCCTGAAATCGGGAGCGCATTTGGCAACAGCATCCGCAATTTCAAAAAGTCTATGAAAGAAGCGGAAGAAGCTGAAGATGGGGCTGAGGTTAAAGACGCTGTAGAGGCGGGTGCTGAGGCAAACGATCCAGCCGAAGCGAACGAGGAGGAGACGAAACCACCTGAAGACTCCGTTCCTTCCAGCCCTGAATCACAGGCCAAATAGATGCGTGGTCCTTTCTAAGGGTCCTGATTCGCCTCTGTCGGAGAGGGGTTCCAGACTGTTTTTTTCACCTCGTTTTCAATTCTCTTGAATCGCTTTGAATTCAATAGGCATCTATATTATCAGGCCATACGGAGTCTCTCTGCAATCCCGGAGGGGCTGTTTTGAGCGAGATGACAAAAATAACAAAAAAACAGCGCCTTGATAGGGATTGATCTCATGTCTTTTACTCAAGATAAAGAAGCGAAAGAAGCGGAAGAGGCCCTGGTCAGGGAATTTCAAGCGGGAAACCTTGAGGCCTACGATAAAATTGCGGAGCTTTATCAAAAGAAGATCTACGCCTTGAGCTTCAATCTGACCCGTAACCAGATGGACGCTCAGGATGTCACTCAGGAAGTTCTGCTGACCCTTTTTAAAAAGGTGCACACGTTTCAGGGGAAATCCGCATTTTCCAGCTGGGTGTATCGAATCACCCTGAACGCCACCTATATGAAGTTGCGCAGCAAAAAGAAGGAGCCGAATGTCTCGCTAGAAGACTTGTTGCCTTCATACAACGGCGCTGGCTTCCAGCAGGATAAAATTCAGGATTGGTCGGAAAACACCGAATCCCTGGTGTTCACCAATGAAACAAAAGAAGTGATACAAAAGGCAGTGGACCAACTGCCTGAAAAAGAAAAAGTGGTTTTCATGCTTCGCGACGTGGAAGGATTGTCCACGGAAAAAGTAAGTGAAATTCTGGACCTGACCATACCTGCAGTGAAGTCCAGGTTACACCGGGCAAGGTTATTTTTAAGGAAAAAGCTTTCCCATTATTTTGAAGAGTATCAATCCCGGAGAGAAAAAAAATGATTTGCTGCAAAGAATGCCTGGACCTGCTATCCGATTATCTCGATGGCGAACTCGAACCCAAAACCTGCGCCTCTCTGGAGGAACATTTTCAGGACTGCCCGCCTTGTATCGCTTTTTTGAACACCTTCAAAACTTCCACCGATATTTGTCGTGGAACTCTCAACCAAGTGGAAATCCCGGAAATCGTGCAGGCCAAACTCAAAGAATTTATCACCGAAAATACACGGAAAAAAGGTTAGTTCTTCTCCGCGTTCCAAACTCCCCTGCCATTTCGGAATACAGTGATTGACAAACAAAAACAGTTTAACTATAGTCATAAATGGGTGATTTTACAGGACGCGGGCGTTTTTTTGACTGTTCCCCATTGAAAGATTTGCTCTTCAGATTCCTTACGAAAGAAATAACGAGGTAACAGTTATGGTCGAAATGAAGGTGGAAGGATTGACCCTGGACCCTTTGACCAATATGCCCATCATCATTTTAAAAGATGCCACTGGGTCCAAGGCATTGCCCATTTGGGTCGGGTATTTCGAAGCCAACGCCATTGCCCTGGAAATCGAAAAGATAACCACCCCCCGGCCCATGACCCACGACCTGATCCGCAACCTCATTCAGACCATGCAGGCCAAGATCAACCACATTCTCGTCAACGAGTTGAAGGACAATACCTTCTACGCGGTGATCTCTCTGGTATACGGAGGCAACACGGTCAACATCGACTCCCGTCCGAGCGATGCCATTGCCCTGGCGCTACGCACCAAGTCGCCAATTTATGTTGAAGAAAAAGTAATCGAAGCCGCCAAGAGCCTGGACCTCCCGGACCCGGAAAAAACCAAGACCGATGATAAAAAACAGTGGAAAGACTGGTTGCAAAACATCAAACCTCAGGATTTTGGCAAACTGTAAGCCACTGTTTCCGCCATTTTTTTCACACCTCAAAGAGTATCTCTCCGCCCACAAGTTAAATGCCGCTCAAATGACCCCGCGTCTAAAGACCGGGAAAAACGTTCTGAACCCGGAAAAGGCTTGCGACTTTTACCCGGCTTTAGGACTCAAAACGCATAGGGCCATTCCGTGAAAACCATCGCCGTCTACTGCAAACAAAAACCCACCGTCGACAAGGAAGTTTTAAGCCAGTTGGCCCAGTGGCTGCGCGAAAAAAAGCGTCACGTGATCATGGATGTCGACACCGCTGGAATCATCGGGGAAACTTCCCAATATCAACGGACCGACCTGCCGCCCTTGGCGGACCTCATCATCGTATTAGGAGGCGACGGAACCCTTTTGAGCGTCGCGCGCATCGCGCATCCCTTCGATGTCCCGATTCTTGCCGTCAATTTGGGAAGCCTGGGGTTTTTAACCGAAATCGCCCTGCCGGAACTTTACGATACGCTGGAAAAAGTTTTAAACGATCAGTTCGATCTCGAACAACGCATGCTCCTCAATGCCAGTTTATTGAGAAATGGAAACAAGGTGGACGATTTCCATGTGTTAAATGACGTGGTCATCAATAAAGGCGCGCTGGCCAGAATCGTCAACCTGCAGGTTCGGGTCAACAACCAATACATGACCTCTT
>JAJDBE010000087.1 GCA_029261515.1 Nitrospinaceae bacterium | reverse complement strand
ATTCTGCAAAGGCGACACTTCCGTTTCTGTCCGCTGCACCTCTGACGTGGCACAGGAAGCCGCAAAAACGACAAGTAAAAGGACCAAGTAAATCCTCTGGAATGTATAGGGTCGAAAAGGCATCAATTTGCTTGATTTTCCGCAATATTAAACATAATTACCTCAAATTAATATAACGCGAAACAGGGGTACAAGTCTAATAAATTCTTGTTTTTTCAGCCTTAACTCGAATTCGGCCGGATGAGGAAAATCTCCAAAGCGGTTGATTTTCCCTGTCATAGGGATTTCGGGCCGGGAGCACAAAATTCCCGTTAAAACGCCTTTTAACTAAAAAATTTTTACTGTGGGGGGATTTTGGGGGGTGCTGCTCAATCAGGCAGGCAGCTGGCATGTATTCGCAGAAACGGTATGTTCTTGCGAATCCGGCGTGCCCATTTTTTTGCGTGCGGATTTTTTGCTGGGCTGGGGATAGCGGAATACTTTACCTTCGTAATTGCGGACAACGACCTCTTTCTCGTTATGTTCGACCACCATATTGGGCAGAAGCCGGACCTTGCCGCCGCCACCGGGAGTGTCGATGACAAAGTAAGGGACGCCCATGCCGGAAGTGTGGCCCTGCATGTCCTTTAAAATTTGCAGACCTTTCTCCACCGTTGTGCGGAAGTGATCGGTTCCCATGGTCATATCGGCCTGATAGATATAATACGGCTTCACTCTCATTTTTAACAATTTGTGCATGAGTTCGCGCATGACCTCGGCATCATCGTTGACCCCTTCGAGCAGAACGGTTTGACTGCCGAGAGGAATGCCAATATCGGCCAGCATGTTGCAGGCCTTTTCCACTTCCGGCGTGATTTCCGCCGGATGATTGAAATGGATATTGAAGTAAAGCGGGTGATATTTTTTAAGAATAGAGCATAAGTTTTCCGTGATCCGTTGCGGCAGGGTTCCGGGAACCCGTGTGCCGATGCGAATGATCTCCAGATGCGGTATCGACCGCAGTTCCCCTAATATCCGGTCGAGTTCTTTGTCGGGGACCAAAAGAGGATCGCCGCCGGAAAGTATGACATCACGAATTTCAGGGTGATTGCGGATGTATTCGATGCCCAGACGCAGGGTCTCGCGGGTGACGATGCCTGGAAACCCGATCTTGCGTTTTCGCGTGCAAAACCGGCAGATGATCGGGCACTGATTGTTCACCATCAGCAGAACCCGGTCCGGGTAGCGGTGCACAAGTTCCGGCACCGGCATGTCGCCTTCTTCGTTCAGGGGGTCGAGGTCAAGCGATTCCTCGTCGCTGATAAAATCGTCGAGTTCTGCAAGTGTAGGAACCACCTGCTTCCACATCGGATCGTTTTCCTCCTTGATCTGGTCCAGGAAATACGAATTGATGCGGATGGGGAATATCTTGCTGACTTTTCGCAGTTTCTCTTTATATTCTTCTGAGGTATTGGAAAGGAAGGGCAAATCCTCGACTTTAACGACACTCCCGCTCAACAGCTTTTGCCACTGTTCCATATTGCCCCTTTATTTCTGAGATGAATTGACTGGATAGGTGCGCTTCAGGTAATGGATGATGTCATATTCATCGTCCATCACCTTATCACCGTCAACAAGGACAGGCACGGTGTACTGCCCGGAAACCTCGAAGACCTCCTCCCGCTCGTAATGCGGCCAGGGGACATCGATTTTTTCATACCCCAGGTTGAGTTCCTGCAACACATTGCGCACCATGGCGCAATAGCCGCAACCATCAATGTTGAACAACTTGATCATTTAAACCTGCCTTGACTAATCAATTATCAGTTAATCTTCCCCGAACTTGCGAGAGCGCAAGGAACCATCACCGCATCCGCCATGCCATGAATTTTCTTTTTATCGTGCGGGCAGAGCGTCGCCAAAACCCCCCCCAGCTTCGGGCTCTTATTGACGAAAAAATAGTACGGCGTCAACCGGACCCGGCTTTTCATTGCCGTCATGTCTCCCGTTTTCGGTTCGTAGTAAGACATCTCGACGACTTTTCCCTTATGGAATTCCTGAAAAATCGAGGGTTGGTCCCTAAAATCGGCCAACCCGTTTTTCAAAGTCTCCTGCCATTGTGTTCCAGGGACATCGTGCCCCACGACGACTCCCCGGCTGCCCCAGGCCGCAGGAGAAAATCCGGAGGGTTTGACCACAAATTCGCGTTCCTTCTGAGTCAGGGAGAACAGATCACTCCAGTCACTCACAGGGCTTCCTTTGACCGTTAATCCCGGAATGACACCGTAGGGCGGCATTTCCCGGTTATCGAGGACCCAGGTTTTGGGAATTAGATGTGAAAGGACTGCAAAAGTTTCGGACCCCAAATTTTTTTCCCAAAGCGCCGCTAAAGCCGGATGATGAAATAAGGCAAAACTGAGCTTTTCCTCCAGAAAATGTTTAACGGGAGGCGTCATTTGCACCGTCCCTTTTTTATTGGCGTACAACAGGAGATCAGACTTGGGTATGTTTTTGAGATCAAATAACTCAAAAAATCGATACACGACGTCCAGCCGCACCTCCTGACCCTCATCGACGATGAAGATCCCCTCTTCTTTAAAAAGGATGTCCCGGGGATGCACCGCATAAACCGGCAACCCCTTGTCTTTTAACAGGCCCGCAAGATAAACCATCTCGCTTCTATAGTCTTCCGCTTCATCGGAAATAACAATTCCAAGGGCGCCATTCGACCCTCCAGCAATGGATTCGACCATCTGGTAAAACAAGCCGGGAATGCCCCCGTTCTCCTCGCCGATCATGTCCTGCCCTTCCCTTTGGTAAAGCGCCATTAAGCGGGCGGTCAGGCCAAAGCCTCCGGGAACCGAATCGAGTTCCGTAACAGAAAATCCATCTTCGGTAACAATCAAATCAGGTCGGATGATGCCGGGAAGGTCATTTTTAAACCGTTTCATCCGCGCGTATTCAATGAGGTGTGAAGGTTTGCCAAAATCAAGATATTCTGCAAACCATCGTGGAATCTTTCCTTTAAGACTGGCGAAATAGAATTGATTGAAGACAGAATAAAATTTGTGAAGGTGATGCCCCAACTGGTCGATGAAATCCAATTCCCGAGGCGACAACAAATACGGTCCGGGAGAAATCCGCCAGGTATTGCCGTTTTCGGTTCCGTCGCCGTCAGCAGAAAACAACCGGGACTGGACCAGAGAAGTCTTGATTTCGGCACAAATGTCTTTGGAAGCTGCAATCATCTTGTAATAAGCCAAAGAAGAGACATAACTAACTGAAAAATTTAACTAAAAAATCTAAGCGTACGATATTAGATGCCGTTTTTAAAGCAAAGTTTTGCTTAAGTTGCCCTTGGGGAATTAATTCAAGATAATTCCGATGTTTGGGTTTCAAATAAAACCAATATTGATGCTACTATTAATGGTCAAATTTATTTATTGAAAGCGCTCTTATGACATCTGACCATAACCCTTCCGATGCTGCCTCGCTGATTTCGCTTTTCCCCCTGCCTTCTTCCGTATTTTATCCGAATACTCTGTTGCCCCTGCATATTTTTGAGCCGCGCTATCGAGAGATGGTTTCTGACGCGCTGGAAGGAAACCGAAAGATCGGCATGGTTCTGCTACAGCCAGGATGGGAAGCCGATTACTATGGCGCCCCGGCGGTTTCGGCAGTGGGTTGCGTGGGAACCATCGACCAGCACGTTCGCTTTGAGGACGGAAAATACAATATGGTTCTAAAGGGAGAAAACCGATTCAGAATCGTTGAGGAAGTCGGGGGGAAACCCTACCGCCGCGCAAAAATAGAAATCCTTACGGAACGTAATGACCAAAATCTCAATTCTGCCCCCAACCCTATTAAGGATGAATTGATTGCCCACAGCACAAAATACTGGCGGTTATTGCCCCCCGGCAAAAATCTGGAAAAGGAACTGGATGGGGATACGTTAAAGACCCTGGGGCATTTAACCGACCAACTGGCATTCGGCCTGGAATTAACGGTAGAGGAAAAACAAAAATTCCTCGAAGAATTGGATGTGCTCCGCCGGGTGGATTTGCTGCATTCCGCGCTAAAAATAAAAATGGACCTGATTCATTTCTCCAAGGTGCAAATGGAGCGCGGGTTTGACGTGAATTTAAATTGATTCTCTTTTCACGAAAATCATATCTTACGCAAACGGTGACGGCGGATTTTCCACGTCTGGAGAACCAGCAGATACGCGTTTCCAAAAACCAGCACGGTTAAAAGTCCCCAGCCCAGCCTGTCAAACAAAGCCGCAACCACCAGGATCATATTATTGGTGCAAAGACACAAAGGGCTGACCCCGGTCAAAAACCGTTTGTCCAGATACCAGCGTTTCTCGTCTTCCGGATTGTCCTCCACATGGGCGAGGCGTTTAGAAAATCCGTCCAGGGATTCAATCAACCGGTCTTGCCAACCATAAAGCCAGCCATGCACCCGCTGCAATAAAAAACTGCCTTGGGAAAGTTCTCCGTCAGCCACCGCCTGACGGTCCTGATCTGTAATGTCTTCGAGCACGCGATTGGCTTTGTAGGCTCCCACTCTGGAAGTGTAATTCACCAGATAAAAAACATAATAGGAGCAATGAAGATAAGAACTCAAGAGCGCTAAAAAACCCCAGGCCCAGATCAGCGGTTCGCCGTTCTCCTGCACCAGCCTGAAGGCTATCGCGGCATAGACAACAAACGTCACCACAAAGTCGGTGAAAGAATCGAAAAACCTCCCCCAGCGTGAGGTTTCCCCGCGAATCCTGGCCAGATTTCCATCCACATTATCGAGAAAAACCTTGGCGTACAAAAATCCCGCCGCCCACAGCAAACTCTCCGGCCCCTCGAACAGAAAAAACACCGACGCCACCAGCCCTGCAATCAAGGAAAGGAATGTGATTTGATTCGCCGTTACGGGCAATGGATATAAAACGCGAATGGCCCAACGATTGAAAAAATACCACAGGTCGTTCAAATCGAAAAACCGGTCGCCCGGCGGCAGCTTGTGCATTTTTTCAATATTGAAGGACATAATCAGTAAACCCTGCGGTTGGTATTATTCTGACCGAATTTCCTTGATGGGAAAATCTCTAAAAATGATTCAGGAAGTTTTCTTTAGCTAAACAGATCAGCAAATGCCGCAAATTTTGCAGGTCGCCGTGTCGCAGACGGGAGTGTGCGCTTCGCGCAGGCCTCTCTGGTAATCCTGCCAGAGAAAATTGTTCTTGTAGCCGTGGTCGACGATGTCCCAGGGAAGAAACTCGTCCCGCTCGAACTGGCGATAGGCGAAATAATCGGCGCGATCGCGGAACTTGCGCAACGCTTCTTTCGAATCGTGCTGATGATCCAGATAGTATTTGAAGAACTCCAGCAGACTGCGGTCGCCCCGGGAAAGATAGGTTTGCAGATAAGCCTCATTGGGCGATCCAAAACTCAGTTTGACATGCGGGATTTTGCCGAGAGCCTTGCGAACTTTAAGAAACTTTTTCTTTAAACTCGCCACCGGTTCCATGGGATGCCATTGAAACGGCGTTCCCGGTTTGGGGATCAAGGGACTCAAACTGATCACGACATGGCCGATGTTGCCGCGCTTTCGGCAAGCATCCACATAGCCCTTCATGACATTCCCG
>JAJDBE010000086.1 GCA_029261515.1 Nitrospinaceae bacterium | reverse complement strand
AATAAACCCAGGGAAAGGTTATTACGAGCCTGTTCATCGGTTATACCTTTGCCATTATCCCGCACTCGCATTATCAGGTCATTGTCTTGATTTTCGATATCGACGTGAACTTCACTGGCCCCTGAATGCCGGGAAATATTGGTCAGGCACTCTTGAAATATCCTAAACAGGGTGGTGGACCTTTGCGCATCGAGGTTTAATTCAGGCAATGAAGTGGACAAACTAAACTTTACCCCTGTTTTTTCCTGGAATAACGTTCCCTGCCAATCGATCGCTTCCGCCAAATTCATAGAATCCAAAACCGAAGGACGTAGTTCCAGAGAAATCTTTTTCACAACTTCAATGTTTTGCTCAATAAGACTGAACATCATATTCATGTTTTCTTCAACATCGACATTTTTTTCAGACAGTTTATTCTCCAATAGCGACAATTCTATTTTTAATGTAGTCAACACTTGCCCCAGATTATCATGAACTTCCCTGGCAATTCGCTTGCTCTCTTCTTCGCGGATTGAATCGAGTCTATGATACAACTGGCGCAAATGATCGCTGTATTTTTCCTTGTCCCGATCCGTCTTGGTTCTTTCAATAACGCGTCCAAGCAGGATTCCGATGCTTTCCATTACTTCCAGTAACCTTTTCCCCGGCTTCATGGGCCGTGAAGAGAAAAATTCCATGACACCGACGGCTGTATCCTCAATCAAAATAGGAAACCCAAATCCGGAAACCACGCCGATTTCGTTTGATAATGTGGCACGAGGAAAATTGGGATCTGTTTTTAAATCTAAAATAAACTGAGCCTTGCCTTCGGACATAACGCGCCCCGGCAAACCTTCTCCAGGAGCTAACCGGCTTTGCCCGGTAATTTCACGAAAATTTTTGAAATCACTTTGATTTTCCAAATACCAGATCCCCGAGGGATAAAGGGTTTTTCCGTCTTCCCCTAGCAAATAAAGATGCCCAACAGGCCAGCCCGTAAACTCACAGATCTTCTTCAAACTGTACGTTATGGCGTCATCTAATGAGCGAGACAAATTGGTGAAATAAGCGATGTCACGATTCAATTGAACGTATCCCGTTTCCTCTTTAAGACGCTCATTGGCCTTTTCCAGAAGATCACTGCGGTATTTTTCCTCCACCCACCGCAGGTTCATCAAACAAAAATGGGCCGTGAGCCAGACAGTTCCGTTAGCCAAAAGGCGATTGAAAGCGGCAAGAATATGATTCGAATTGTCTGGAGATAAATACGCCCCAAGAAACGTTAAAACCGTTCCCAATAGAGAATTGATAATGATGAGTTTTCGTGATTCCGCCCACAGACCGATCAGGGCAAGAGAAATATAGGGAACCCCACCGGCGAACCCAAGGGGCAAAAGAAGATCCAGGTAAAAAAAAGTAGCGGCCAGAACCAGGCTCAATAGCCCGTATCCCCAAAATGGCAATATTGATTTTTGTTCAAACATAGTTATTTTTTCAAAATACTTTACATATGAAGTCAGAAAATTCTTATTTCCATTTAACTCTCTCCAAAACCCAAAATACAATAGGAATATTCTGATTTCCGTTTTCCAGAGAGGGGAAATGTCGAAACTCTAATTTAAAAAAATAGCGCAACTAAGAGGGACAAGTCAGATGGTTCACGGTAAATTGAGGCACATATTTAAGGAGGGAGAATTTTTTGGCTACAATTTGGCTACACTGCATCGAAACGGGCAATTTTGGCAGGCAATAAACCTTTTCAATTTAAGGAGTTCAATGAGAAAGAGGTTTTTGACTCCTTGAATGTTTTTCAAGCGGTCAACAAAATGGGGTTCCAAAAATCAGGGGAAAGCTTTTTAAAGTAAGGACTAAACGTACTCACCTTTTCTAAGTGAGCGCTTGAATACTTTGTTGAACAACAAAAAAGGGTTTAAGGCATGTCGCCCTAAACCCTTGTATTTAAAAATGGAGCTGAGGGGGATCGAACCCCTGACCTCTTGAATGCCATTTTAGTGGTCAATTTTCACCCTTTTTCAAATCACAATTTTTAGTCGCCTTGTAAGTCTTTATAAAAAAAATATTTGGGCGTCTCTTTGGCCACTATCATTTTTACCTCTCAAAAAGCCACTTTCCCATATTTTCCCCTATATTCTGAAAGTTTTGGCTACAGTGGGCGTGGAGAATTTAAGTGACTAACCAAATTCATAATAATCTCTTCTCTGACCTGTCCAACAAATTGGCTCAAGTTTTGGAGTGCCGATCATAAATTGGGCTTTCTCTGTTAAAAAAATTTATTTTATTGTCGAAATATCGCACATCTTTTTAATTTCCTTTGTTAACCCTCAGTTTGGAATGGGCTATATGGGATCCTTTTATTAAATGAACCTTGAGATAATAATCCGCCAATGGACTACACAGCAAACCGCGGCATGACCTGAGTCACTTTTTCGTTTTCATCAGTTGAATGTTAAAGTGGCGATGAAAATCCAGCACCATGGCGTTCAGAAGTTGTTGGCAATTAGAGGGATAGGACTTGTCGCACTGCATGACTTACCTTCCCATGCCCTGCCCAGAAAACAGTGATACACTTGAGAACATTAGAGGGGGGTATATGAGGATATTTTTCTAGTATCCTCTCCACGCCAGATTTTCTGTCCTGTGGCCGATTAACTAATAAAAGAGACAAATCCTGAGTTTGGATAGAAATCAGCTCTGTAATGTGCCGGGAACAGAAATCGAAGGGACATCCCGTTGTAACTTGAGAACTCAGAAAAACATATGGACGTAATGACTAATTTTTTTATTCTGGTTGTACTTGTGATGCTGTCCGGATTTTTTTCAGGTGCTGAGACCGCCCTAATATCCCTGCGTCCGGCACAAATCCGGAATATGGTTAACGCGGGACGAAAAGGTGCTGGCCTGGTCGAAAGTATCAAAGCCAACCCTCAGAAATTGTTAATCACGATCTTGATTGGAAACAACGTGGTCAATATTGGAGCCTCCGTATTTGCCACGGTGATGGCTACTGAATTACTTGGTGGCGGAGTGATACCTTTGGTGACGGGTGTCCTGACTTTAGTCATTCTGGTTTTCGGGGAAATCATCCCTAAAACCTTTTGTTATAAAAATGCGGAAACTTTTTCCCTGATTGCGGCGTTCCCGCTTTTTATTCTGGAAAGAATTCTCTTCCCACTGATCTGGCTCATGGGAAAATTGATCACTTGGATTAACAGAGTTTTAGGTATCGAGCACAAAAAGGAAAATGTGGTTCTAGAAG
>JAJDBE010000085.1 GCA_029261515.1 Nitrospinaceae bacterium | reverse complement strand
TCCGTTGGCAGGCGTTTGCCCGCCCACTCCGCATACGCGGCGGCATCGAAAAAATTGACATGGGTGACGGGCAGGTTATCCTCACCTTCCGGGTATTTCGGCCCGCCCCAGGTGCGCGGCGGCTTGTGGTCGGTCGCCTGGCAAAAGATATAATACTGCCGGTTGGTGACTTCATGCTTGTCGATAAAAAATTCCTTGGTGTACACGCGGTGTTCGGGAAATTCATCGGCAAACCAGGGCTTGGCAAGGCCAACGCTTAAGGCATGGTTCTCCTTGTCCACCAAATCGGTGCCCATGGTGAATTCACCGCCGGGAATCAAAACCATGCCCTCAGGCACAGGTTCTAAAAAACAGGCCGGTAGCCCTGGAGACAGAAACCCGAACACTAGCAATAAAAGGATGACGTTCCACCGTTGTAAGAAATTTTCTCTATGACCCATAAAATCTCACAAAATTTTTTTAAGATCCCGCTCAAAGAAATCGACTGCGAAAATACCTTAACCGATTTTTCACTTTCGCCGCCGCCAGAACCGCTCGCAGACTCTCTTCGGGAAATCGGCGTCATCCACCCTGTTGTGTTAAAGCGTACAGAGAACGGCTACCAAATCCTCTGCGGTCACCGCCGGGCGACTCTCTTGGCGTCTCTTGGCTGCACGGACATCCCCGCACGCATTCTGCAAACAGAAATGAACGACGCGGACAAGCTGGCGTTGAATCTGACGGAAAACCAGGCCCACCGGCAATACAGTGACATCGAAAAGGGCGGTATCCTTTCTAAACTGGCGCAAGCGGGAATTCCCGAAAACGCTATTATCGAAAAGTATATGCCCCTACTGAGCCTTCAGCGAAGTAAAAAATTAGTTGAGGATTTTTCCAGAATAGAAGACCTGGCTTCGGACTTCAAACAATTGCTCCACGAATTGAACGTGCCGATCCGGATTTTTTCTCCCCTATTTCAATGGGACGGCGACAGCCAGAACGCCGCAGAAACGCTTTTCTCTATACTTCGCCCCGGAATCAATAAATGGCGCGACCTCCTGGAATTGATCAGCGAAACCAGCGGCATCATCGGGCAATCTCCCAAAGATATGATTCGCCATGAGGAAATTCAATCCATACTTGCAAAGAGCGATTCATCCGCACACGAAAAATACGATCAAATCTTTGCCACGCTATTCCCCCGGCGTCATCCGGCATTGGCGGTGGTAAAGCAAAAAGTGGCGAGGACGCTTGACCAACTCAAACTCGGCGATCAGACGAAAATTCGCGTTCAGGAAAGTTTTGAAACAGAGGACATCAGAATCGAAGTCAAGGCTCGCGACCAGAAATCCCTGATCGATCAGGCGGATAAATTGCAGGAGGCGTCGCGGTCGGAAGCAATGGCGGAACTGTTGCGCATCCTGAAAGAATTACAATAATAAATCGCAGGAAAGTTTATTCGCTCAACGCATGAACTGAGTCCCCTTCCTATTTCCTTGGCACACGCAATTTGACAAAATCTTTCTCACCGTACTTGTATTTCTGCATTAAAAGTTTCACCGCTCGGAGAGCCTTGGCAATCCACTCATCCTGATGCGCTTCGACCAGGAACTGCTTGGCGTAAAGCATGTGCTGGATGGCGTAGTAACCCTGCCCGGCTTTATCGTAAGCCTGACTCAAGTGGTAATGGGCCATGACGTGCTCCGGATTTTGTTCCACAGCTTCCTTGAGAATTTCGATCTCCTCATCCGGCTCAGGCGATTTGTGATACGACAGGCTGGTCTGGTACAACGCTTCGGCCAGAGAATCCCGGACCTTCTCGTTATTAGGGGTGATCTTGACCGCCTCGCGCAAAGGCTTCACCGCCTGCTGGTAGCGCTTGAGTTTCAGCAACACGTCTCCGAGTTTAAAAAAACCTTCGCGGGCCATCTTCGGACTCAAACGGGTGGCGGTGCTGAGCGCCTGGGCCGCTTCCTCAAGTTTTCCGGACTTTGCGTACAACATTCCCAGATTCAGATTGGGCAGAGCCGATTTCGGACTCACTTTGATCGCTTCCTGATAATGCTTGATCGCTTCTTTCCTGTCTCCAAGTTTCGAATACACAATGCCAAAGTTGAAATGCGCGTCCACAGCGAGGTGCTTGTCCAGCCTCAACGCTTCCTTGATTTTTTTCAACGCATCCTGATACTTGCCCATTTCGGTGTAGCAGATTCCGAGGGACAGGTGGGCGGGGGCATAATCCGGTAGAATTTCGATCGCTTCATGAAAATGCCGCATCGATTCTTTTTGCTGTTTGCGTTTTCCATAAAGAACGGAAAGGTTGGTGTGCGCTTCGGCCAGACGCTTCCGCGTTGCCATGCTTTTTGAGTCCAATCTGAGCGCTTCTTGCAGTGGTTCGAGAGCTTCATCGTCCCGTCCCAGTTCCACCAGAGCGTTGCCGAGTTGATAATAAGCGCTGCGGTGCTTGGGATTGATGCGTATGGCTTCTTTCATTGGCGATAAAGACTCGGAAAAGCGCAGCAACTCCATATAAACTTCCCCAAGGTTGTAGTGGCCCATCCCATCCTGCGGGTTGGCGCGAACGGCTTCCTTGTATTTTTCCAAAAGCGCCAGCAGTTCTTCCTTCGACCGTTTGGGAGGTTCTTTTTTCAGAGGAGTTTTTGGCTGGCGCGACAACAGGCTGGCAAAAAGCGTCTTGAGAGACTTAATGAATGGAATCAACTTGCCATACTCCTTCCTCTTTTCTTGATGCAGATAGTGTGCGAAACTAAAACAGATGGAGGCTCAGCGAATTTTTATCGTTCACCCGCAACTATTCATTTTAAGGGCAAAGCGTTTTGAACCAAAATCTCTTCTCACCTTTGTCTGAAAAACCATGAGTTAGGCAGTCCACTTTTTCTGGAGGTGACTCCCATGACGACCCCAGCTCCGGCCAAAGCGAAACAACAGCTCCCCGCCACGGTGCAAAAGCTGATCGATCGGATCAAATCGGAGAAGCAATTGACGCCGCACACCGCCCGGGATTTGCTCGTTAAAGCCGAATTAAAAATGCAGGACCTCGAAGCCTGGGCAGATTATGACCATCCGGCGGCCGACAGCTATGGACGCAAGCTGCTGTTTGACGGCGGATTTTTTGAAATGATGGTCATGTCCTGGGAACCGGGGGACTGCTCCGCCATTCACGATCACGGCCATACCCAGTGGGGAGCGGTGCAGATCTTCGGTCCCGCTGAACATTCGGTGTTTCTGGTTCAGGATGGAGACATCCGCACCCTCACCCGCACTAAAATCAGACCTGGTGAAGTGCTGGCCGTCGGCCACGAGTTGGTGCATCAAATGCACAACCCCACCAACATCCGCTTTCTCACGTTTCATCTATACGGCACTTACGACAAACATCATCCGGTCACCGGCGATGCGCGGGTGTTTGTTCTGGAAGCCAACTCCATTCAACGCACCAACGGCGGCGTGTTTTACGCCCTGCCGGACGAGGCAGTCAATTCCCGTGAGTTCGGGCCGCGCCCGGATTTCATGACTTGGCTGAGGGACACGGTCGAACTGTTAAAACGCCTGCACCGCATGAAAAGTCAGGCTCCCCTATCCGACCCTTGGGCCAAAAAGGAAAAGGAACTGCAGGATAAGATTTTCGACAAATACAACTGGGACTGGCTCGAAGGCGATCTCATGCGCAACGTCGATGAAGCGACAGGAAAGGTGGAAGACGTGGCCCAGTGGCACATCCTGCGCCAAGAGTTGACCACCGCGGCCGAGGTGCAAAAACATCTCCTGTTCACGCATGAAGGAGAAGACCCATTTTCCACTTACGCGGAATTGTACGACGATGTCGTGGGACAGCCCTGCCTGGAAGAGTTCATCGCCGGCTATCTGAACTTTGTCGAAGATAAATACCAGCTGAATTTCAAAAAAGCCGAACTGCTGTCGATGGGTTGCGGCACCGGAGTCGTCGAGGAATTTCTGATACAGCAAAAAGGCATGCCGCGGGAAAAGTTACTCGGCATCGACAAATCCGAAGCCATGATCCAGGTCGCTTCACGCCGCATCCGCGCGGAAAACAAAGACATGCTATCGCTTTCCAGGCAAAGCTGGGATTTGACTTTTTGCGGCCTGAACGTGTTTCAATATCTGGCGCCGGAGCAATTGGAGCAGGCCATCGAAGTCACGGCCCAGGTGACCAAAGCGGGCGGTTATTTTTTCGGCGATTTCATCACTCCCGATCACATCCGCATCTACCCTCATGTCGTCCGTTCGCAAACCGGGAACGTCATCTCCCTGCGCCAGCCGAAGCTTGTGGAACGCGGCAATTGCACCTTTCAGCAAAGCGAAATCATCAATATCAACCGCAAAACCAATCAACTTCGGATCACGCACGAAGGCAGGCACTTGCGGTTTCTGCCTTCGCTGTGGCGCTTGCGCCAGTTGTTCGAGAAAAATTTCGCCGGCAAGGTGGATGTTTACGACGCGGTGACGCTAAAACCGATCGAGAAAAAAGCCGACACTTGCCCCTCGACCCGTATTCTGATCGTGGCGCAAAAAGGCGGTAAGTGATAGGGGTTTAGAAAATGTTGCGCTAGCGGTTCGGAGTGATTTGATCCGCGCTGACTTCGACGAACTTCATCTTTTCCCAGGCGGCGTTGCTGTTGGGAATAAAATACGGCACCTTCGAGCCGCCGCTGATGGAGGATGCATCGGCCAATAAAGCAATGCGCCATTCACCTCCGACTTTTTCCCAGTAATCGACATGGGCTTTGTTAGTGTCGAACTCAATGTGATCCCGAACCAGCGCCGGATTCAATTTCTCTCTGCCTTTTAGCTCCACTTCGACCATGGCGAATTTTTTGTTTTCGCTGAGGGAAATTTTTTTCAAGGTGTGACTCTGAATGGTGATGAACGGATTGGGAAACCAGCGAAAGATTCTGGCTTGCGGGTTTCCCAGCATGTCCTTTTTCCCCGGATTGCTGCGGACATGAGCCAGAGACGGCATGATACCGCCGGAGATATGATAAATCGGGTCGTCGCGGTAATTGTGCACCACCCGGCCATCGTGAAACTGAAACTCCTCAAATGAAACCTTCTTCTTAAAGTCGGGATGCTGGATGGCATATATCCCCTGCCAGTTGCCGTGCACCCTGTCCTCTACGTATTGTTTTTCAACGGCGGCCAAGCGTTTGGCTTCACCAAGATAAGCATTCTTGGGAGCTGCCGAGGCTTCTCCCTGAAGCAAAAATAAATTCGATCCAATAACACACGCCAGAACAACCAGCGAAACTTTTCCTTTATTACTCATAAAACGCCCCCTGAAAAAATAAAGTCTTCAACTTGACTGTTTATCGGCAAATAAGAAAAATGAGATGAGATATTTTTTTAGGGCAACTCCTGAGACGAAACAGCTCTCAAGCGAAAAACCATGATGGCGTCAGCAAATTTGCCCTCCGCCAAGGCGTCACTGCAACTGGGTTTGCAATTGACTGGAAATTTTTTTGGCAATCGACTCGGTGATTCCCGGAACCGCTTGCAGGTCCTCCAGCGAAGCGGCGCGCATATTTTCCAGACTGCCGAAGGTTTTCAACAGCAACAACCGCCGTTTTTTGCCGATACCGGGGATCGTCTCCAGCGGTGACTCCAGCGATCGCTTGCCACGCAGTTTGCGGTGGTAGGTGATGGCAAAACGATGCGCCTCGTCGCGGATGCGTTGCAGTAAAAACCGCGAGGGAGAGTTCTCTTTAAATAAAACAGATGTTTTACGGTCAGGCAGTAGCACTTCATCGGTGTCGAGGTTGTTGCGGTATTTCCCCTTGGCGATGCAGGCCAGATCCACCCTGCCGAACACCCCCACCTCTTCCAGTGTTTTGTGAGCCGTGTTCAGGTGGCCGCGACCGCCGTCGATCAACACCAGGCTGGGCAGCTCCTTACCTTCATCAAGAAGCCGTTGGTAGCGGCGGGCGAGGACCTCACGCATCATGGCGTAATCGTCGATGCCTTCGACTTTGGCGATCTTGTATCTGCGGTAGGCGGCCTTGTCCGCCTGACCGTTCCGAAACACCACCACCGAACCCACCGCATGGGTTCCCGAAATATTGGAGATGTCAAACCCCTCAATGACCTCCGGAAAATGTTTGAGGCCCAGCGTTTCCTGCAGTTCTTCCAGCATGCGCGTGGCGGTTTCGCCTTTGTCCAACTCCGTCCGCATGGCAAAACGCGCGTTCTCTTCCGCCATGCGCACCAGATCGCGTTTTTTCCCGCGCTCGGGAACTTCCAGATGCACGCGCGTCTTTTTTCTTTCCGACAGCCAGGAGGAGATCAGATCCGCGTCTTCAATGGAATGAGGGAGTAAAATCTCCTTCGGCAGCATCACCTCGTCGGCATAATACTGCTTGAGGAACGAGGACAACGTTTCGTTTTCTTCCATCTCGTTCAAACTTTTCAACTTGTATATTTTTTCCCCCACCATCTTGCCGCCGCGGATGACCAGCACCTGCACCATGGCGACCCCATGTTCCTTGCAATATCCGATCACGTCCTGGTCTTCCAGCGAAGTGGACACGATCTTCTGTTTGTCGAGCACCGTTTTGACGGCGGCGATTTTGTCGCGCAACGCCGCCGCTTCCTCGTAGCGCTGTTCGGAAGAGGCGGCACTCATCTTCTGTTTGAGGTTGCCGACCAATTCGGTATCCCTGCCCTTTAAGAATAAAATAACGTCGTTCACCACTTGGGAGTAATCTTCCGGCGAGACGGTGCCGGCGCAGGGGGCGAGGCAACGCCCCATCTGGAAGTTGAGGCAAGGCCGCCGCTGCGGCTTGCCGTCCAACCGGTCTTTACTCTGCCGCAAGGGAAAAATTTTGTAGATCAGCCGGATGGTCTCCCGCACTTCCTTGACCATCGTGTACGGGCCAAAATAGGTCGCGCCGTCTTTTTTCACCCGCCGCACCACTTCCAGCTTGGGAAACAGTTCCTGCGTGGTCAGGCGGATGTAGGGGTAGTGCTTGTCGTCTTTCAGCAAAACGTTGTAGCGGGGCTGGTGTTTCTTGATAAAATTGCTTTCGAGGATCAGCGCCTCGGCTTCGGTTTTCGTGGTCAGGAATTTGATGTCCCGCACCTTGCCGAGAAAAATCCGTGTCCGGGGGTGCAGGGTCCGCGCATTCTGAAAATAGGAACGCACACGGGTGTTAAGCGACTTGGCTTTCCCTATATAAAGGATTCCGCCCTTGCCGTCTTTCATGATATAAATTCCGGGCAGTTTGGGAATCTGTTCCAGGATTTCAGCCAGATGGTTTTGCATTCAACTTTCCATAGGATTGCCCTCCCAATGCGAGGAAGAGCTTCGATAAAACCTTTATCTCAAACCAGTATTCCACTATCCCACCTGGAACTCAACCCGTTACCAGACGCTTCAATATCTTATGGCTTGCCTAAATATTGCCGCCCAAGCTTGTGCGTTGATAATGGCTAAAGTTCACGTTATACTTCCGCGCTGATGAATACGGGAAACCACAAACGAGGGTTTTGGGCCACGCGGATGGGCTTTGTCCTGGCCGCTTCCGGTTCCGCCATCGGCCTTGGCAATGTGTGGAAGTTTCCCTACATCACCGGGCAAAACGGCGGCGGCGCGTTTGTTCTCATCTACCTCGGCTGCATATTTGTGATCGGCCTGCCCATCATGCTCTCCGAATTCACCCTGGGCCGGAAAACCAACCTCAACCCCGTCGGCGCGTTTCAGGCCTTGAAACCCAATACGCCCTGGGTAGGCATCGGTTATATGGGGGTGTTGGCCGGATTTTTGATTCTTTCTTTCTATGGCGTGGTCGGGGGATGGACACTGGCCTATGTCGTCAAATCCTTCACCCATACCGCTCTGGAATTCCAGTCGTCAAAGGACGCCGGGGAATTCTTCGGCGCGTTTATTGCGAACCCGGTGGAGGTCGTGTTTTATCAAGCCCTGTTCATGGGCGTCTGCGTCGCCATCGTCATCAAGGGCATTCACGGCGGCATCGAAAAAGCCTGCGACATCCTGATGCCGACCCTGCTGGTCATTCTCCTATTGCTCATGGTCCGTTCGCTGACACTGCCCGGCGCTATGGAAGGGGTGAAATTTTATCTCTACCCGGACTTCAGCAAGATCACGCCCTCGGTCATCCTCATTGCTCTCGGGCAGGCGTTTTTTACTCTCAGCCTCGGAATGGGCGCCATGCTGACCTACGGCAGTTATTTATCTGAAAAAGAAAACCTGACGGCGGCGACGGTTTACGTTGTTCTCTTTGACACGATGATCGCGCTGTTGGTGGGCATGGTCATTTTTCCCGCCGTGTTCGCCATGGGCCTCGAACCGGCGGAAGGCCCGAGTCTCGTGTTCAGCGTACTGCCGGCGGTGTTTTCCAGCATGCCGATGGGAACGGTGGTGTCGATTGTCTTTTTCACGCTCCTTGTGATCGCGGCGGTGACCTCCGGCATTTCCCTCTTGGAAGTGGTGGTGGCCTACTTCATCGACCAACTCGGCTGGTCGCGGAAAAAAGCCGTGCTGATCATAAGCCTTGTCATCTTCGCCCTTGGCGTGCCTTCGGGGCTTTCTTTCGGCGTGATGAGTGACGTCAAGTTCATGGGCAGGACGTTTTTCGACAACGTCGATAACATCGCC
>JAJDBE010000084.1 GCA_029261515.1 Nitrospinaceae bacterium | reverse complement strand
GGCCTCTTTCAAAAATTCCGCATCGATCAGGTCTTTATGCAGGCGGATTTGCCGCTTGAGCTGAAAATCCGGTTCCAGGTTGTGTTGGCGGCACATGTCGAACGATTTTAAAATCAGCGACCGGTTGTCTTTGAATTTTCCCTCGGCGTCGCCGTTCAGAGTGAGGAAGGAATTTTGTGCGTGGAATCCGTCGCTCAATTTTTTTTGCGTGAAGGTTGCCAGAACCGTCTTGAGGGTGGAATGCGATTGCCGGCAAAGTTCGAAAACCGTATGCGACGCATTGTAAATATTGGTGGCGTGAAGAAAATAATCTTTCATGAATTTTTCGACCCGCACGGCGTCGTTTTCGCCTTCATACCCCAGGTTTCTGGCCAGGTCTTTTTGCAGGTCCAGACTGATGAGGTCGGTTTTATGTGCCACCAGGTAGTGTAATTCGTTGCGCACGCGCAAATGAAAGTTGACCGATTCGTACAGCGCGTCTATTTCCCGGCTGGAGATCATGTCGTTCTGACCGATCTCACGCAGGGAGAGGCAGCCAAACCGGACCGCCGTGGCCCAGAGGGCGGTGTGATAATCCCTCAAGCCTCCCGGACCGTCCTTGATGTCGGGCTCCTGAACGCAAACCAATCCGTTTTCAGCTTTATAACGGTCGTATTTTTCCTCCAGCTTGGAATCCAGAAAGTACTTGGTGTTTTTTTTCAGCACGTCTTTGCTGAAGGATTGACAAAACTGATCGTACTCCTCACGATTGCCGATCAAAAACCGGGTCTCGATCATGGCTGTTTTGATGGTCAGGTCTTCGTTGGCCAGTTTGACGCATTCTTTGATACTGCGGCAACTGTGGCCGATTTCCATGCCGATGCCCCAGAAAATGGAGATGAGATCCTGAATGAACTGGTCTGCATCCTTGCTGATTTTAGGCGGACGCAGGAACAGCAGGTCGATGTCGGAACAGGGGTTCAATTCGCCTCTGCCGTAACCTCCCACCGCGACCAGGGCGATTTCATCCAACACGTTGGTTTCCGAGTAGTGGTTTAAAGCCGCCAGGGAAGTGATGAGGTGCCGGATCACCTCGTCGATCAGGGCGGTATTCGCCTGGATGATTTCACGGCCACCGATTCCCGTCCGGTGCCAGGCTTGAATTTTTCCCTTCTCCTGATTCAACAGCTCTCGGAAAGCCGTGAAGTAGTGCAAGCGGTCTTTGGGGTCCACCGGGATTTGTCCTGCCGGTGTGAAATCGATTGCAAACGTGTAACTGCTCGTCGAATTATTCATGCAAGGGGGAACCTGAATTTAGGCGCGAAATGGAGGGCGAAACACTTATGGCGTTGCCTGGCTCCATAAAAAGGAACGGCCCCATTCAGGCTGAAAGTAATCGTTAGGTTTTGATTTAATGAGTGCGTTGTCTTTTTCAGGGGTTTTGCCCTGAGCAAGACGAGGATATCACCAAAAGAGAACCTCAGGCAATTGAAATAAGTCCAAGGAAACAGGGCGGTTGCAGGTTTGGTCTTAAGGGATTTCGGTTTGGCGCCGCGATATTTCCACCGGATTGAGATGAGAGCCAATCAAGCCTTCCAATTTTTCAAATGCTTTCGGCGGGATTTGGGCCAAAATTGCTTGACAATAACCGGGCAATAATTTAGCTTACCCTCCAATCCAAATTTGCATTTTTAAGTGTTTTTTGAAACCAGTCTTCCGGACTGAACCTTACCGGTAACCCAATAAACAAACGAAACTTTTTTGAAGGAAGCATGTCATCATGGCCAAAAATAACACAGCCGATATCATTTACACGAAAGTAGACGAAGCACCCGAACTTGCGAGTGGATCTTTTCTTCCCATCATTCAGTCTATTACCCAGGTAGCGGGTATCCGCGTGGGAACGAAGGACATTTCACTGGCGGGCAGAATCATCGGGCAGTTTCCCGACAAGCTGAAACCGGAACAACAACAGCCGGATGATCTGGCGTTGCTGGGAGAACTGGTGATGGACCCGAAAGCCAACGTCATCAAACTGCCGAACATCAGCGCGTCCATTCCTCAGTTAAAGGCGGCGATCGCGGAATTGCAAGGGCAGGGCTATGCGGTTCCGGATTATCCGGAAGACCCGAAAAGTGATGAAGAAAAAGACATCAAAGCCAAGTATGGCAAAGTTCTGGGCAGTGCCGTCAACCCTGTTTTGCGGCAAGGCAACTCCGATCGCCGGGCGTCGGTTTCGGTGAAAAATTACGCCAAGAGCAATCCTCACAAAATGGGCAAGTGGTCAAAGGATTCCAAGACGAATGTCGCTTCCATGAAGGGCGGCGATTTTTGTTCCAATGAAAAATCGGCGACGATTACTGAGAAGTCGGCTGGCAAAGGCAAGATTGAGTTCGTTGGCGACGATGGGAAAGCGACGGTGTTGAAAGACAGCATCAAATTCGACAAAGGCGATGTGGTCGATGCGACGGCGATGAGCCGCAGTGCCTTGCGTTCTTTCATCAAAGAGCAAATGGAAGTGGCGAAAAAGCAGGGGGTGTTGTTCTCTTTGCACATGAAGGCCACCATGATGAAAATTTCCGATCCCATTATTTTCGGTCACGCGGTTTCGGTGTTTTTTGAAGATGTTTTCAAAAAACATGAAAAGGTGTTTAAGGAGTTGGGCGTCAACCCCAACAACGGATTGGGCGACGTGTATGCCAAAATTGGTAATCTGCCCGATGCGCAAAAAAAGGAAATCGAGGCGGACATCCAGGCCTGCATTAAAAACGGTCCGGAACTGGCGATGGTGGATTCAGACAAAGGCATCACCAATTTGCATGTGCCAAGCGATATCATCATCGACGCGTCCATGGCGGCGTCGATTCGAACCTCTGGCAAAATGTGGGGTCCTGATGGCAAAGAACACGACACCCTGGCTCTGATTCCCGACAGCAGTTATGCGGGGATTTATCAGGCCGCCATCGACTTTTGCCGGGACAATGGCGAATTCGACCCGACCACGATGGGTACGGTTCCCAATGTCGGCCTCATGGCGCAGAAAGCCGAAGAATACGGCTCTCACGACAAAACATTTGAAGCGCCGGGAAAAGGCGTTATCCGCGTTATTGACGGGGCGGGGGAGACCCTGCTGGAGCAGAAGGTCGAAGAGGGCGATATCTTCCGCAGTTGTC
This sequence comes from Nitrospinaceae bacterium, assembly GCA_029261515.1. GTDB lineage: Bacteria > Nitrospinota > Nitrospinia > Nitrospinales > VA-1 > JAJDBE01. Next base: position 2,877 of record JAJDBE010000084.1, on the reverse strand, counting down.
AGGTCAAGGATATTCCCATTCAGGATTGGGTCAAATTGGCGGTCAACCGGGCGCGTGCGTCTTCGACGCCGGTTGTTTTCTGGTTGAACAAAAACCGGTCGCACGATGCCGAGATCATTAAAAAAGTGAATGTCTATTTAAAAGACCACGACACCAACGGTCTCGATATTCAGATCATGGCGCCGGACGACGCCATGCAGCACTCGCTAAAACGCGCCAAAGAAGGCAAAGACACCATCTCCGCAACAGGAAATGTGCTGCGCGATTATCTAACCGATTTGTTTCCGATTCTTGAGCTTGGCACCAGCGCCAAGATGCTGTCCATCGTGCCGCTCATTCAGGGCGGCGGTCTTTTTGAGACCGGGGCAGGCGGTTCGGCGCCCAAGCATGTGCAGCAGTTTGTCAAGGAAGGCCATTTACGCTGGGAATCCCTTGGCGAGTTTCTGGCGCTTTCAGAATCCTTGGCGCATTTCAGCAATAGCAGCGGCAATGCCAAAGCCCAAGTGCTGGCGGATACGCTGGACCGGGCCACCGGCAAGTTGATGGAAAACAAAAAGTCCCCTGGCCGTGAGCTCGGTCAATTGGATAATGCCGGAACCCATGTTTACGAAACGCTGTATTGGGCCAAAGAGCTGGCCGCGCAAAATGATGACAAGGATCTTAAAGAGCGGTTCACTCCGGTTGCGAAAGCGCTTGAAGAGAATCTGGATATTATTCTAAAGGAACTGAATGCGGCTAAAGGCAAGCCGGTCGACATCGGAGGTTATTATCGTCCGGATGCGGACAAGGTCCGCGCGGCTATGCGTCCCAGCGCAACGTTCAATAAAATATTGGACAGTTTGGGCTAGGTTTATTGATGATCGCAAGTGATTTGCCTGCGGTTGGCAATTGCTTGTTAAAGAAGGATCAGGGCGTAAGCCCTGGTCCAAATTTTCGAAAACCTCGCGAGGGTAAAACTATGAATTTCGCTCGGGATAAAATCACGGTGGTGGGAGCCGGACAGGTGGGCACCACCGTTGCCCAGCTTTGCGCTTATAAAAATCTTGGCAATGTCGTCCTCATTGATATTGTCGAGGGTGTTCCTCAGGGAAAAGCCCTGGACCTGCAGGAATCGGGTTGTTTGCAGGCGTTTGACAGCCTTGTGGTCGGGACCAACGACTACAAAGACACCGCGGATTCCGACATCGTGGTCATCACTGCCGGGCTTCCCAGAAAACCAGGGCAAAGCCGGGAAGACCTTCTGGCCATCAACGCCAAGATCGTCAAGTCGGTGACCGAAGAAATCATGAAGTACTCCTCCAATCCCATCATCATTCTGGTTTCCAACCCGCTGGACGCGATGGTGTACCTGGCAAAAAAAGTCTCCAACCTGCCTAAAACCCGAATCGTGGGAATGGCCGGGGTGCTGGATTCGGCGCGGCTGAGAACCTTTGTTTCTCTGGAACTGGATTGTTCTCTGGTGGATGTGGATGCGATGGTGTTGGGGGGGCATGGAGATTCGATGGTGCCCATGCCGCGTTACACGACGGTTTCCGGAATCCCGATCACCGAGCTCATGAACCAGGACCAGATCGACCGCCTGGTGGAGCGCACCCGTAAAGGTGGGGCGGAAATTGTGGCGCTGTTAAAAAACGGCAGCGCTTTTACGGCTCCCGGCGCTTCGGTGGTCAAAATGGTCGAGGCAATTCTGCACGATAAAAAGAGAATTCTTCCCTGCACGGCTTATCTTGAAGGCGAATATGGCTGGAGCGATATCTTTTTTGGCGTGCCGGTTAAGATGGGAATCGACGGCATGGAAAAGATCATCGAGCTCAAACTCACCGATGAAGAAACAGTTGCTTTAAACAAATCCGCTGAAGAAGTGAAAAAGACCTGCGACGAAGTGGACGCCCTGCTCAAAGCCTGCGGTTCCTGATCTCCTGAGTTATTTCTCCGAAACATCACCCCTCAGTATTTCAAAGCGTTCGAATTCGGTCACACCCACTGGTTTATCGTCGCATTCCAGAGGAATGGATTGCCACATCGGGTGTTTCGCCCGCCAGCGCGGGTTTGCCTTTCCTTTCAGCTTGTATTCGGTCGGCGCCTTTCCGGGGCACACGCGGTAGGTTGTGCCTGTTAATGTTGCGTCCGAAATTTCCAGAAAAACAAAATGATTCATCAACGCGCGTTCCGCCAAAGCGTTGAAAACATCTTCAGGAGCGGTGCGATCTGCGATGGCTTGCTGATCGGCGAAGGGTTTTATGGTCGCCCCGCCGCCGCCTGAAATAATGTGGATGGTCCCGTCGCCTCTCTGGTATCGGGACGTTTCCGATTTCCGTACCGGCAGCGCTTCCCCTTTCTCAGGAATTCCCAAAGGATTAAACCTCTCGTAGGAATGCTGGTTGGCCGAAAAAACCAGGTCGGGTTCCAGCCGGTTCAACTGCTTTAATACCGTCTCCTTTTTGTCCAGGTACCAGGCGGTGGTGATGGCCGGTTCGTGGAGCGCCAGGATCACCCATTGCCCATTTTCTCTTGCCCGTTTTATTCTTGGCGCCAGCCATGCCGTGGGGTCTTGCCAGGACTGGGTATTCAAGACGGCAAAGAAGACGTTACCGATGATCTTCGTCCCCTCAAAACGTGAGAATTCGCCGTTCGATGGAGCCGCTTCATCAAAGGGCGTGTCCAGAGGATCGATCGCTTCCCAGCAGCCTCTTTTACCGGCAAAGGGTCGATCGTTATCGCCGGGGACAAACAACCTGTGAGGAAATGGGTCCACCAGAGTCTTTTGGATTTCCTTTATGTATTCCGGCGGACAAAATGGCGGATGCGGTTTCGGCGGATAAACAAAATCCCCCAAATGCAGCAATACGTCCGGATGTTTTTCGCGGATGGCCTCCT
>JAJDBE010000083.1 GCA_029261515.1 Nitrospinaceae bacterium | reverse complement strand
GTCATGAAAAAACTGATCCAGAGAAACGCCAGACTCATTAAAATCGCCATCACGAACCCGGCATGGATAAAAACATGGAAAAAAGAGTTGTCATCGTAATTGAAAAACCTGTTAATCGCTTTTTTCATGGCCTTTCCTCCTTAAATATAAAGAAAACACCACAAGGTTGTGTTACTTTCGCCTCTTGACCGGAGCATAACGCGGAACACCCGCATTGGAGAGGATCCAGAGACCAAATACCGCTGTTGCTGCTAAGTAAACCAGGTTCAGGTCCATCACATCCAGCTCCTTTCTCCGATCAAAGTTTTGAATCGAATATTTTTTTCGATTCATTATTTAGATGCAAACTCCCCCTCTTGGTTGCAAGCAACCGCCCAAAAAATAAACCTACAACTAATTGAAATTAAAGGATTAATTTAAAATCGACCGACGTGATCCTGGATGCTTAAAAAGAGTAGCCAACGCATATGTGGCGGAAACGAATCAATGGCGATTTGACTTCACCAACATCGAAACCATCACGCTCACTTCTTGCGCTTTTGAATTTCTAGACTCAAGGTTTCTTGCATTTTCTGCATGTCTTGCGGCGCGATCTTAAAGTGAAAACTGAGGAAATTATCGGCGGAATTCTTCATGTGCCGCAGGATTTCCACATAGTTGCCAAACCCAATCGAAAGTTTCTCCAGCACATCGGACATGCCCGACCGGCCTCCATGGGCCGCTTTTAAACTGCTGGCCGCACAATAGTAATAAGATTCGCCTTTATCCAGGTAGGCGTTTCCCAATATATTGGTGTCCGGGTGAAACAGGCCCAGACTCAGTAGAAGAAAATCGGCATTGATCTTATAGAGGAAGTATTTCTTGGCCGTCTCCTCAAGGTTCACCGCGATCTGCCCGGCATCGGCATCGAGTCCTACCGTGTACTTATGGATCAGCTCCAAAGACCTGGGATTGACCAGATCGGCAAGCGTGAGGGTGATGTAATGGTTCACGTCCTCGTCATATTTCAATTCGTTTTCTTTGATCTCCTTCCAGTTCTGGTCCTGCCATTCCTCGTCCCGGCCTTCGTCAAAAATCGGGTCGAACCCCTGGTTCGACTCATTGCCGCTGTCTATTCGGGCGCGAAAAAACTGTTCTTAAAAAAACGACTCGCTGGTATCCACCTTCCCGCTATCAAGATGTTGAAATTTGATCGGCATAACACCCCCATAAAAAGGTTGAACCCAATCGCATCCTCTACCTTTAGACTAACAGTAATTCAATAATTTTCAAATAGTTAAGTGTTAAAAACGGTCTTAGCGACATATGAACAGACAGTTATAAAATAACTAAAAATTGGTTACAAATACGCACAATTCATTAAATATGCGAAAACTAATGCCGGATACACCTGTATTTTGGTCAATTTAAGCGCAATTCAGAAAAAATTATTTCATAAAGAATGTCGCCAGTGGAAGCATATGCGCCGATCCTTTTGTGGGGAAATTCAGTTCGCATAATCCTAAAGACTCATAAGGAAGTTGCATTGTCGTTAGAGAATATTTTGAGACTGAACAGGCCGACTTTGGACTTCGTAGAGAGGATCGAAGTCTCTCTAGCAACGCAATCAATCATCCACTGTTTATCCAGTTTGAAAGTTGAGATCGCTGGGGAAGTTGCTTCTCTCCTCGACTCCCATGAGAGCAAATGATTTGATTTCCGGAGAAACCCCCGGCAAAATGAATCTGAATAAAAATTCCATCTGGAGAAAATCATGTCCCAGCAACTGTTGATGGTCGGCACCGAAAAAGGCGCGTTTTTGATCCAGTCCGACGAGAACCGAGAAAACTGGAATCTCACCGGTCCCCTGATCAAAGGGTGGAAGGTTTTCGATCTGCAACTCGATTCTCGGACCCAGCCGACCCTGTTCGCCGCAGTCGGTCATTTTGTCTATGGACCCTCCATCCACATCTCAAGGGACCTGGGCAAAACCTGGGAGCAGATGGAAAACAGCCCCTCCTATTCCAAGGAATCCGGGTTTCAATTGAACAATATCTGGAGCGTCGTTCCCGGACGCCCGGAGGAACCGGATGTCCTGTATGCCGGGGTCGACGAAGCGGGACTCTTCGTCTCGGAAGATGGGGGCCAACACTGGCGGGAAATCGAGAGCCTGTCCGGCCATGCATCGCGAAAAGAGTGGCAACCCGGCGCTGGCGGCCTGTGCTGCCACACCATTTTGCCCGATCCCGCCAACCGTCAGCGAATGTGGGTGGGCATTTCCGCCGTCGGCGTCTTCCGCACCGATGACGGCGGCAAAACCTGGCAAACCAAGAATTCGGGAGTGACCCAGGTTTTGGAAGGGGAAACGAATAAAGATATCGGCTTCTGCGTCCACCGCATGGTGCTCGACAAAAATGACTCCAACCGGCTGTATCAGCAGAATCACATGGGCGTGTTCCGCAGTGCAAACGGCGGCGATTCCTGGGAGGCGATTGAAACCGGTCTGCCGACCACCTTCGGCTTTCCCATGGTCATCTCCCCGACAGACTCCAATACCCTGTTCATCATTCCATTGGAAAAGGATGAATTCCGTTTCTCCAAAGGCGGCAGTCTGGCTGTGTACCGTTCCACCGATGCCGGAGATTCCTGGCATCCGCTGAACCAGGGGCTACCCCAATCCGCCTATGTCAGCGTTCTGCGCCAGGCGATGACGGTAGACGATTCGGAATCCGGCGGCATCTACTTTGGCACTTCAGGCGGCCAGATCTATTACAGCCTGAACAACGGCGACGCTTGGCAGACCATGCCTTTCAGCCTGCCGAGGATCTATTCATTATCCGCGGCAACTCTTGAATAATCTCTCCCATGAAACCGATTCCGGTCAAAGTGCAAATTCCGGACCTGCTGCTCCACTGCACCGGAGGAAAAAAGCAAGTCGAGGTCGAAGGCAAAACCGTCCAGGGATGTCTGGATCACCTTCTACAAACCTGGCCTTTACTCAAAGTGCACCTGTTTGATGAAGAAGGCCGACTCCGCCCGCATGTTCTGATCTTCTATAACGAGGAAAACATCCGCTGGCTCAAAGATCTCAATATACCCGTTGCTGCCGGAGACCGGATCACCCTCCTGCAATCGGTATCGGGTGGCTGATACCTCATAAAACCCACGTCCGCACGCTGGATAAATCTTCCTAAAATTCGCCCCATATCTCCCCCACAGCACAAAACGCATTTGATATAATAAGAAAAACTAACTTCCTGAAAGCTGCCAAATGGCCATTAAATTTCACCGAATTTTGCCGGTCTACCGCCTGTTGCTTCTGACGTTGCTCCTTGCGCATTTCATCAGCGCCGCCGTTCAACCGGCATTCGCGTCTCCCGAGAAACAGCTCGAACAGGTCTTGTCACTGCCAGATGAAAAAATCGACCTTGGCGAAATGGCGCTTCTCATATCCCAGGATCGTGACGCGACGCTCGACCTCCCTTCTCTAAGAGCGGAACTGGACCGTTTGACGAATTCTGTGCGCAGGAAACTCACCCCTTCCTCATCGCCGGAAGAAATTGTGAACGCTCTTCGCACTTCGATTCATCAGGAAGGCGGCTACCGCTATACCGATGAGGTCGATGCCCAGGGCATCCCGGTCGACCCGGCGGAACTGTTTGTGCACGGCATGCTCAAAAGCAAGCGCGGCTACTGCATGAACCTTTCTCTTCTGTACCTCATCATCGGCGACCGTTTGAATCTGCCTCTTCACGGCGTACCGTTGCCCAACCATTTTTTCGTCCGCTACGAATCGGGCAACAAACGCATCAATATCGAAGCCACCGAACAAGGCATTTCTCAGCCGGACGATTTTTACCGGCAACGGTTCGGCGTGTCTGCAGATTCACCGCAGACGTTCTTCATGCACAATCTCGGCAAGAAACAAACACTCGGCGCCTACTTCTCCAACGTCGGCATGGTCTATTACAAGGGCAAGCAGATAGAGAAAGCCGTCTTCTACTTGAACCTGGCAACCGCAATCAACACCACCTCGATCGAAGCGCACAACAACCTGGCAAACATTTATTCCGAATTGAAGCAGACGGACAAAGCGATTCAACATTACAACCTGGCGTTAAAAGCCGATCCCGGCAATATGTCCACCCTTTACAACCTGGGTCTGGAATACAAGCAATCCGGCCAGGTGGAACAAGCCATCGAAGCCTTTTTGCAGGCGGTGCAGATCGATCCGTTTTTTACGCCCGGCCATCAGGCGTTGGCTCAGCTTTACCTGCAAAAAAGAAAATACTTTGGCGCCTTGTTGCATTTGCAAAAGCTGGCCAGGCTCGATCCTGAAAATTTCAAAACGCGGATCACCATCGGCGAAGTGTATCTGCGCCTCGGTCAGCACCAGATGGCTCTCGACAGGTTCAATGCTTTGAGAGCCAAGTATCCGGGAAATCCCGCCGTCCTCGAACCTCTGGCGGAAACGTTTTACCGCATGGAGAATCTCGATAAAGCCATCGAACTTTACCGTTACCTCATCGAATACAACCCGGAGCACATGAAAGCCTATATCCAGTTAGGCTGGACCTATTACCGCAAGGGCGACTTCGGCATGGCAACGGGGTGGACGAAACGCGGCCTGAAACGGGGCAAGGGTCCTGAAAATCTCACCACCCTCGCGCAGATGAATCTGGGATTTTATGCCTTGCTCAAGCAATCCTACCCGGAAGCCAAACAATGGTACTTGAAAGCGCTTGCGAACCAGGACGCCAGCGTGACCGAGGGCATGGTGACCGATATCCGGGAGGCGGCGGAACGGTTTCCCAAACGATCCGATCTCGAATTTTTTACCGGCTGGATTTATCTGCAAGCCGGACAGACCGAAAACGCCAGGCTCATCCTCGAACATTATCTGACTCGAAACGAAACCGGTGGCTTGACCGAAGAAGCGCGGACACTTTTGCAAAGCCTGAACTTGAAAAAAGCCGCGGCTTCCGAAGAGATCAGAACCCCTGAAGGGATGGTTTTGATTCCCGCGGGAATGTTCACAATGGGTTCCACACAAACAGGACTCGATGAATCCCCCGAACATCAGGTTTATCTCGACGCCTACTTCATCGACATTCATGAAGTTTCGGCAACCGAATATTCGGAATTTTTAAACGCCGTCGACAATGTTAAAGGTTATTATCTCGACAATAAATATGGAATGCTTTTCTACAACGGCCAGTTTCAGCCTAGACCCGGCCTGGAGTCCCACCCCATCAACAACGTCAATTGGAGAGGCGCCGGCGCCTATTGCCGCTGGAAGGAAAAGCGGCTTCCCACTGAAGCGGAATGGGAAAAGGCCGCCCGGGGCAAGGACAAGCGCACCTTTCCCTGGGGAAACACGCGGCCAACACCTGAACTCGCCCGGTATTTTCAAACCTGGACAGAGGAAACCAAACACAACGTCATGGTTCCGGTCAACGCTCTCCCGGAAGGAAAAAGCCCATACGGCCTATTTAATATGGCGGGAAACGTCAAAGAATGGGTGGACGACTGGTACGATGGCGAGTATTATGCGGAAACAACCGAATACACGAATCCAGAAGGCCCCGTCGGCGGGGAATTCAAGGTACTAAGAGGCGGCTCCTGGAGAGATCTCGGCGGGTTCGTCTATTCCTCGTTCCGCAACAACAGCTACCCCGACACGCGGATGGACGACTACGGTTTCCGCTGTGTCAAAAGCGCCGGGGAAGAACCCAAAGGCACTAAAAAATTAATCCGCTGGAGCGATCCGTTGCTTCACGGCAGATCCTCCGTTTCAAACATCGGACTGGACAGGTAAGAAGTTATGATCGGCGCTATAGAACTCTTGATGATCGCGGTAATCTTTGGAATTATTTATGGACGCGATGCGCTCGACAAGACTTACAAAAAACATCCCGACGAAGGAGTTCTCGAAAGTTTCACCGAGGATGTTAAAGAGTACTACCACTCGGATCCCAAGCGCTTGGTCAAACTGATCATATTTTTCGTTTCCATCCTCGCTTTTTTGATCATACTTGGCTACTGGGTCGCTACGCAGACGGACTTCGCCAGTATGATCGGGCTGGATCAATAACTGAATCCGTTGGTCCTCACATGCGTATAAGGATCGCCTCCCTTTAAAGTTTTTCCGCCGACAATTTCGCCAAAATAGACCACATGGTCGCCGACGGGAACAGAACCGACAACTTCACATTCCATGTAGGAAACCGCATCGCTCAAAACCCGTATTCCTTCCAGTCCCTTGGAATTTTTCACTCCCTTAAACAAATCCTCCTCGGGTGGCCTACTGAAATGCTTGAGCAGATGGTTGGACTCTTTACCCAGAACATTGACGATGAACAGATTCGAGGCTTCCATCAACAAACGGGCGGGCCGGACCACTGCCATCGCTACGGAAATCATCGGAGGCTCGAAGGAACATTGATTGACCCAACTGGCAAGGACCGCATCTTCCCGGTCTTCGTATTTCGCTGTCACGACAAATAAACCACTGGCCACACGGCCCAGAGCTTTTCCAACTTGTGCTTTATTTTTCAATTTCTTCTCCTGACTTAAAAAAATATAAAAAAAGATTCTATTATCCCTGCCTCCTCACATCAAGGAGTTTTCCTTCTCTTCATTTAAAATCAATCGTTCAGAATATCGCGCTAAAACTCTTCATCCTTAATTTGAAACACATCCGGTTTTTCCGGGTCCTGTATGTAGGAAAGTTTTAACGTGATATTCTGATTCTCCGGCTGACCTTCAATCTTCGGGTTGATCAGAAGCAACAGCACCGTTCTCCCGGCTGCATCCTGCCCTCGAAATACCAAAATCGCATCCTGGCCGAGCGGCGCGTTGACCGCCCTGCCCTTTTCCTGAAATCGCTTGCCGGCAAAATGATCGCGCAACTGATTGGCCAGATTGACTACTTGCGATGCATCCGGCTTTGGCATCACCGGCTTTCCCCAGGCGATGTTGATCTGAATCAACCGTCGGGATTTGTAGCCTAAAATGTAAAACACCTTGGCGGGACCGCTGCCGGGAAGGATGTTCTCAATCGTAATCCCTAAGTTGACGGTTTTTTCCGTGGGGTGGATGTGACGCTCCATCTTGGTTTTAGAAATTCTGAAATCCTTATAAATGGCTCGCATGACTTCTTTCTCAGTCATGCCAAAGCGGGCGGATCGAAATCCATCCACCGTGAATACTTCATCCGTCGAAGAACGGGGTGACCGGGTTTCCTTTGATTTCTTTCCGGCCGCCAATGCCGTCCCATTTAACAGGAAAAACACGAAAAGAAAAACCACCACGCACCGGCAATTTTTCTGAAACCGTTTTATCCTGAATCTGTTATTCAACATGATTTCTATATGAGGTTATAAAAAAATCGAAAAGATTTCTCTTTTCGATTTTAGTAACACGCCCGCCTTCTCAATTCACCATGATTATCCGGCCTGAGAGACTGCGGGATGTTCCTCCCACCTGCCGGGAATCGGTTCACTGCATTTGGGGCAGGCTCCATTTTCGAGACGGTTGGCCAACACCCGGAATCCCTGCCTTTCAATAATCAGTTCATCGCATTTTGGGCAAAAGGTGCTCTCGCTATTCTCGACCTGGCCGGAGCGGTTGCCTGAATAAACAAATTTCAAGCCTGCGTTTATTCCCAGCTGTCTTGCGCGCAGTAAAGTTTCAGCCGGAGTACTGCCCCGGTCGGTCATCTTGTAAGTCGGATAAAACCCCGTCACATGCCAGGGAATCTCCTCCGACACCGACGCGATGAATTCCGCCATCTTCGTCAACTCTTCATCCGAATCGTTGTAACCGGGAACGACAAGCGTCACGATCTCGGTCCAGAATCCCATGGCGTAAACTTCGCGGATGGTTTCCAGCACCGCTTCGAGATTGCCGCCCAAGCGCCGGTATTCTTTGGCGGAAAAAGACTTGAGATCGATCTTGAACAGATCGAGCCAGGGTTTCAGGTACTCCAGCACTTCCGGTGTGCCATGGCCATTGGATACATAACCCGTCCACAAGCGGCGCTTTTTCGCCTCGCGGAAAACCTCCACCGCCCATTCGCTGGTAATCAGCGGCTCGTTGTAAGTGGAGATGACGCTTTTCGATTCACTCCGTTCCGCCAGATCGCAAATCTCCTCAGGCGTGGTTGAGGAAAAATTAAGCGTCGCTGTGTCGTCCTTCAGCGTTTGCGAGGTGAACCAGTTCTGGCAATACGCACAATGGAAATCGCAGCCCAGCATGCCAAAGCTCATGGCCTGACTGCCAGGAAGCACGTGGAAAAACGGTTTCTTTTCGATGGGATCGTTCTGCACTGCCGCCGCGTAATTGACGGGCACACGAAGGACTCCGCCTTCGTTGAACCGGACCTTGCAGATACCTCTCTGGCCGGGCCGCAATTTACAAAGGTGACCGCAGGCGGTGCAAAGCAACACATCGTCGGAAACTTTTTTGAATAGATCCCCCGGTCGGGTCGATGCGTCGAGTTCTGTTTGTACGGTTTTCGGGGTCATGATGAGGTTCCACCTCCTTCTGTTGTTGGGCGGAGCCTGCTGGGACGAGGGGGGTTTGGCAAAAGGCTATTCGGTGCTGACCCCTTCGGTTTTTCTGTCCAGGGCACCGATCATCGTGTGCCATGCCAGACTCGCGCACTTGGTTCTGGAGGGGTATTCCCGGATTCCCAGGAACAGTTTCAATTTGCCAAGATGGTTTTCCTGCTTTTCCGGGTCGAACTCTCCCAGAACCATTTTATGAAATTCATTAAAAATGACCCGCGATTCCTCCAGGGACTTGCCCTTGAGAAACGCCGTCATCAGCGATGAACTGGCTTTCGAGATGGCGCACCCGGTACCGACGAAACTGATGTCCTGAATGACGCCCTTCTCGGAATCCACATCCAGATAAACCGTCATGTCATCGCCACATAAAGGGTTCACCCCATGACAACTATGCGTCGCGCTTTTTATTTCGCGAAAATTCCGCGGATTGCGGTTGTGATCCAGAATGACCTGTTGATATAACTCATTGTCGTAAGACATGAACCCCTGCCCTTTCCCTTCTTAACATTTAAACCTGATCTTAACTTTTTGAACCGCTACACCCTCTACTATAAATATAACCCGCGAGGATTAAAACACCCGTATCTTTACAGGAGGAAATTAACCCTCCCCAATCAGGAAAACATCTTGATCACTTTTTGGATGCTTTCCGCCAACACATCGAGTTCTTCATACTTGTTATAAAACGACATCGACGCTCGCGTGGTCGCCGGAACGCCGAACCGGATCATCGTCGGCTGGGCGCAGTGGTGTCCGCCCCGAACCGCAATGCCGTCCTGATCGAGCAAAGTTCCCACGTCATGCGGGTGCGCCGCATCGAGAACAAAAGAAATGATACTGGCTTTTTCCTTGGCGTTGCCGATGATCTTTAGCCCTTCGATGCCTTGCAGCAACCGGGTGCCGTAATCGAGCAGGCTCTTTTCGTATTCAAAAATGTTGTCCATACCGATGCCGGTGATGAAATCGATAGCGGCTCCAAGGCCGATCACCTGGGTGATGGGTGGCGTTCCCGCTTCAAACCTGGCCGGCGGTTTGGCGTAGGTGGTTTTTTCCAGCGTGACCTGTAGGATCATGTCGCCGCCGGTGACATAGGGAATCATCGATTCCCAGAGTTCCATTTTTCCGTACAGCCCGCCGATGCCGCTGGGGGCATACATCTTGTGCCCGGAGAAGGTGTAAAAATCGCAATCCAGATCCTTCACGTCGATCTGCATGTGCGGCGAACTTTGCGCACCGTCGATCAGCACCTTGGCTCCGGCGGCGTGACCCATTTTAACGATCTCCTTCACCGGGTTGATGGTGCCAAGCGCGTTGGAAACATGATTGACCGCCACCAGCCGGGTTTTATCGTTCAGCAGTTTGCCGTATTCTTCAAGAACCAGCTCGCCATCATCATTGACCGGGATGACGCGTAGTTTTGCGCCTTTTTCCTCACACAACACCTGCCAGGGAACCGTGTTCGCATGGTGCTCGATATTGGAAATGATGATCTCATCTCCGGCCTTAACGAACTTGCGCCCGTAACTGTAGGCAACGAGATTGATCGCCTGTGTGGTGCCGCTGGTGAAAACGATTTCCTTTCGATCCGGCGTGCCAAAAAAGTCCGCCACCTTCTGGCGCGATTCTTCGTAAAGCTGAGTGGCGCGTTCGCTAAGCTTATAAGAGCCGCGGCGCACAGTGCCGTATTCTTCCGCATCGAATTTCTGCACCCGGTCGATCACGCATTTGGGTTTATGCGTGGTGGCACCGTTGTCGAGATAAATAAGCGGTTTGCCGTTAAACTTTTTCGACAGGATGGGAAACTCGTTTCGGATTTTTTCGACATCGAGGGAAGATTTATCCGCTAAAGCGGTATTGGGGTCAGCCATTTCAGGACTCCAGTTTCTTCAAAAGTGTATTTTCAAGGTCTTCCACAACAGCGGGGAATGCGATGGTCTGAATGAGGCTATCGGCAAAGCTTTTGGTCAAAAGCTCCTTGGCAATCTTCGTGGAAAGACCCCTGGTCTTTAAATAGAACAACTGATCCTCATTGATTTGCCCGATCGTCGCGCCATGCGTGCATTTGACATCATCGGCAAAAATCATGAGGTTGGGTTTATTGTCCGCATGGGCGTTGTCGGACAGCATGAGATTGTTGATGAGCTGGTCGGATACGGTCAATTGCGCGCCTTCATTGACGATGACCGTGCCATCGATACTGGAACGGCTGTGGTCGTCGACGATATTCTTGAATTGCTGATTGCTCACGCAATGCGGCGCGGCGTGATGAATACGCACAAAATTATGTACTTGCTCTTCGTCGGTTAAAACACTCACGCCGTTCAACCACAACTCTGCGCCTGTTTCTTTTAAATGAACTTCATAATGGTGCCGGGTGAGTTTGTTGCCGTAGGAAGCGTTACTCGCATGAAAGCGACTGTTGCGGTCAAGCACAATCCGGTTTTTGGAACAGTGCCAAGCATCGCCGTTATCCTGCTGAATCTGAGTGAACGCAACCCCCGCGTCTTCCCCTACCAGGACATCGAGCACGGAATTGACGAAGTAATTGCCCTGCACGCCGGCGTATTTTACGATCAGTTTCAACTCGGCCATCACCCCCAGACGTACAAGAACCCGTGGCAGTGTCGTCACCTTGCCCGCAGGCGATCCGGTGGAAACGTGCAAGATTTGCAGCGGAGATTCACTTTGCGTCTTTTCAGGCACGTCGATCATCAGCCCATGATTTAAAAACGCACTGTTGATACAGGCGAATACGTCATTTTCATTTGCAACCGTACTTTCCAGATAACTCTTGATGTCCGCCTGGGACAGCGCCTCCACGATCGGCATCAGGCGAACAGAAGTACCGGAAATATCCGACAGGTTTTCCCGGTAAACCCCGTCTACCAAAACAAGAACGCTTTTCTCACAGCCGGGATAAACGTGCTTCTTGATAAAATCTTCTGCAACCGACGCTCCGTATGAGAAAACATAGGGCGCTGCTGTGATGTCCTTTGTGTTCACAAAGGTATACATTTCGTGCTTGCGGTACGGGAATTTCAAAACTTCAAAACGTTGAATCGCGGATTCATTCAATGCAAGAATATCTGCGGCAGGTTGGGTTTCGCTTAAAAACTGTTTGTGCTGATCCAGCAGTGCAGATTCAGCCTGATCCGTGGATTCGGCAGCAGTCGTGGTCATGATGCCTCCTCCTTAATGGGTTGTGGTGAGCCAGTCGTACCCCTGGGCTTCCAGCTCCAGAGCCAGACCTTTTTCACCCGACTTGATGATCTTGCCCTGACTCAACACGTGAACAAAATCCGGCTGAATGTATTCGAGCAATCTCTGGTAATGGGTGATGAGGATCAAGGCGTTATTTTCATTCCTCAGCTTGTTGACGCCATTGGCAACGACTCTCAGTGCATCGATGTCCAGCCCGGAATCGGTTTCATCCAGCACAGCGAGCTTGGGTTCAAGAATCGCCATCTGCAAAATTTCATTCTTCTTCTTTTCACCGCCGGAAAAACCTTCGTTCAGACTGCGGTCTTTATATTTCTGCTCCATTCCCAGGACTTTCATTTTCTCCGTCAGAATTTCATCGAAGTCCAGAGGGTCGAGTTCCTCCTGCCCCTCATGGATGCGCTTGGCGTTGTACGCCATCCTCAAAAACTCAGCGTTGTTGACACCAGGAATCTCGACGGGATATTGAAATCCCATGAACACGCCTTTCAAAGCCCGTTTTTCCGGCTCCATTTCCAGCAAATTTTGACCGTCAAGAGTCACTTCCCCACTCATCACTTCGTAGGAGGGATGTCCTGACAAAATCTTGGCGAGGGTGCTTTTCCCCGATCCATTCGGCCCCATGATGGCGTGGACTTCGCCTTTTTTTACAGAAAGGGTGATCCCTTTGATTATTTCCGTGCCATCGAATCCGGCCCGTACATCTTTAATTTCAAGCATGAATCGGTAACCTCTGAATATATGTTTTAAAAATCAAATTTATCAATAATAAAGAATCGCGACCAGAGGCCGGGGAGAAAATCCACTCATTTTTTCGGGGAATTTTTTACAGGCGTCGAAGCAAAGAAACACCGGTAGGATGTTCTCGGCCTCACAAAGCCCTGATACATGGCGATTCGTAACCGTCCCCGAAACCTGGCGTGGCTTCTCTTAACTAACCGACGCTGTTTTCCAGCTTCAGAGTCAGCAATTTCTGCGCTTCGACGGCGAATTCCATCGGCAACTGCTTGAACACTTCCTTGCAGAATCCGTTGATCACGGCGGCGATGGCGTTTTCCCGCGAAATTCCCCGTTGCTCGAAATAAAACAACTGTTCCTCGCTGATCTTCGAGGTGGACGCCTCGTGCTCGATCTGCACAGAACTGTTGGCCGATTCGATATACGGGAACGTATGGGCGCTGCACTTGTCCCCCACCAGCATGCTGTCGCACTGGCTGTAGTTGCGGGCATTGGTGGCGTTTTTACTGACCTTGACCTGACCGCGGTAACTGTTGCTGGAGTTAGCCGCCGAGATGCCTTTGGAAATGATGCTGGACTTGGTGTTTTTGCCAAGATGGATCATCTTGGTTCCGGTATCGGCCTGCATGTGTCCGTTGGTCAGGGCCACCGAGTAGAACTCGCCTACGGTGTTGTCGCCCTGCAGAATACAGCTGGGATATTTCCAGGTGATCGCGGAGCCGGTTTCCACCTGCGTCCAGGAAATTTTTGAATTGTTACCGACGCATTTGCCGCGCTTGGTGACAAAATTGTAGACCCCGCCTTTACCCGTTTCCGGGTCTCCCGCGTACCAGTTCTGCACCGTGCTGTATTTGAATTCCGCGTTTTCATGCGTCACCAGTTCGACCACCGCCGCGTGCAATTGATTGGTATCGAACTGCGGCGCGGTACAGCCTTCGAGATAAGACACATAACTGTTGTCCGCGCAAATGATCAGCGTACGCTCGAACTGCCCGGTCTCTTCCGTGTTGATGCGGAAATAGGTGGACAATTCCATCGGGGAGATGGTGTCCGGCGGAATGTAAACAAACGACCCGTCTGTAAATACGGCGCTGTTCAAAGCCGAATAAAAATTGTCTCCCACGGGAACAACTGAACCCATGTATTCTTCAACCAGTTCGGGATATTCCTGAATGGCTTCCGAAATGGGGCAGAAGATGATGCCCACTTCCATCAATTTCTTTTTGTGCGTGGTGGCCACGCTGACGCTGTCGAACACCGCGTCCACCGCCACATTCGCCAGCTTTTTTTGCTCGTCGAGCGGAATCCCCAGCTTTTCAAAGGTGCGCAGAATTTCCGGATCGACTTCATCCAGGCTTTCGAGCTTTTTCTTCGGCTTCGGCGCAGAGTAATAGGAAAGATTCTGATAATCGATCGGCGGATAGTGCACGTTGGGCCATCTCGGCTCTTTCATGGTCAGCCATTTCTCGTAGGCCTTGAGCCGGAACTTCAGCATGAATTCAGGCTCTTTCTTCTTGTGCGAAATCGCCCGGATGACATCTTCATTCAGTCCTTTGGCAAAGGTATCGGATTCGATCAGAGTCTTGAACCCGTATTTATACTTCTTATCCTCCAAAACGTCGGATACGGTGTTTTCCTTGGCTGTCATTATATGAATACTCCCTTAAGGAAATTCTTACATGTTAGGTACAACGATCAATTCATTATATATTTCTTTGCGCAGGGCCTGCTCCATAAAAGAAAGAGTCGCCCCAAGAGACGAGCCGCAACTGCCGCATGCGCCCTGGTATTGAATACTGATTTTTTCGCCATTCTCAACGTCAAGCACCTGCACGTTGCCGCCGTCGGCCATCAGCGCCGGGCGGATTTTATCGTCCAGCACCATGTTGATCTGGGTGATCTGGTCTTCCTTGCTGAGGCTCAGCCAGGCCTGCTCGGCCATGCTCAATTCGGCAAGGGATTTTTTCGGTTTGCCTTCTTTCTTAACCACCGCGCTCGCTGCCGCCAGAGCCTTGGCTTCGGTGTATTGCTCGCGGACGATTTTCAGCAACTCTTCCACCGCGGAAAACGCCGCCATTTTCGCTTCCGGCACCGAAGGCACATCCGGCTCATCCCGAAGCTGGCTCTCGACATCGCTGCCAAGCAAGGAGCAGGCTTCATCAATGGTCAGGCCTTTGACCATCGCACACAGCGTCTCGCCGATGGCCAGAGAAACCTTGCCGCCATAGGCGAAAAACTTGGCGCTGTACACCCGGTCTTCTTCGGGGTCCACCAGCCAGTACAGTTTGGTGTCCTTATATTTGGCCTCCACCAGAGCCATGCCCTTTTCGCTGGCGTCTTCCTTATAATAGGCGCCGCGATTTTTGGGTTGCGCGGTGGCTTCTTCGAATTTCTTGGAAAATTTATCTTCTAAAACCGACATGAGAACTCTTTCACCGGGTCAAATTCCCGGTTAAAATTGAGTGGTTTCTTAGGGTTACCGATTGTGCAATGAGGGTGCTGTTTTTCAGGCCCCAGTATAAAGACAATATTGCCTTAACTCAACAGGGATTAGATGCACGGAAAAACCTAAAGTTCTTTCTATTTCCGATATTTCCGGCTGCAAAAGACAATATTTCCCGCAAGCTCCAGGGCAACACCTCCAGGAGACGTTGAACTCCAACTATACCATTGAAAAGTAAGGACTAATAAGAGAGCAAAAAGTGCATCTTCCAGAGTTGCAAAGCAAAGAGAAGATCCCTTCCTTCAAATGAATTAAAAACGGGCTATCAGGAACCAGATAGGGTAATGATTTTTATTGGCTTGGGCGACGATTCTTGTGCACAATAGGATCGAAAACGCTATAATCGTTTTCACACTCTTTGAATCCGAAAGCGGGCTAAAATCAGTTTCGATATTTGGCGGAGAACCCGGAGGGTTTGAGGCCAGTTTAGCCGCTGAACCATACAATAGGAACTCCTGCCATGACGACTCAAACCGGTAGCACCCGGCCAAAGCTGGTGGATGGAATGGGACGAACCATCGTCAACCTGCGCATGTCTGTAACAGACCGTTGTAATTTTCGTTGCACCTATTGTATGCCAGCGGACAATGTGGAGTTCATGGACCGCAGCCACCTGCTCTCCTTTGAAGAGCTGACCCGCGTCGCCTCCATCGTCTCCAAAATGGGAATCAATCGTCTGCGGTTGACCGGCGGCGAGCCGTTGATGCGTAAGGATCTTCCGCAGTTGATCCGGATGTTGTCGAATGTCGAAGGCATTGACGATATCGCCATGACCACCAACGCCTTTTTCCTCAAAGAGCATGCAGAAAATCTCAAAGAAGCCGGTCTCAAGCGGTTGAATGTGAGCCTGGACGCGCTGGACCCGGAAAAGTTCAAACACGTCAATCGCCGCGATTGCCTGGATCAGGTATTGGAGGGGCTCAAAGAAGCCGCCGAGGCCGGGTTCAAATCGATCAAGATCAATGCCGTCGCCATGCGCAATTTTTCCGAAACGGAAATTCTGCGCCTCATCGAAATGGGCCGCTCGGACGGGTTCGAGGTGCGGTTCATTGAGTTCATGCCGCTCGATTCGGACAGAGTCTGGGAGCGGGACAAAGTACTATTCGGCCACGAAATCGTCGATCTCATCCGCAAGAAATACGAGTTGGTGCCCATCGACAATTCACTTGAAATCGGCCCGGCAAGCGAATACGAATTTGCCGACGGCAAGGGGAAAATCGGCATCATCACCGCCGTCAGCAACCCGTTTTGCGATCACTGCAACCGCATCCGCATGACGGCAGATGGGAAACTGCGCACCTGCCTGTTCTCTACAGATGAGACCAATTTAAAAGACCTGATCCGCTCCGGCGCAACGGATGCAACCATCATCGAGACCATCAATCAGGCGGTGCTGATTAAAGAACCGGGGCACAAAATCAACCTCGATGATTTTGAACGGCCCGAGCGGGCCATGCACGCCATCGG
>JAJDBE010000082.1 GCA_029261515.1 Nitrospinaceae bacterium | reverse complement strand
ATCATCAAGGCGCTGATTCTTGAACAGGGAGTCGACTGCAAGTTCGTCGATTTTTTTCAACTGCTCTCCGACATTCGCAATGGCTATTCTGAGGATATGTCCGATCAGGCATTTATCAATCCATACCTGAACGCGCGAGTGTTGGTGATCGACGAACTGGCCAAGGGAAGAAACACCGAATGGGAATTGACGGTGCTCGATCAATTGATCTCCAACCGCTACAACGCCGCCAACAAAGTGACCTTGTTCACCACCAACTACCCAAGCGAAATGCGCATCGGCAAACAGGAAACATTCAAGGAGACGATGGAGAAAAATTACGCCGACACCTACACCCGCGAAAGCCTGCAGGAAAAAATCGGCGCAAGAATTTATTCCCGTCTGGCCGAGATGTGCAAATTCGTCATGATCCAGGGCCAGGACCACCGTCAGAAATCCCTTTCCGCCACGCAACGCTACCCCCGTGCCAAGCGCTGATTCCCATCAGGAAAAACCGCTCTCTAATCCCACTTTTTGCCCAAAAGGATCATTTGACAAATGGGGTAAAAGGTGAAAAAATCCGGGTCACTTCCCCCCTATATGTCTGACTTTCTGAAGGGATCGAAATCCCATGAAAGCACCCGCCCAAGAAGAACGCATTCACCTGTTAAATCACAATGGCACTGATATCTATGTGCAATACACCGAAACCCCCTGGTTGCTGGATGTCGATGCGTTCACCCTGCCCGCCGGCGCCGGTGGCGGATTGAAGGCTGAAATAGCCAAAGCCTTTCTGGAATTCCTAGGTCCCTCTTTCAGCCGATCCTTTAAAGAATTAATAACTGTGCAAAAAAGGGAAAAGAAATTTTCATCTGAAAATCCCTTGCTGATCGAATTTTCAAGGGAGTTTAGCGAAATGAGAATCCCCGCTTCACATGTTTTCATCGCCACAGAGGGGGTTAAAAGTTGGTCGGGTCCCTCTGATGCAGGGCTGGCCGCTTCCACAATTGTGAAAAAAGCCCAGGAACAAAGTGGATTCTCTCGAATTGCCGTTCCCCTTCTAGGGTTGGAAGAATTTGATTTTGGTAGCGTGTCTGAATTCGTTTTCGCAGACATTCAAAAGACCCTGCGTCCCAATAATCAGGTTAAAGAAATAATCCTGACCACGCATGAGCCTTCAGCGGTTGAATTTCTCGTGGAACTTGCGAAAGAGCCCCCGGTAAAAAAGGCAGAACCGAATTCCGAAAATAAAGCACTCGAGGCAATGCAAAAATTGACCGGCTCAGGGAAAAAAGTTCTTCAATATGCCTGGGCCATTGGGAAGGAAAGAAACTACGGTCCAATTGATCCCCTTTTGATGTTTGTGGGTTTACTCCTTTTGGGGGAGCAAGGAAAGGTTGAGAAAAGTTTTACCAATTCGGCCCAGTTTTTGTACGACTATTTTTTTCGAAAACATACTCCTAAAAAGGAAAGCTATTTTGAATCCATCATCAGTTTACTTGGTTTTGATAAAAAAGATGAAGTAAGAGTGGTTCCCGATTTTGGTAAAAGACTTCCTAAGCTGGAATCATTTTCAGAGGATGGGATCAAGGCTTTGGAAGCCTCTTTGAAAATTGCCGAACAAACCGCGCCGGATAAAAAAATTCATCTACGCCCTCTGATCGGCGCCCTGCTCACAACTCCTCCCTCGGCTCGTATCACCCAAGAATTGGAGAGATCGGGTTATGACCTTGCGGATCTCAAAAAAGAATTTCTCGGTCTGATCGAAACCCGATATTCCAAGGATAACCAGGAGGCGTGGCGGGAAATTTTAACCGGAGCCACAGCAGATGCAGAGACATCGGTCGACCCGGCCCCGGTTGCGGAGCTGGATTATGGCCGCGTCGCCTCCAAAAACGATCAACCCGCCGATACCGATCTATTGGGTCATGGTCATCTGGTACGTGCTTTGGGCGCGATGCTGGCTGATCCCACTCAAGGGACGCCGTTTACCATCGGTCTGCTTGGCGCCTGGGGCACCGGCAAGAGCACCGTGATGAATCTGCTCAAAAAACATCTCGAGGCAATGGACGAGGGCCGGTTTATTTTCGCTTATTTCAACGCCTGGGAATACGAACGCACCGAGAATCTTCCTGCCGGGTTGGCGCAGGAAGTGGTGGGGGCCTTTGTCGAGAAGGGAAGCTGGTGGGACACTCTGAAATTGCGGCTGGAATTCGCCCTGCGCGAACATGGCATCGGAGCCTTGCGAATTGCCTTTTACGCCACTGTCGCCGCGGGCATTCCCTTGTTGCTTGTCTGGGCCATTGGTTTGGGGGAGCCGCCGACCGCCTTTAAAAACGCGATTGGATACGGCGCCGCAGGCGGTTTGGTTGGATTGGGCGTCTACCTTTGGCGAAGTTTAAAGAACGTGGTGGAACACCCGTTGTCGGTGCAACTCAGGACTTACCTCAAGCTTCCGAGTTATGGCGAGCATCTCGGCCTCATTCCCGTTCTCAAGCGTCATATCGAAACGCTTGGGGAAATCCGCCTCGGCACCCATGCCTGGCGCATGCAGAAACGCAAAAAAGCCCTGGGGTTCATCGGGGAGATATCGTCGGTAAAAAGAATCATTGAAAAATTAACCGGGAAAAATGAGGCAGTGCCCAATCGTCTTATTGTTTTTGTGGACGATCTGGATCGGTGCGATCCGCGCTCCATCAGCAATATGCTGGACGCGATCCGCCTGGTCATGGACCTGGAGCATATCATTACGATCGTCGGCATCGATCACCGCATTGCCTTTCGGGCGGTAGGGGACCATTACAAAAAATTGGAAGACGAAGAGCGGACCGCAGAGGATATCGCGCGCGATTATCTGGGCAAAATCATTCAACTGCCCATCATGCTGCACCGGCCCACAAAATCCGAGCTGGACCTGTTTGTGAGCGGCGCGTTGTTCCCGGACGCGCAATCTTCTGAGACAGAACCAGCCAAAGTGACTGGCGATGGGAATGCTGACACATCAGAGTCCGAAACCGAAGAAGTCGTGTTAACACCTGAGTCCGGTAGCAAAGAACCTGATGTAAAACGGGAAATAAATGCAACGCCACTCGTAGCTGAGGAAGAGGAAGTCGTCATTAATTTGGTAAAACCCGAAGAACCAGCAGACCCGTTAAAAAAAGAAATGGTGTTCACCATTGAAGAGAGTGACCACTTTGGCAGGCTGGCGCATGACTTCCATCTGCGGAATCCACGCCAGTTGCGGCGTTTACGGAACACCTACGGTCTTTTAAAGCTATTGTATGCTTTGGGCAAGGAAGATTATTTTGCAGGCATTGAAATTCCAGGGGGAAACGACAGTACGGATTTGCACATCATGACCCTGCTCTTCTGGAAGGAGTTTGAGTACGACCATTCCAATTTGGTGGAGGAGGTATGGAAGCAAGTTGAAACCATCAATGGCAAAAAGACGCCGGACCAATTGACGGACGAAGACGATCCTTCGCTCAAAGTTGCGGTGCATCTGGCGTCCCAGGGATTGCAGGAATTGAATCCCAAGCACGAGAAAGTTTATGGTCTTGAGCGCTTCGTGGACCGGTTTGTCCTGCCGCAAAAAATCAGCAAAAAGGTGACAGTTCCTGAAGCTCCTGCAAAAAAAGTAAAAAAATGATTTAAAGAATTTTCCTGCCCTCTGGCGAAATTTCCTTTGCGGCCTATTGTTTGTTGCAGAGGAGGCGATTATGCCGAGAAGAAATCTGCTGGCCAAGGTCCACATTGCCAAAAAAGAATTGCGTCTGACCGATGCTCTGTACCGGGAATTTTTATTCGTCTGGTTTGGCAGGCGCTCGGCCAAAGATCTTGCTGATGCGGAACTGGAGGAATTGCTGGTTCATTTCAAAGGACTGGGTTGGCTGCCTAAACCGGGGGGTGGCGGATTACCGAATCAACTGGTAAAGCAACCCCCACCGCTCTCTGGCAAATCCCGTTTGGAAAACCCCACGTCCTCCCCTGCCCTGGCCAGCCCGGCCCAGCGCCGGATCATTGAAACTCTTTGGAGGAATGGTCCCGGTGTTCGCAAGAAAACCCTGCCGGCGCTGTTGCACTTTCTAAATCACTACTTTCATATTGCTGACCTTGACGCCGTGCGCGCCGGCCAGGTCCCGGCGATTCTGGGGGCGATCCGCAAAATCGCCCACCGGCCCTACCCAGTGAAAAAGTGATTTGGCCCTGCACCCCCCTGTTTTCCAATGAAAAATGCATTCGACCCAAAGAATTTGCTGTTCTTTACGGGATTGAATTTCTATAATCTTGGACCGGAAAATTTTATGCCCGAATGTACGGATGGGTGAGTCGATTGGCCGCGAAAAAAACTCCCAAAATAAAAATTGATTCCTTCGATCTGACGCCAGGCCGTAAGATTGGCGGCAGGTATCAGGTCATATCCAAACTCGGCTGGGGCTGGGAGGGCGAGGTCTACAAAGTCCGGGAAGACCTGACCGGCATCGAACGGGCGGCGAAACTTTTTTTCCCGCAGCGCAACCTTGGCAACAAGGCCTCCAAACTCTACGCCCAGAAACTGCACAAGCTCCGTCACTGCGCCTTATTCATCCAGTACCACACCAAGGAAGTCATCAAGTACCGCAAGATTCCGGTGATGGCGCTCATCTCCGAATATGTGGAAGGGGAACTGCTTTCCGTATTTTTGACAAAATTTCCCGGCAAGCGCTTGAGTCCCTATCAGGCGGTGCATTTGTTGTATGCGTTGACTAAGGGCATCGAAGACTTGCATCTGTTCAACGAATATCACGGCGACCTGCATTCGGACAACATCATCGTCAACCAGTTCGGGTTGGAGTTCGATCTCAAGGTGCTGGATTTTCTGCACTGGTCGGGAACAAAAAGAGAGAGCATGCGCGAGGACATTTGCGGGCTGATTCAGATTTTTCATGAAAGCATGGGCGGTTCCCGGCATTACGCGAAGCTCCCCAAGCCGGTCAAGGAAATCTGTTGTGGCCTCAAGCGGTCTCTCATTCTAAAAAAATTCCGCACGGCGACGCATCTGCGCGAACATCTGGAAACCATGAACTGGTTTTGAAATCGCGGTAAAACTTAAGTAGTGATTGCGGAGTTTTGCGGGAGAGTTAAAATTTTTGGGAATAGGGGAGAGAAATAATTTTAAGAGAGGGGCACGCGGGGGGGTTGCCTTACGGCTTCCCCCCTGCGTTTTTTTCAGGGACAATTTCGATTATTCCAACTCAACCTTTGGTGGAGGATTAGGAGTCAGCAACCAAACAGTCTCCCTGAAAAATTCATTGCGGCGTTGGTACAAGTCAATCTTCGGAAAAAAAACTTTCATCGTAGCTCAAATCCTGTTGCTTTTTAATCTTTGCCGATTCTTTGCTGCCACGGCTTTTTGCCTTCTGACCCTGGTTGCGTTTTCTAAGATCGGTGTCAAAAAAATCTCCCCAATACCGTTGGCTGAGTGACTTAGGCGAAACGACCTTTTTCACTTTCCCCTTGGCATCCAATATTTTTACGGAATGAAACATGCTTAATTTCTCCAGGCCCCCTGCGTTGAACTTTTGTGTTAAAACCCGCCGCGCGATCCAATAGGGCGTTGGTTTTTAACATGCTATGGGGTATCATCGAGGAAAACCCAGTCCATTTCCGGGTTTCCCTTAAATCACGGGCAATCGACCAGAACCCCAACAGACTCCTTAACCAGGGGTTCTTCATTGTGTCAACACAACGAACCCCTCTGTTATTAAGATGTTGTGGAACCGGTTTGGTTTCTTGATTGCCGTACATATTGCCTGTCAACTGGAGAAGAGGATTGAAAAATTTAGCTTTATTAATATCGACGCTGGTGGTTTTTACAAGCCTGGGGTGCGAAAAAAAGATGAAAGAGCATCCCCTGCCGGAAAGTCTTAAACAGAAACTCATCAAACAAAATGACCCCGCTCTCAAAGCCAAAGAAATCTCCGGAACGGTCACCGTCGATAAAGCTCATGCAAGCTCTATTCCAAAAAATGCCAAGCTGTTTATCTTCGCCCGCCCGGAAGGCGTCGAGGGAGGGCCTCCCCTGGCGGTAAAGCGTCACAGCCTGGTGGAGTTTCCTTTCCAATATACTATCGGTCCTGCAGATGTGATGCTTGAGGGAAACTCGTTTGAAGGGCGGGTGACCTTGACCGCAAGGCTCGATCAGGACGGCAACGCCAAAGCCAGTTCCGGCGATATCGAAGGCACGCTCACAGTCGAGGCAGGCAGTAAAAATGTCGATCTGGTTTTAAATAAAAAAATCGAGATCGCGGTGGCGGACAATTCAGTGACCGGGACGCTCCGTCTCGACCCCGAATTAGCGAAAAATTTGCCGGATACCTGGAAATTATTTCTCATCGCCCGTCCGGCTGGTGTGGAACGTGGAATGCCGCTGGCGGTGATTCTTCTCGACTCGATTGCCTTCCCCTACCCGTTTCGCATCGGTCAGGAAAATGTGATGATGCCGGGAACCACGTTTGAAGGGGATGTCACCCTCACCGCCAGGATCGATCAGGATGGCGACGCCAGGGCCGGTCCCGGTGATATCGAAGGGATGCTTTCAGTTCAGGCTGGCGACAAGGACGTGGAGCTTACGCTCAATCGCCTGGTTGGGGGCTAAACTCCACGGTTGTTCCGGGAAACGTAAGCCAGAAGTGCCAATCCCAAAGTCGCGATCAGGCACAGGTAGCTGAACACGTCGCCATAGCGCGAGTAATACGTTCTTGCCGAGGCGTTGGGAACGATTTCCGTAATCACCACCTCTTCCACGAACAGCTCTGTCGTCTGGCGCATCTGTCCGGTCGGGTCGATGGCACCGCTGATGCCGGTATTGGCGGCGCGGACAATGGGCACCCGGTTCTCTACCGCTCTTAACACCGCCATGCCCATGTGCTGGTAGGAAGCGGCGCTTTTCCCGAACCAGGCGTCGTTGGTGATGTTCACCAGAAACCCGGCGCCGCGCTTCACCGACTGCCGCGTTAGATCGGGAAACGTGATCTCATAGCAAATGGAAACGCCCTGTTTGTGGCCGTTCAACTCGAGAACGGTGGCTTCC
>JAJDBE010000081.1 GCA_029261515.1 Nitrospinaceae bacterium | reverse complement strand
CCTCCTGATCTTTTTCATAGTCATAACTTTTGGTTTCTTGAATGAAATCAAATTCACCCGGTTTACCTTCCCCATTCATTTTGTCGAGAGTTTCGCTTGAAATTTTTCGTTCTACGCCCGGAGTAAGGTTCATTTCACCGTTATCATTCATGAATCGATCACCTCTTTCGTCAAACCACTTGGTCCACACTGCATGACGATCCAAAGCCGCCGGCACAGGTTCATCACCCAAGGCAACCCCTGAACCAATGATACAAAAGGAAATTGCGATCATCAGAACTATCAGCTTTTTCATGGCAAACCTCCAAGGAAAAGAGTGGATATTCGGCGGTGGAAAAACAACCAAAGGTTTCATTAACCTGATCTAAACGCAGAGAGCTTCCAGCCCATTCACTCAGGTCTAAAATCACCAAAATGTTTTTCGCCGCCGTTCACTATGAGCTACTAAATAATTTCTCCCAAAAAATAAAATCGACTCCTAGGAAGTCAAGATTATTAAAATTTTTTAATTTTTTTCAACATAACGATTGCAGGGCAGGCAGCCCAGATTCATCAAATTGTTGAAAATCATTTTTTAAAAATCCGTCGAACTATCAAGTCGAAATGAGTTCAATGCATCCTCACTTGGGTTCTCATTTACTTTTAAAAAGATGCCTCAAAAAATTTATTGTCCTACCTTGCCAACTTTGCGATCGCGTTTTATCTAAATAACAAGATAATTGAGAAACGTTTAATAGAATCTGTTAAGACCCATTCTGTCTAATTTTTCATTTAAGAAAGGAGGCAGTAGCCATGATGGATTCTTTGCTGACGGTGGGGTCCCTTTTCACCTTAATGACCTTTTCTATTTTTGGTGTTATTGCAATCGCCTTCACCACAGAAGAGATTTATTCGAGGTGGCGAAAGAACGCAATTCAGGAGAGCGTCAAGGCGACTTCTGAAAAACCTGAAGAAAAGGTTTGGGAAATAGCGGCTTGATGAAATAAAGACCAGGCCTTTAAATAAAAAACTGAAAGGCCTGGTCTTCTTCATTTCTATTTTTGTTTTCCATCTTGCATACGCTAGGAGGGTTTATGCTTTTAAAAAATACAAACCGTAATCAGTGTAAAACAAAAATCAGCCTTATCGTTTTTGCCATTCAAATTTTTATTCTGGCTTCGATTGGTCCAGTTTCAACTGTTTGGGGCCTCGTTCCCAAAATTACTGATAAGAAAATTAACGCCGCGATAGAGAAAAACCTTTACTTAAATAATATCAGTCTCAATGCTCTGCATATCGAGGTGAACACCCAGAATGGAATAGTTACTGTTTCTGGAACTGTAGAAAATCTCATAGCAAAAGATCGGATTGTACAAATAGTACAAACAATTCAGGGAGTACGGGCGGTGGTGGACCGTATCGCAGTCATTCCCGCTAAACGGTCGGATGAACAAATTGCCAAAGACCTCAAACAAGCATTGAAACAGGATCCTGCAACCGACGCTCATGAAATCATTGTAAACGTCGAAGCTGGAGTGGTCACGCTGGGTGGCAAGGTGGATTCCCAGCAAGAAAAAATACTTGCTTCCGAGGTCGCCAAAAGCGTTAGGGGCGTCAAAAAAATTAAGAATGAAATCAAAACAGAAAATCCTTCAACTCGGCCCGATCGCGAAATCCAGGCAGATATCCAACGCCACCTTGAATCGAACGTTTGGATCTTTGACCAGGCAATTCAGGTTCGTGTGAAAAATGGAAAAGTGATTTTAAGTGGCGTTGTCGGCAGCGAAGAAGAGAAAAACCGGGTGGTCTTCAATTCCTGGACCTCTGGAGTCAAGGAAGTTGATGATGATGCCCTGATCGTCAATTCCTGGATTCGCAAAGACGATCTTCGCAGAGTAGAGCCAGTGGAGATTTTAGAGGATGATCAAATCCGAAAAACCGTGGAAGAGGCTTTAGCACTGGATCCAAGGGTGGACGCCTTTTCAATAGATATAAAGGTTGAAAGTGGCGTGGCAACGCTGAAAGGAAAAGTCAATCACTTCATGACAAAAGTAGTTGCCGAACAGGATGCGTCAAATACGGTTGGTGTAAGACAGGTTGTCAATGATCTTGAGGTAGCGAATGAACAGGCCGTTCCGGACGAAGAAAAATTAACGGCCATGGTGAAACAGGCTCTCGCGTCTCATCCTCTAACAAGTGATTTCGACATCAAAGTTAAAGTGAAAGAGAATACAGTCGGCTTGTATGGAGAGATCAACTCTCTCAAAGACAAGGCTCTGGTGGAAAAGGTTGCGTCTGTTGTGCGGGGAGTGAAGCAAATCGAAAACAACTTGACTGTCAAATCCACCTGGCCCTGGAAAAAGGATGAAGATATCTACGAGGATGTACGGGATGAATTGTTCTGGAGTTTTCTTGTCGACGAGGACGCCATTCTCGTTACCGTGGAAAAAGGAGTCGTCCGGTTGACTGGAAAAGCCGCTGACTGGAAAGAAGTTCGCGCCGCTGTCAACAATGCATTTGAAGGCGGAGCCAAAATAGTAAAAGCTGAGTTGAAACTGGATAACGGAGTTATCACCAACGCCATTTTTGATTATCGGGATATTCCCGTGGGGCTTTAAAAATAACTCTTCTAGGCAAAAATACGAAGAGGGTTGATTTTAAAAATTTTTAGCCGCTAATCTTGCGCTGGTGATGATGATAGGCACTGCCGGCTCCTTGCGGAATGCGGATGTTGTCCACCAACGCCTGCACCTCTTTGGGCGGCTCCGGAGACAAGCGGCTCACCGTAGTGGCGACGATAAAGTTAAACACCATCCCCAGGGTGCCAATCCCTTCAGGAGAAATCCCGAACCACCAGTTTTCCGGCTTATTTGCTGACGGATTGACGAACTTGAAATAAATGATATAACCCGCCGTGAAGACAAGACCTGTAATCATTCCTGAAATAGCACCTTCCTTGTTCATGCGCTTGGAAAAAATTCCCATCAAAATCACCGGAAAAAAAGAAGACGCCGCCAGCCCAAAAGCAAACGCCACCACCTGCGCCACGAATCCCGGTGGATACACCCCGAAATAGCCGGCAATGGAAATGGCCAGTGCCGCGGAAAAGCGGGCAAACATCAATTCCTGTTTGTCGGTGATCGTGGGCAAAAAAATCTTTTTCATCAGGTCGTGGGAAATCGATGCCGAGATCACCAGCAACAGTCCCGCCGCCGTAGACAACGCCGCCGCCAACCCCCCAGCCGCCACCAGCGCGATCACCCATGCCGGCAGACCTGCGATTTCCGGATTGGCAAGTACCATGATATCGCGGTCGATGTAAAGTTCGTTCCCGTTGCCATTGACTTCGTTGAAAAGCAGCCGTTCACCACTCTCGCCCCGACCTGCAGTGAATTCTGGTTTCCCGGCAAACGCCTTGCCGGCGACATATTGAATCTTACCGTCCTTGTTTTTATCCACCCAGGCGATGAGATTGGTGTCTTCCCAGTTTTTAAACCACTGCGGTGTTTCGGCATATTGAGCATTGTTCACCGTCTGAATCAAATTCACCCTGGCAAACGAAGCCACCGCAGGAGCCGTGGTGTATAAAATGGCGATGAAAACCAGGGCATACCCCGCCGAGAGTCGCGCGTCCCGCACTTTCGGCACCGTAAAAAACCGGACGATCACGTGCGGCAATCCGGCAGTGCCGATCATCAGCGCCGCCGTGATAAAAAAAACATCGATCGTCGATTTCTTGCCCGCCGTGTAGGCGCCGAAACCAAGCTCTGCCGATAAGTTATCCAGCTTGTCCAAAAGATAAGTTCCAGAGCCATCCGCAAGCACGCTGCCAAACCCCAGTTGCGGCACGGGATTCCCCGTCATCAGGATGGAGATGAAAATGGCGGGCACCATGAAAGCAAAAATCAGCACGCAATATTGCGCCACCTGCGTGTAGGTAATGCCCTTCATGCCGCCAAGCACGGCATAGAAAAAAACGATGGTCATGCCAATCAAAACGCCGGTGGTGATTTCGACTTCGAGAAACCGCGAAAACACGATGCCGACGCCGCGCATCTGCCCGGCCACGTAAGTGAAAGAAACAAAGATGGCGCAGACCACCGCCACGAAACGCGCCACATTGGAGTAATAACGATCGCCGACGAAATCGGGAATCGTGTATTTGCCGAATTTGCGCAAGTACGGCGCGAGCAGTAAAGCAAGGAGCACATATCCACCGGTCCATCCCATGAGATACACCGAACCGTCACGGCCCACGAACGAGATGATCCCCGCCATCGAAATAAAAGATGCCGCCGACATCCAATCTGCCGCCGTGGCCATGCCATTGGCCAAAGGCGAAACCCCGCCTCCCGCCACATAACACTCATCCGTCGAGCCGGCGCGCGACCAAATGGCGATGCCGATATAAACGGCAAACGTCACCCCGACGAAAATAAACGTCAACGTCTGAACATCCATTTATTTTTTCTCCCCACGATTGTCATCCGGGGAGGAATCGTCGGTCTCTTCCAAATGATAATAATCCTCATCGGCGACAAAATCGTCCCGGTCCTCATCCACCCCATACTTATGATCGAGCCGGTTCATCCTGTAGACGTAAACGAATATGAGGATCACGAAGGTGAAAATGGAACCCTGTTGCGCCATCCAGAATCCCAAGCGGAATCCGAAGAAACGAAAGTTGTCCAGTTCATCGGCAAACAAAATGCCCATTCCATACGAAACCACAAACCAGATCGAAAGAAGCAAAAGCACCGTACGGATATTCTCTGTCCAGTAGGCCTCAGCATTTAAAACGCGCCGATCACTCATTGCATCCCCTTTAAAATCACCCGGGAAAAATTTCGATCAAGAGTAACAGAGCAATTCTGGAATTTACAGAAAACTTGACTGAAAAAAAATCCTTATCCCCAAACCATACAAATATTGGGTAATTCCGCTGTGGAACGGTTTGCTGAATCAACGATGTTACGATGGAGTTTTTAGCAGAGAAAACAGAAAGGCAGAATCGAGGAATTGGCTCTTTGAAATTAAAAGAGAAATTGGCGTCCCCAGCGGGATTCGAACCCGCGTCGCCGGCGTGAAAGGCCGGTGTCCTGGGCCAGGCTAGACGATGGGGACGCTCTGGATATTCGGAAAGGAAATAAAAAAAGTGAGCCGCGAAGGGATCGAACCTTCGACCACTTGATTAAAAGTCAAGTGCTCTACCAACTGAGCTAGCGGCCCAAGATTAGATGCAGAAAATTAACAAACCTATATTAGCATGTCAATGTATTTATTTGGCTTGATTTTATCTGCAAGGCCCAATAATATCTTACTTTAACCTGATAATGTCCTATTTGAGGCTTCTCTCTTGGAAAAATCTGAAAAAATCTGGCTCGACGGCCAATTCGTCCCCTGGCACGAAGCCAATGTGCATGTCCTGACACATACACTGCATTATGGATTTGGAGTGTTTGAGGGCATTCGCTGCTATCAGACCAGTCAAAAAAAATCGATCGTTTTCCGCCTGCCGGAGCATGTCGACCGTCTGTTCGATTCGGCCAAGATTCTGGGCATCGAAATCCCCTTTGCCCAAAAGGAAATCTTTGCAGCCATCTTAAACGTTGTCCGGGAAAACCGGCTGGAGGAATGCTACATTCGCCCCATCGTATTTCTGGGACACAACAAAATGGGGCTGAACCCCAATGGAGTGGACGTCCGGGTGGCCATCGCCGCCTGGCCTTGGGGCACCTATCTGGGTGATGATGCGTTGAACAAGGGCATCCGCGTCCGGGTTTCCTCATTCATCCGCCATCATGTGAATATCACCATGACACGGGCCAAAGCCTGCGGCTACTACATCAACTCCATTCTGGCCAAGGCCGAAGCGGTCCAGGACGGATATGACGAAGCCATTCTGCTCGATCCCAGCGGTTTCGTATCGGAAGGTTCCGGGGAAAATATATTCCTATTAAATAAAGGAACCCTCAGCACCCCTTCCCTCTCCTGCTCCAATCTGGATGGCATCACCCGGGACGCGGTGTTTGAAATCTGTAAGGACTTGAAAATCGACATTGAGGAGCGGTGCATCACCCGCGATGAACTTTATATCGCCGACGAGATATTCCTCACCGGCACCGCCGCCGAAATCACCCCTGTTCGCGAGGTGGACAACCGGACCATCGGAACCGGGAAAAAGGGCGAAATCACCGACCGTATCCAGAAAACCTTTTTCGACACGATCCGGGGTGACAATCCACAATACGAAAAGTGGCTGACCGAGGTTTGATCCCGCCGATTCCAGGTTTTCTCATAAAAATCACCCCTGGAACTTGCCATTTGCCGTTTTGAATTCTATTCTAGAACACAGGTGAGTCAATTACTTATGGGATAAGGAGTTTTGCATCGATGCCGATTTACGAATACGAATGCCAGAAATGCAACACCACCTTTGAGGTGATGCAGTCTATTTCCGCCAACCCATTGAAAAAACACACGGAAAATGGTTGCAACGGAAAAGTGCAGCGGTTGGTTTCCGCCTCCGGGTTCATCCTGAAAGGCTCCGGCTGGTACGCGACCGATTACCCTTCTGAATCGCGCAAGCAGGGGTGGGACCAGGAAAGCAAACAGGCCAATTCCGGCACCACCGCAGCGCCTGCAAAAACCGAAACTCCGGCACCTGCGGCGGAAGCGAAACCTGAAAAACCCAAACCCGCGGCAAAAAAACCGGCTGCAAAGAATCCGTATTCCGGCAAAAAAAATAAAAAAGCCAAAACGAGCAAATAGTTGCAGGCGTTGCCGCAGGGAGATTCCTTGATTTGTTTCAGAAAATTTTTTCCTCTCTTATCGACGGAATTCTCCTTGTCTCAAAGGACCTGAGAATTCTCCAAGCCAACCCTGCCGCCGAAGAGTTGTTCCGCTGCCCGCAAGAGACGATTGAAAATCTCCCCCTTGCCGAGCTTTTTCCCGACCAACCCGAAATCCAAAATAAAATTGAGCAGAGCCTCACCACAGGAGCGTCTTACCGGGATGTGGAATGCAGCGGCTTGCAGAAACACAAATCCCTGTTCCCTGCAAGCCTGACGATCTCTCCTTATATGGATCAGGAAGGAAGTATAGAAGGCGCCTTGCTTCTGGTCAAGGACATGAGTCTTCTCAAAGAATTACAGGAGTTCTCCCGGCCACTGGACAATCTTTCCACCCTTGCTTCACTGGCTCTCGGCATGGCGCACGAGATTCGGAATCCGTTGGGCGGCATTCGCGCTTCCGCACAACTGTTGCGTCAGGAGCTGGAAAACACCGAGCAGCAAGAATACCTAGACGTGGTCATTTCCGAAGTGGACCGCATCAACCGCATGGTGGAGCGGATGATGAACTTCACCAAGCCCCGCGATTTAAACATCAGCGCCACCAACATTCACAAAGTTTTAAACGATATCCTTCTGCTGGAAAAGGAATCCCTGGCAAAACACAAGATTCGCCTGGAACAGGTGTACGACCCCAGCCTGCCGGACATTGAAGCCGACGTCGATCAGTTGAAACAGGTTTTTCTGAACCTCATACGCAACGGCGTCGAAGCCACTCCGGGAAAAGGCAAAATTCAATTGTTCACCCGTGTCGGCTCAGGCTATTCCATAAAAACAGCGCCCGACTCCCCTCCCCGGCAAAGCATCGTCGTGGAGATCATCGACTCTGGAAGCGGCATGGACACAGCCACGATGAAAAACCTGTTCACGCCCTTTTTCACCACCAAGAGCAAAGGCAGTGGTCTCGGCCTGCCCATTTCCCTGCAAATTGTGGAAAATCACGGTGGAAAGATCAAAATCACCTCTGAAAAGGGGTTGGGTACCACAGTCCAGGTATTTCTTCCACTCCAGCAGAAGTGATAAAATAATAGGTTATGGATAAAAACAACAAAATCCTGATCGTCGACGACGAGGAAAATATCCGTTGGGTGTTCAAGAAGGCTCTGGAGAAAAAAGGCTTTCAGGTCGACACCGCAGTGAGCGGGGAAGATGCGTTGAACAAGCTAACGCACAATGATTACCTGATGGTGTTTTCGGACATCTTCATGGACGGGATCAACGGACTGGATCTCCTCGAACGCGCCAAAGAAAAAACCCCGCATATCAAACTGGTTGTGATGACCGCACAGGACACGATGAACAACACCATCGAAGCCATGCGCCGTGGCGCTTACGATTACATCAGCAAGCCGTTCGACTTCGATCAAATCTACGCCCTGGTGGACAGGGCCTACGGTTCCCAGCAGATTCAAGAGCCTGAGATGGAGCCTGAGAAAAGCGAGGCCGGTGAGTTTTCCGTCGATGCCATCATCGGCAAAAGCAAAAACATGCAGGACATCTTCAAAACCATCGGCAAAGCCGCCGCCGCAGACCTTTCCGTTCTCATCACCGGCGAGAGCGGCACGGGGAAAGAGATGGTGGCCCGCGCCCTGCATTACTATTCAAGTAGAAATGACCAGCCCTTTATCTGCATCAACTGCGCCGCCATTGCCAGGGAATTGCTGGAATCGGAATTGTTCGGTCATGAAAAAGGCGCGTTCACCGGAGCTGTGGAACAAAAAAAGGGAAAGTTCGAACTGGCCGACGGCGGCACTCTGTTCCTCGATGAAATCGGCGACATGGAGTTGCCCCTGCAAGCCAAGATTCTCCGCGTGTTGCAGGACCATCAGTTCTACCGGGTCGGCGGCAAGGACCCCATAAAGGTCAATGTTCGTATTCTGGCCGCGACAAACCAGAATCTTGAAGAACTCATGCAGGGCAAACGCTTCCGCGAAGACCTGTATCATCGGTTGAACGTCATCCACATCCACATGCCGCCCCTAAGAGAACGACTGGAAGACGTTCCACTATTGGCCAACCATTTTCTCAGCCGGTTCTCCCCAAGATTGGCCCAGGGCAAGGTTTATTTATCCCCTGAAGCGGAACGGTTGATCAGCCAATATTCCTGGCGCGGCAATATCCGCGAATTGGAAAATGTGATCAAACGGGCGTTGGTGCTGGCGCTTTCCGGTCCAATTCTGCCGAACCATCTTCCTGACCAGTTGCTGAATGAAACCTTGCCGTCCTCACCCCCCAACGAACAATGGGAAGAGAAACTGCAGCAACTCATCGGCGATTATCTTGCGCACAATAAATGGAAGGAAGAAGATGACTTGCACGACCGCCTCATTCAATCCATGGAAAAGCATCTCTTCGAACTCCTTCTGAATCACTATTCAGGCAAGCAGGTTCCCACCGCCAAAGCTTTGGGGATCAACCGCAATACGTTAAAACGCAAGATCGACGCCTTGAAAATTCAAATCAAAAAGAAAAAACCTTCCGAGTCAGACGAGGATAAGGAATAACCACGCAGTTGACTTCTCACTTGAATAAGACAGGGACAGGGAATTGAAAACGTATACCATTGCATCTTATCAAAGCCCGCTTGGCGGCCCTGTCGAAATCATCAAACAAACCTTCACTGCAGTAAAAGACAAACCGGTCAAACGCATTGCCTTCGTTTCCGGCCTGCATGGAGATGAGCTGGAAGGCGTGTTCATCTGTCACCGCCTGACCGAATATTTGCGCCAACTCAAAGAAACTCACTCACAAGCGTTTCTCGGAGAAGTCAACGTCTATCCTGCTGTCAATCCGCAGGCTCTGGGCGCCGCGTCGCGCTTGTGGCCTTTTTTCTCGGTCGATATGAACCGGCAAATGGGCAACGGCAATGGAGCTTCGCTTGCCGCCGGATTTTCCAACGCGCTGTTAGACGATTTAAAATCGTCCTCCGACATCGTAGTCGATTTTCATGCCAGCAACCTGCATCTAAAAGAACTGCCGCAGATTCGCATCATTGAAGAGTTCGGCAAAAAACTCATTCCTTTAGCCAGTCTATGCAACACCGATTTGATCTGGGTCCACCCCACCGCCCCGGTGTTTGAAGCGACGCTTGGCTATAATCTCAACCGCGCAAAAATTCCAACTCTGGTAGTGGAAACCGGAATTTGTCTGCGCATTCACCCGGATTTCTGCGATCAGGTTTTTAAAGGCATGCTCAATCTTCTGCACAATACAGGAATTCTTAACCTCCCCGATCCGCCGGAAGTCAAACCGCCTCTACTGGTGAATCCCCGGCAGGTGGCCCTGATCCAGGCAGAGCATTCGGGCTTGTTTGTTTCCTCTATCCCACTTGGAAGCTGGGTGAAAAAGGGAGAGAAACTTGGCGACATCGTCGATGCTGTCAATGGAACGGTGATGGAAACCATCGTCTCTACTGCCGACGGTCTCTTATTCACCTTGCGTGAACAACCGGTCATCTATCAAGGCGCGCCTCTGGCCCGCATCGCCCTCAAGGAAACCACCCAACCGTGAAGGAAACCATTCTCTCCATTCCGTCGCCTCTGGGCCCGACCGTCACCTTGTGCAAAAACTCCTGGCAGGCAAGTGCGACTCCCGATGTCACGCTTTCAATCGTCAGCGGCATGCACGGAGATCAGTTGAACGGACTTTATCTCAATTCGCGATTGACCCGGTTTCTAAACGATGTTGCCGAAGGCCGGGAGACCGATTTTAAATTGAAGGGAAAGATTCAGGTTTTTCCCGTGGTGAATCTCCACGCGGTTCAATCGGGAACCCGATTGTGGTCGTTCGACGATCTGGATTTGGATCTCGCGTTCCCAGGAAACGAAAAAGGAGAAGTGGCAGAACAAATCGCCCAGTGCATTCTGACACATACCGCCGATTCCACGCATGGCGTCATTCTTGGGACAGGAGACCACCTATATGAAGACGCACCGCATGCCAAGATGCTGCATGCAGACCGCACCACCCGGAAAATGGCCCAGAGTTTAGGACTCGACATCGTAAGAGAACTTGCGGAGTCCTCCACAGCAAAATTAAATCTGCTGCACCATTGGGGTGAGAGCAGCATTTCTTCTCTCATGGTTTCTGTTGGCAAGCCGCAAACCCTGGACCGCACCCTGTGCGATTCACTTTTTGACGGGTTGGTGAATCTCATGGTTCACACCGAGGCGCTTTCCACATCCGCAAATAAAAATGATAAAACCGACGTGCATTTTTTCCGAGCCAACGGAAACTACTGCGTACTTTCGACACAAGCGGGATTATTTACTTCTGAAGTTAAAGCAGGAAGTTTTCTCAAAGAAGGCGATAAGCTGGGGGAATTGCGCGACATTTATTCTGGAAATACTTTAGAAGAATATGTGGCGCCGCAGGATGGATATCTTGTCACTCTGCGCCATCATCCGGTCCTATACGAAAAAGAGCCTGTCGCCATCTTGCTGACCGAAAAAAAATCCGGGTTCTGGCCATTTTAACTCCTTCGCGGAGGGCGGGTCTGCTCACGACGTGAAAAGTTTTCAAGTTTCAGTTCAAACCATTTGACTGAACCTCTGAAATTCACAATACTTTTGCGAACAACTGACTGGAACTCAATTCGATTTTGGAATTTTTTACGGTAGGAATAATAAAGAAAGGCTTCAGTTGATATGCAGGAAAAATAGTGTGATGCCTGCCAAGGACATCAGACTGCCGGTGATGGTCATGAGGGCACCGCGAACGGTTTTCGGGATCACAAAGTCCGTTTTACGGCGTTGCTGCTTATAGCGGTTTTTTGTATCGCGCAAAAATTCTTCTTCCGTGCGCTCCAGCCAACTGCACCAGGAAAGCATGCCAGCGCCCAGAAAAAACAGGAAAATACCCCAAATCTGTTCCGATGAAATGAAGTCCATTTCGACTCCCCTTTTGGGAATATGCAAGAATTGTCTAAAATCCCTAAAAAAGCCCTTCTAAGAATCTTACCATAATAGAATAACTAATTAAATAACAATTATTTACAAGCCCTCCCCAAATGAAAGGCAATGCTGCAACTTGTTTTATTTTCAGGGTTTAAACAGGTTGAGGGAAACGGTCTTTTAGCAGAAATGGGCTATATTATAAATAGGCAAACTTGAGCCTGAATTAGAAGAATTCCGGGATTTCCAGGTAAAAATCAGCCGTTAATCTGTGGGAAGGGTGAAGTAAAACGTGCTGCCTTTGCCCAGTTCGCTGGAGACCCCCACCTCTCCTTTATGAAGATGCACCAGTTTTTTGGCGATGGCCAGGCCCAGTCCCGTCGATTTTTCCCCTCCCGTGGGTTTGGCGCTCAAGGTTTGAAACTCACCGAACAACAGCTTTTGGTCCTCGTCGGAAATCCCCGGCCCTTCATCGTGAACTGAAAACCGCATCTGGTCGCCCATATTGACCGTCGACACATAAATATTTGTGTCTGCGGGAGAGAACTTAATGGCGTTGCCAATGAAGTTTCCCATGATCTGAATCATGGCGTTTTTGTCAAAAGAAATGGGCGGGACATTTCCCAAATCCATGTGAACCTGAATATTTTTTCTATCCGCCATCAGCTGATTCAACTCCACTTGTTTTTTTACAGTGTCATTGAAGTCCTGAACCTTTTTATCCAACTCAACTTTGCCGCTCTCGATTTTTGAAATGTCCAGAAGGTTTTCCAGCAGCGCCTTCATATAATCGCTGGAGTTAAATATTTTTCCCAACATAGTGCGCTGTTTTTCGTTCACGCTGCCAACGGAACCTTCCATCAAAATTTCACTGAACGAACGAATCAGATATAAAGGATTGCGTAGATCATGCGAGGCGATGCCGAGAAATTTGTTCTTGAGTTCATTCAGTTCCAGCAGTTCGCGGTTTTTCTTGCGGATCTCTTCCTCCGCATGCTGTTTTTCGATGGCATCGGCGATCAGGCTACCGATGGACAATAAAATCTCCTGACTGCGCTCAAACCAGGGAGGATCGGGGTCGGTGTAAAGAAACAGGATGCCCACCATTTTAGTTCGGCTTTTGAGCGGTACGATATAATGCCCGTGCGCCGTCATGCCTTTAAACTGCCGGTCATGCCTGGCATCGGAAAAACAATTGTTGCTGATGACCATTTCTCCGGACACCGCCGCGCGACCGCACAGGCACTCGCCGAAAGGAACCACCTTTTCCCGCTCCAGAAACTCATCCGTAAACTCGCCTATGTAGGTATGAAGATTGAGAACCCGCTTTTCCGCGTCGATCAGAAAGATTCCCGCTTTGTATTCCACTTGCAGTTCTCCATACTCCACAATGGCTTTTATCGCTTCTTTGAGCATCGTTTCCATCCCTTGCGTGGATTGCAGCGATTTCGCAACATTGTGCAGCACCTGATATTCTTCCGTCTGCTGACGAATCTGTTTTTCTTCGCTTGTTTCTGTCATAGCGTCACCCATTTGGATTTAATTTTTCTTCCTATTCATGAAACCCATGGTTTTCCACTCCTGTGGATTCCCCCTCGAATTTATCTGGAAATTATAAAGGTCACCTCGTCCAACCCGGTGTTTCCATTAGCGGGATCATAGGCGTAGACGGTGGCTTCATAACTTCCCGGCTCTTCCACTTGCAGCGTTCCGGCGAATTGACTGGTTGCGCCAGCATAGGTCAGCGTGGTTTTCCCGGCAGGCTCGCCGTTTTTCTTAATAAGAGCGACGACTTCATACCGATTCGCATCCCATAATCCGCCAGGTTCAATGGGGCAACCGCACATCATCGTCACATTCGCCTTCAGTTCAACCGCTTTCGATGCTCCATTCAATTTCAGGTGCGTGGGAGGCGACAAAACATCGACGATGAATCCGGGCATCTCAAGAAGCCAGCCATCTCCACCTGTCAGATGCTTGCCGGGAACCACCCACTGAACCGCGGAAACACGATTAGCGCCCCGGCGTTTCGCCAACGGACCGTAAGCGGTCACCTCAATCGGACGCGGTTCGTCCAAATTAATGGTGGCCGAAAATTTCGCTGCACTCTCAGTGGACAACGGAACTCCCCGCGTATGGGCCTGCTTGATAATACGATTCGTGTCGCCAGTACCGCCCTCGGTTTTCCCCTGAGAGAGAATTTCTCCTGTTTCAGCATCCCGTAGAGTGATCAAAACTCCGCCCATACTACTGCCAATGAACTTGGCGTCCCGGCTGATGACACGCACGGTGATATCGGTCGGTTCCGCCCAGCAGGTTTCTGCCAGGCAGAATATCGCCATCAAAAAACCTGAAACTTTTAAAAGAGTCTTTTTTTGCATTTTAATTTCCCTCCAACCGATCGTCGTCCTATTTCATAAATCTCTCACTTCAGGAAACCCAAAGCTTGTCACTCTGGGTCCCCTGAGCAGAACAGATTTGAAATTCTCAAAAGCTTTCTCTTACTTTGCCAACTCACGGATATAAAGGACCAGCTTCCAGATATCATCGTCCTTTAGCCCCTGGTAAGCCAGCATTCCGGTTCCTGAAGACCCGTTCTTGATGATCCAGAACAACTGCCCGTCTTCCAGTTCCGTCATAGTGGCGACGCAGGTGAAATTCCGGGGAGACGGAGTCAAACCTCCGCCCATCGGGCCTTTACCGTTGCCAACTTTCCCGTGACACTGGGCGCAAGCCAGAGGCTTTGCCTCTTTTAGAAAGAGCGATTCCCCCGCTTTGATATTTTCCGCTGAGGCTTTCAGGGGATTGGGCATCTTCAGAAATTTAGACGGCGCTGATTTTGTCTTCCGCGCTTGCGGACAATCGCCGGAAGGAGCCGCCTTTCCTCCAGAAGCCGCCGCCACTTCCTCGCCGCCTTTGAAGGTGGTTCTCATGTAAGAGATGACATCCGCCACTCCCTGCTCTCCAATGGTGAGTCCCCAATACGGCATGTAATGCGATTTTCCGACCGCCTTGCCGCCGTAATAAACCACGTTATAAAGGTAATCCAGAGGCATTTGATCCATCGCCATCTTTGCATGTACCGCCGGTTTGGGTTCCAGCCCAGATGCGGCGGGGCCATCCCCTTCTCCTTTCGATCCGTGGCACTGCGCACAGTATTCTTTATAAATAACGCTTCCACGATTGGCATCGGCCTTTTGGAAATGCTCACTCTTCCACGGTTCGTAAAATTTGAAACTCTCATCCCCTTCCGTGGCCAGAAAACCCGTCACGTAATGGAGTCCAAGTTCACTGACATCCGCCACGAATTCACCGCTGTGAGGAACAAAGTCCGGCGGATTGGAGTTGAAACGGAGAATCCAGTCTTTGTTCAGTCGTTCTCCCGAATTAAACATGGAAGTGCTCTGCGGCCCTCCCATTTTTTTGCCGTTGTCCATGATCTGGTGACATCCGGTGCAGGAATGCTCGATAAACAACTGCCTGCCAAAGGCCGCATGCAACTCGGTAAAATGCGTGAGATCGATGGCGTCTTGCTTCACCCTGGAATCGACCAGATTCTTCTTTATGTAATCAGCCACAGCTTCGGCATTTTCTTTCGATAAAGCCAAATGTTTTGCCGGCTGGGTCGATTCATCCCACCGGTAATTTTTCTGATAAATATTTTCCTGATTGCCCGTCAAGAAGCTCACCAGCCAGGGGCGTTTGAATTTCACTCCCGCCCACATCAAATCCGGAGCCTTAAGTTCAAACCTCGATTTGGCTTCCCCGGTGACTCTGTGACAAACCGTGCACTGCTCCTTGACGATTTTTTCAGCCTGCGTCGCGCTGCTCGCGGCAGCAACCCCTGGCAGGAGCAACAAAATTAAAAAAGCAAAACAGGTATTTTTTTGTAACGCGCTTAAAAAAGATTGCATGATGCTTCCCCTCTAAGAAATTTTAGATTTCTCAATAACCCTGAAAAATACTATTCATCGGACGGCGGCAGTTCCGGAAGCGCGACGATAATGGGTTCCCCTTCCAAGGCTTGCATGAATTTCACAAGGTCCTTTTTCTCTTGCTTGGTCAATCCCAACGG
>JAJDBE010000080.1 GCA_029261515.1 Nitrospinaceae bacterium | reverse complement strand
GTTCCCCGGAAAACGACTGATCGATGAACAGTGAGGGGTATCCCGGTTTCCGGTACACCTTGGCCCACCATTTGTCGAATTCGAGTGTGCCGATCTTTTCATCCTGTTGAAATCCAAGTGCGAGGGCTTCCCTGGCGCGTTCATCGACGTCGTGCGTACGGAGGGTGCAGTGATCGACCAGAGGCATCAACCCCACGCCGCATTTTTCCAGCGAATCTGCAAGCTGACACGCGGCCCGGTTGCCTTCCAGAAATATTTGGATGTACTTGGTAAAAAAATTATCCGTAGGGGAATTCATAGTGTGCGTGTCTAGATTTCTTCTTTATTTTCGGCGGCTTTTTTTTGTTCTTCTTCCAGACGCATCTTTTCCATATGCATTTTGGGTTGTTGATGGATGAATTTCGCATATTTGGGTAACAGGTAAAGCATGACGCCTGCAAAGACGATGGCGAGAATCGTTAAAAAGGTTTCCACGAAACTTTCTCCTTAAGCTTTCAGTTCATAACGCTATTTTCTATTGTAACACTTCATGATTACAGGTGTAAAAGCCATATCCTACTGGCAAATACGGTATTGAGAGAGGCGAGCCGGAGTGGAAAGCGGCGCAGGGATTGATTACAGTCAAATTCCTCTCCCCTTTGGGGGACAGGCTAGGTGAGGGGGATTTGACAGGATTAACAGGGTAATAGCAAACCCGGCTCACGCAAAGACGCCAAGCCGCAAATATAAAATTGAAAACCCGTCCTCCTGAGTCCTTCAGTAAAATCAGGAAAGGCTCTGTCATAAGATTGGGAGATAAAAAACCCCTTCTCCCCTGTCATCCTGAGTTTACCGAAGGGTGACAATAAGTTGTAAAATAGAACTCATGCTTCGACAAGCTCAGCATGACATCAAACAAATATTGCCTTGAAAGGACTTTTTAACGACTTGCTAGTTCTTAGTGAGAATATCTACTTAAAAATCGCGACCCAGAATTTTCCGGGCCAGAGCTTCGGCTGCATCCAAATGGTCCTCTGCAAGCAGTCCATTGATTTCAGCATGATCCAATATCATTTCCAGAAACTGTTTGCGTTTTTCCGGAGACGATAAATGCTGCTTAGCCTGCGGTCGCAATCGCTCCTGCAAGTGAATTTTTAAAATATCGTCTTTCCCGATCACCTCTTTCAAAACAGCTTCAGTTTTTTGACGGATTCTACCTGCCATCAACGGGCTTTTCCCGCCAGTAGAAACAGCGACCTGCACGGTGTCGTGCAAATTGAGGACTGCCGGATGGCTAAAATCGCTGTACTCAGGATCGTCGACGGAATAAACGTAACAGCGGAGTTTTTTTGCGGCATCGACGATGCGTCGGTTGAGGGGAGTATCATCCGTCGCCGCCATCACCAGAATCAGGCGGTCGTAATCGTTGAGAAATTTGCCATCGGAAACTTTCATCTGCTTTAAAGTCAGTTTCCCGGCGTCGCTCCACTTGGAGATTTCTTCGCCAATGCGCTCGGCAACGACGATGATTTCACAATCCTGCGTGAACAGGCTGTCCACCTTTCGTCGTGCTTCCTTGCCTGCGCCGATCACCACCACTTGCTTGCCTTTAAGATCCAAATCAATAATCATGCAGACAAAAATCCCCGAACCGTTAATGAAGCCGGAATCCTTAAAATTCCAAGTGTTGCAAACGCTCTCTAATTGTAATAGAAATGAGGTATAAAATTAACCGCATAGATTAATGAGGGCCTGTTCATGCGCCACACTCCTATTTTAGTTCTTTTTCTTGCGTTTGGTCTCATTTGTCTGGTTTTATTTTCCTGTTCGCCGGGGATGTCGGGGCAGAAGATAACGACGCAAAAGATAGACGATATTTACTTCACGGATACTCACAGTATGCCTCCCGCATGGTTCAGCCATGAGAAACACACCCTCAAAGGAGTGCAATGCAGAGATTGTCATGACGATATTTTCCCCAGTAAAAAAGGCGCCACCGATGTTAAAGACGCCCTGAACATGAAAGCCATGAACCAGGGAAAATATTGCGGCAGGTGTCATGATGGGGAAAAAGCCTTCAAGGTGGGGCGGTCCTGCCTGAAATGTCATGTAAAAAGGAAATAGGAATCGCGGAACGTGTGAAGGAAATATTCAGAGAAATATATCGGTGGTTCGTTGTTTTCACCCTCCTCTATTGCCTTAATATCCCCACCAGCATATTTGCTGCGCAACAACCGCAGGCAGATCCCATCCAGATTTCCGTTCTATCCAAACCCTTCGATGAGAACGAAAAGAAAAAGTACGCACTCAATGTGGTTCAGCCGTATGCATTTGATCTGAAGCACATGGTCAAAATCCTGAGTTCACTGGCCTATCAGAAGCGGGATATTTCCTGGTCGAACAAACGGC
Source organism: Nitrospinaceae bacterium (assembly GCA_029261515.1). Classification (GTDB taxonomy): domain Bacteria; phylum Nitrospinota; class Nitrospinia; order Nitrospinales; family VA-1; genus JAJDBE01. Next base: position 18,754 of record JAJDBE010000080.1, on the reverse strand, counting down.
GGGTTTTTAATTCCGATATTGTGCCTAAACTCGCCCCGTTGATCGTGGAGCAGTTTGCCAGGACCAATCCGGATCAGAGAACCGTCTTCCAACTGAAAAACTCGGCTGGAAAAATTGTTCTGCAAGGAGATACGTTTCTGACTTCGGAAGGCCTGCATTGGCGCATGACGGTCGTGCAAAAGCGAAGAAGAAAGGTCGATGATTTTTCGGTTGCCGGGGAAAGCTGGCGTCTGGTCCCGCTCAACAATCAGTCTTACAAAACCAAGCAGCGGTTTAAAGGTCTGGTGGAAGACATCACCAATTGGATCGTCTTTCCTGAAATATTGCCCAAACCGTCGAAAGTCCTTCCCCTGCCTTCCCCTGACACGGAAAAAATGGCTCCGGGTCCCTCTCAGGACCTGGATGTAAAGTCGCGCTTAAGAATCCTCGAAGACTTGAAAAAGGAGGGTCTGGTGAATGAGGAGGAATACCGGACCAAGCGCCGGGAGATTCTCAAAGATTTGTAGCGGAGATTGCCGCTCGTTCCTCTTGCGGCGATGGGGGAGAACCGCTTGACAGCCCCCGTGGACAAACGTATCCTGAATTCCAATAACTGCTTTTAAATAAACGGATTTTAAAGATGGAAAATATTTTGAATAATAAAACTGGAAAACCGCAAGCGGCAGTCATTGGCGGCGTGACTCTGAACCTCAGCCGCCCGGACGCCACGCAGCCGGAGTGGATCGGTCAGGAAGAGGTTTTAAAACAAATCCTTGCCTGCTGGCTGGTGGTCGGGGAAAAAGATCTGCCGTTGGCCCCGCGGATTGTCGGCATGCCGGGCATCGGCAAAACCACCCTGGCGATGGTGGCCGCCTTGAAGCGTAAACAGCCGTTATTCATCTTTCAATGCACCGCCGACACGCGTCCAGAAGATCTGCTGGTGACGCCCGTTTTGGCCGAATCGGGCAAGATTTCCTATCATGCCTCGCCTCCGGTCAGCGCCATGATCACCGGAGGCATCTGCATTCTCGACGAAGGCAACCGCATGAACGAAAAGAGCTGGGCGTCTTTGGCTCCGCTTCTCGATCACCGGCGCTACGTGGAATCCATTATTGCCGGCATCCAGATTCACGCGCACGATGAGTTTCGCTCTTGCGTCACCATGAACCGGGACGAATCGACATTCGAGATTCCGGATTACATTCTGTCGCGTCTGCAGCCGACATTGCCGCTCAGCATGCCGGATTATCAGGATGAAATGGCGATTCTGCAATACCACCTTCCCTTCGCCGAAAACGATCTCATGCAGATGACCGTCGACTTTCTACAGAAATCACATCAGCTCGATCTCGATTTTTCTCCCCGCGACGGTCTGCACATTCTGCAATACGCGATGAAACGTCTCAGTCAGGATCACACGCACCCCCTTTCAAAGGATGCGGTGTGGCAGGAAGCAGTGTCGCGGGTGCTGGGCGAGGACGCGCTCGATCTGGATGGACTGGCGTCGCGCAAAAACCGGGCGCTGGGTTCCGACCGTCTGCCGATGGGCCTTGGAGATTTCTTTTTCGAGGACGACAGTCCCTTGCATCCCGACCGGGATTAGCGTTTCAATCCTGTCAACGGGTTTCGCTACAATTCTCTCATGAACTCTAAAGACATTTTCACTCTCAGCGACAAAATCCGGGTGCTTCCCGTCGTGCACGGAAGCGGCGATTACACCCGCCAGGTGCGCCAGCGGATTTTGTCCGCAAAGTGCGACTGTCTGGCGGTGGCCCTGCCGCCGGAGTATCAGGCCACGGTGGAAGAAGGAGTGAACCGCCTGCCGACGATCACCGTCAGTTGTCTGGAGGAAGCGGACGGCACGCAGAGCTTCGTGCCCATAGATCCCAGCCAGCCGGTCATCATGGGTCTGCGAATCGCCATGCAGGAGGGAATTCCGCGCAAGTTCATCGACTGGAGCACGGCCTCCTTTGAACCGCGCAAGGCGGATTTCCCCGACACTTTTGCCCTTCGCCATCTGCCACTGGAAAAATTCAACGCCGCGCTTTTGCTTTATTTGAAACGTCCCGACGCCAACAGCCAGCACGAAAAACGCGCCCGCTGGATGGCTTATGAACTGCACCGGCTGGAGCTGGAATATTCCAACATCGTCTTTATCTGCTCGGTTCTGGACTGGCCGTGGATCAAGGAAGCGTTTGACGAACGACTGGACTACTCGCCGCCGGAAAAAATCGAGAACTATCCGCACCTGTATGGCGTCGAAAAAAACACGTTGTTTTTCGCGCTCACGGAATTTCCCTACATCACCTATCTCTACGAGAAAAACCGGCAGGAACTGCGATCCGATCGGGACGTGGCCATCGACGGTGTCAAGGAAATCCTGCTCAAGGCGCGGGAACTTTTTTTACAGAAGAAAAAGGTCCGCTACCACAACCTGAGCACGCAGTCGTTTCAGATCTTCCTGCAATACGTGCGCAACCTGACGCTGATGGAATCGCGGTTGACGCCGGACCTCTACACGATGGTCACGGCGGCGAAACAGATCGGCGGCGATTTGTTTGCCATCTCGGTTCTGGAGGCGGCGCGGGATTATCCTTATCAGAATGAAGACGCGCTGGAAACTCTGGCTCTTGGAATCGACCAGGCGGTGTTCGATGACGAGGACGACACGCCTACCAAAATGAAAAACCGTTTGTCGGAAATTATGTATGAGTGGCGGACCCTCAACCTCAAGCCGGAACCGGATATCAAGAAGCAAGAGCAATGGAAATACCGCTGGAATCCGTATGGCCAGTGCTCCTGGCCGCCGGAGGATGAAAAGATCGAAAACTTCAACACGCATGTGCGCGAGCAGACGAAACTCCTGCTCAGTCAGGACCTGGCGCGGACGGAAAAGTTCACTTCTTCAGTGAAAGACGGCATCGACATCCGCGATACCCTCAGGAACTGGCACACCGGCGACATCTACGTGAAGGAAATTCCGCCGTCGCGCGGACAGGTGGAGATCGTGGTGTTCCTGTTCGATCCCGAACCCGATCCCATGCAGTACAGCTGGCGGCAAACCTGGTACGCCGAGCACAACGAGGAATCGACGCTCTGCTTCTATGCGACGGAGTATATGAACCAACTCATCGGCCCCGGCATTGGCGAATCAACCTACGGCGGCTGCATGATGATCTATCCGCCGCGCCCCATCCCCAACATCTGGGAAGATCGTTCCATCCACATCGCAGACACCTTGGAAGAAAAACTGCTGGAGGCGGCGTTTTACCATTCCCGCGAGCGGCACATCACCGTGGTGTCGCCCTGCCCTCTTCAGGCCAGCTGGCGGCGGCTGGCGCGGCAGTATCATAAAAATATGATCCACATTCCCATGAAACGGTTTTCCAACCAGACGATCGAACGCATCCGCCGCTTCCACGTTTTGAATGGCAAGGAAATCCGCAGTTTTGCCCAGCGGTTCATTCAGGATATATAATTTTCAAATTGAGAAGTTCCTTTCTTTCAAGGGGGCCTCGAATATATTTTTTCAAAAACCAAAACCAAGCGTTGAACCCAAAACCGGAAGCCTGCACCAAATCATTTTGACCAAATTTCTTCCAAACCGGCTTCAGATTCCTCGAGAAAAATATTAGCCCTCTAAACTTTTCTTCTTTTTCTTAGCCATATATAGAATTATTTACCTTTACTATAAGTCTAAATAAATGTATAATTTTTTAGGAAAATTCTTAAATTTCCTACTATTTTGTAGGAATTGCGCTAAAATTCGCTCAATAGTTTCCGTGGGGAGATATTAACAACCCAAATATCGGGGGGGAAAAGATCATGGCGTATTCAAAATGTTTTTTTAAATATTGTTGTTTGACCTTGGCTGCCGTTTTTTTGCACAGCCTGATTTTTGCAGGGAATGTAAGCGCCGCATTATCGGATGCGGAATTGCAAGATATTGGGACTGAAATAACCACGATGTATCGAGCTGCACGAGGTGTGATCGCAAAGAATCAGAAATTGATCAATGACGCTAGTAAAGGCGACAAGGGTTTATCCGCCGATAATGTGATTGCAGCTACTAAAGAAAATTATAAAAAGGCCACTGGGAATGATTTTAAGATGGCAGATAAATCATCTCTGAAGGGAGAGACGCAGGCCGCTCTTTTGGGAGCCATTAAAGAAGTAATGGACAATGCCCAGCCCTTGATCAATGAAAAAGGAAAGGGATTGAAAGGGTTCTTGCCCGCAATTTTTGCCAAGCAGATGGGAGACGGGTTTAATAAATTAATCGGTGGTAAGGCTTATATTAAATTGACCGCTCCAAAAGCCTACGTTCGCAACAGGGCCAATCGCCCCGATAAATGGGAAGAAAATGTTATTGAAAAAAAGTTCAAAAGTGCGAGCTATGAAAAGAATAAAGTGCATGTGGAAAAAGCCAAGCATAAAGGCAAAGACGCATTCCGCCTGATTCTCCCGGAGTATTACAAAGAAGCGTGTTTGAATTGTCATGGAGAGCCAAAAGGTGCGAAAGATATCACGGGGGGTAAGAAAGAAGGCGGAAAATTGGGTGAATTGGGTGGGGCCATTAGCTTTGCAATCTACCAATAATTACCAGGAGACCCTGTTATGAGAGGACTTGGCTTGAAGATTGGTCCAAAAATATTATTGTTAAACGGTCTTATTCTTCTGATGATGGCGGGGGCTCTTCTGTACACCTATTTTGCGTTGGGGAAAGCCACGACAGCTATTGAGGTCCAAAAAGATGCTTTATCTCGTCTGGAATTGGTAGTTAATACCTCCAATGCTTTTGCCGAGATGCGCTACTGGATGGCCGATTTAGCTGTAAGCTGGCAGAACGATTCTGAGTCCAATGCGATGGCCGCAAAGGAAGAACTGGAAAAGCTCTTTGTTCAATTGGAAACTACGCATAAAGAGCTGGTTCAGTCTTTGCGGCCGCAGGTGGAATCTTTCGTCAAATCCATGATGGAATCGGTCGATGCGTACATAGATGAAAACCGAGTCCTCGGAAACTCTCTTGTTGCAGAGGGACGGAAGAATTCCATTGTTATCAATTCAAACCTGAATGAACTGTTAAAAGAAACTCAACAGATTGCCGACAGAGAAGGAGAAAAAGTAGTCACTGGTAACGCGGAGATTCGCAGTTATGCCTTGATTTTTATTGTGGTCGCGCCAATTGTGGGAGGTCTCCTTTCCTTTTTGTTTGCCGTTTCGATTACCAGACCTCTGCGTTCTCTCATGATTTCCATGGAGGATATTGCCAATGGAGATTTAAAACAGCAGCAGCTCCAGGTTAAATCCTCCGATGAAATTGGAGCGCTTTCGAACACCTACAATACTATGCTGGATTCCATGCAGCAAATCGTATCCCAGGCTGAGGATATCGCCCAGGGAAAACTTAATAAAGAATACGACTTGAAGGGGGATCTGGCGGATGCGTTCCATAAAATGACTTTTGAGCTTCGAGAAAAACAAAAGGCAGATAGGGAAATGGCCAAGGTGGTCGGTCTGGTGGAAAACTACCCCGTCATCATGATGTATGCCGAACCCGACCTCAAGATTCAATACGTCAATCCGGCTGGGATGAAATTTTTCCAGACCATGGAGAATAGTCTGCAATTAAAAGCAGAAGAAGTGGTTGGAAGTCCGATTGATGTTTTTTACAAGGACCGGGAAAATGTTCTAAAAATCCTTTCCGATCCTGGTAATTTGCCCCATTCCGCCCTGCTGGAGATTGGACCTGAAATGGTATCCTTGCAGGCCGCCGCAATTTACGATAAGGATAAGAATTACCTGGGGCCCATGGTTACGTGGGAAGTGGTAACAGAAAAGATTGCTACGGAAGAGAAGGCAAAAGCCGTGGTTGAGCGCGATATCCAGCAGGCCCAGGAATTAAAGGATCAGGTTGATAGCATGTTAGATGTTGTCAGTACTGCGGCCCGCGGTGATCTAACCAAAGAAATCTCTGTAAAGGGTGATAGCGCTATTGGCCGTATGGGAGAAGGGTTGGCATCATTTTTCTCCGATTTCAAAAAAAGCATAACCAACATTTCGACAACAGCTCAAACCCTGTCCAATTCCTCGGGCGAGATGTCTTCGGTCAGCCAGGAAATGGCTGCAACCGCCGAGGAAGCATCCACTCAAGCCAATGTGGTATCGGCGGCTTCCGAAGAAATTACTAAAAGTATGGAAACGGTCGCTACTGGTGCGGAGCAGATGAGCTCGAGTATCAAGGAGATCGCCCAAAATGCGAATAATGCCGCAAAAGTCGCCGCCTCAGCGGTAAAAATGGCAGAAACTACCAATGCGACGGTAGGAAAACTGGGGGAGAGCAGTGCTGAAATCGGCCAGGTTATCAAGGTTATTACGTCTATCGCAGAACAGACCAACCTATTGGCGCTGAATGCAACGATTGAGGCCGCTCGCGCAGGAGAGGCTGGAAAAGGGTTTGCGGTTGTGGCCAATGAGGTCAAAGAACTGGCCAATCAGACCGCCAAAGCCACAGATGAAATTAGTACCAAGATCCAGGCCATTCAGGGAGATACCCATGGAGCCGTAGAGGCCATTGGCGAAATAAGTGCGGTGATCAGCCAGATCAATGACATTTCAACCACGATCGCCAGCGCAGTAGAAGAACAGACGGCCACCACAAACGAGATCGGGCGAAACGTCACCGAAGCAGCTAAAGGTTGTGGCGAAATCACCGAAAATATAACCGGAGTTGCCAAAGCCGCCAAGGATACATCGGCTGGGATTGGCCAAACTCAAAAGGCGTCGCAGGAACTTTCAAAAATGGCGACTGATCTGCAGAACCTGGTCGGCAAATTCAAAGTTTAAAAGCGAATCCCGGATATAGGTCTGCGAAATTGCTAACAAGTTTTTTATCGCTGAAGTTTTTTCTTGAGGAAATCGCAGGACACAAACGATCCATCAGCCCCAATCCATGTGCGGGAAGCGATCCGGAAAGATATTCCTTTAATCGTGGACTACAACCAGGCGCTGGCGCACGAGACGGAAGCCCTGGAGTTGGACCGGGACGTGTTGCGGTCCGGGGTAGAGCGGGCGTTTGACCATCAGCATCTGTGCTGGTACTTCGTTGCCGAGATGGAAGGAAAAGTCGTCGGCCAGACGTTAATCACCTATGAGTGGAGCGACTGGCGGGATGGGCTGATCTGGTGGATGCAAAGCGTCTATGTCCATTCGGACTACCGCAAGCGCGGCGTGTTTCAGTCCATCTACAAGCACATCGAATCCCTCGCCCAAAAAGACCCGCAAGCCCGCGCCATCCGCCTCTACGTTAAGGACGACAACGACAAGGGCATGAGCGCCTACCGCCGTGCCGGCATGACCGATTCAGGTTATGTTGTGTATGAGGTTGAGTTGGATTAAATAGTCATTACCAAATATTCATACAGAACGATCCCGCCATAACCACTGAATGGAACCAGAAGCCCCCGAATCACAGGTTGCTGGGTAAAAGGGCGAAAAGCTCCCTCTTTGATGGTTTCAATTTCGGATTTTAGAATTTCCAATTGTTTCTCAATGGTATTCAAATCTAATCGTTTCTCATTTTGTTTTTCATCGGAATTCAAATTTAGTGAGTTTTTGCTTTTTACTTCAAGCAATTTTCTAGATATTTCCTCATGAGCCTTCCATCTATTTTTATCAGCAGCCCGTTGAAGCTTTAATGCAAGGATAATAGGAAGAGCCAAACAAACAAAAAAGATAATGAGAAGGCTTAGTGGGGTGGTCCATCTGTCGAAAAGAGTACTTCGCGAAATTATTAGAAGAAATTCGACGTAAAAGGGATAGAAAATAACTTTTTCAATTACCTCGGATTGCTTGGCGATGATTTTTATATCGGCCCAATCATTGAAATAATAAACTTCATCGTCGGAAATATTATTTCGGCAAAGAAGTTTGTTCAGGCTCTCCTTTTTCCATTTGGTTGGCTTACTGCGAAGCTCTTCCAAAAACCTTGTGCAAAGGGCAGTTGCATCGACCACAAAAAATACTAAAAAAAGAAACAAGGGGATGACAAAACCGAACAAAAGAATTTTGTCAAAAGTCAGGCTAAAAGCCCCTCTATATGGGGTGAAGGGAATCCATTGAAGGGTGAGTAAGCGCCCAAAGATAAAGAAAATAATAACCAAAAAGAATGCTCGCCTGAATCGAAAACAATTTGACCCCAGCAGTTGAAATTTCTTCCAAAATATTCTGGGATTAATTTCTAAAAGCTCACTTCCTTTTGTATAAAATTTCTTGGGTAAAAACTTCCATTCATAAATTTGGAAAGTGCGGCTAAGCAAACGAATAGTTCGTTTAGAATTTAAAGTATCCCAAAGACATTTAAAAAATTTGTTTTTCCAAGACAGTTTTCTGGGGAGAGTCGTGCTGCCAGGTATAAAATATTGTTCTAGCTGTTGTGTATTTGCATTGATGTGGCTCCATGCTCTTACGATTAAAACAACTGAAAGAAAAGCGGCAAGAAAACGAATAGATTCAGTGGGCCACAAGCTCACCCCTTGAAACCCTCCAAAAGGTTCTCCCCTCGCACTATTTATATCTCTTAAAACAGAATAGATTAGTATGGCGAACAGAGAAAAGAAAGTTATGACGAATAATACACGCCTTTTTGTGTTAAATAGATTTCTGAATCTCGGAAATACCAAGTAAAGAAATAAAAAAATTAAAACTCCAATTCCAACCTGAATTCCCCATAGGTAAGCATTTTTTTCATGAAAAACGGGATTTTTGATCGGGTGCACAGTAGAAGCAGAGATCTCCATATTTATTAATTTTACTTGTTCGGTTTTATCTAGTAAAGCCGGGAAACCAAGGTTGAAGGCTTTGGTTCGGCCAATTTCAAAAACCGAAGGTCCCAACCAAGAATTCATTTTGCCCTGGGTAATTTGGGTATCCTTTCCTGTTTCTTCAAAGTTATGCACTGCCACTTGAGCCGCTAGAAAATTAGCTGTTTGATAGCTATCTCTAAAAGGTGGAATAGACCTTTGCAATTTACTGTTTAATTGCAGGCCAAACCCAGACCCCACAATGAGATTTCGTGTCCAATTGAATTGTTCTTTATGGAGAAACCGAGAATCCATATCTGTAGTAAAAAAGATAGTCCTGGGAAAGTCATTTTTTAGTGCTTGAAATACTAGAAGCTTGTCATAAATATCCGATCCCAACACGCCAATTGCGTTAAGGTGCTCTCTCTTTTGCTGAAATAAGTCATTGTCGATTTTTTTCAGCTTCTCGCCGATTCGCCTTAAATAATCAAATTGATTATTGCCTTCGGCTTTTTCTATCTGGCCAAACTCGACAACATTATGTTTATCGGATAAAGATTTCGACTTACTCACTTTGGGGTCAGAAATTGCTGAGATTTGACCGTCCAGGCCTCTCATATATTTGAAAAAGTAAGTTTCCCCACTTTCGTTTGGATTATGTTTATCCTTGTCTTTGTTAAATATTTTATTAAATGTTATAGGTAAGTTTCTTCCGTAAAAAGTATCCCATTCTGAAATGTAAGCAACGTTGTATCTTTCTTTGTTGCAATTTGAATCACCTTCGACGCAACGCAAGCTCAACTCTTCCCAAATTTTTCCGGCTAACTGCTTGTCGGTGGGAGTGACCCGGATGAAAGAAACTTTTTTCAGGTGGGCTTTAAAAAAATCCGTAACGGTTTTGCATTTTTCCTGAATTTTATCCACCTTGCACAGTTTCTTTGAATTATCTGCCAATAGAACCTCTTCTTCTGCAGTTGCATTGGGAGAAAGAATTTCCAGACCATTGAGAAAGTAAGCCTTCAATTCATCTTCTTTTGATACTTCAATTTCATCAATTATGTTTTTGAGAGTGCCTGATCCAACGGGTCCGATAATTTTAAACTGAGAGTTAGCAGGGGTAATCTTAATTAAAATTCCCCCGCCAACTTCTTTGTCTGGAGTGCTGATGCCATCGGACAGAGGAATTTTTCCATTATTATCCTCTTTGTCCAGAGCGATGAGGCCATGAAACAAATTGTTCAACCTATTTAATGGTTTGGCTTTCTCGATTCTTCCGTCAAGTTGATTAACCTTCTCATTCAGCGATACCGAATTCAACCAGGTCTCATTCAACCAAAGGACAAGGATTTTGTTATCTCCATTTTCTAACCACTCAAATGCAATGTAGTGTTCCGAAAAATTTGAGTTAGGATTTTTGGGGAAAAAGTAACCGATATTGTCTGGTTTGCTTGGAGTGTAGCCATTGGAGCCCAGACCCGAAAGGATGGTATATCTTCGACGGCGGCGAGTTTCGGAGTCTTCAAAATAATTGTTTCCAGGAAATAAAACACCTAGGTATAAAATCTTTTTTTCCTCCTCGTTATCCTTATCCTTTAGTTCCCGATAATTAAAATATAGTTCCCACGAAAGCTGACTTATTAATGCGTCCTTATCTTTTTCCCGATCCTTATTCCGAATAGGCTTATTTGGTTCTAAACTTAGATGTCGGTTTACGGCAGCAAAAGGGTCTTCCCATAAGCGGGAATTTACTTTTTCAAATTCGGAAAATTGATCTGTTTTCCCTGCGATATTTGGACGAGATGCTTTTAGAGGAGAGAGTTGTTGTACGGCAACGATTCCTGAGAAGAGAACCAAAAATGTAAAAACGAAAGGAGTCTGCCCACTGTTTCCACTTGGTGTCATTACAAAACCTACTTTTAAAGGTTTTTAACCCCTGCTGGAAAGTATGTGAAAGTAATCAGCGATTATTGTGAGTCTGTAATGTCAGAAAAAGAATAAATTGTCAAGGTAGGCAATTATAACAAATAAAAATATCGACAAGTTTATGTGTAAAATTACTGAGAATTTCTAAGATATTCAATCTTTATCAATTATTGACTTTGGAATTACTCCACTGTTCCATCCTATACGCGCTGTCCCAGAAGATCCACTCCAGGCGGGTGGACGTGACGAAGGCGTCTTGCATCTGTTGCAATTGCTGTGAGTTCGCCCCTTTGGCCACGCGGTCGGTCAGGTCGATGGCGTTTTGCACGATCTGCTGAAACTCTTCCCCGGAATACATGTCGATCCATTTCTGGTAAGGGTTGTCCGGTGCGGCGTTGCTGTGAATGTGCATCCCCACTTCTCGGTAGATCCAGAAACAGGGCAAAAGCGCGGCCAATGCTTCTTCATAACTTTTATGAGTGGCGGTGGAGATTAAGAAGTTGGTGTAGGTGAAACATCCTGGCGCCCGGTCCACATCCAGCTTGATGCCGTAAAAGTCGAAATAGAACTCATGCAGGCCGCGTTCGGCGATGATCGCTCCTTTGGAGAAATCCAGCAGGAGGACCAGGTCGTCGGCATTCCCGGCTTTGGAGGCGGCGATGGCGAGGGCGCGGGCGAAATCGACCAGGTACAGGGAATCCTGCTTCATGTAAAACTGAAATGTTTCCGTGGCCAGCGTTCCCTTGGCCAGCTCCTGGTTGAAGGGATGCTCGATGATGGATTTATAGATTGGCTCAATGGCCGTCCACGCCTGCTTTGAAAACTTCATAACAACTCCTGAACATGTTAAAGAATGATCCCTCCCGGCGTTACCCTGTGGGTGCCCCCTGGTAAGGGGAGAAGATTTCAATGCCCCTAATCCCAGCCTTCTCCCCTCCTTCGACAGAATCTATCCTGAATTTACCGAGGGATTCAAGCTAACCAGAAGAAGTGTTTTATTCCTCTCCCCCTTAGGGAGGGGTATTCTCACCACCATTGATAAAAATGCTTTACGGGTCCCTTGCCCTTCCCCAATTGATATTCCGCTCCGGCTTTAAGAGCATCGGTCACGTAGGATTTAGCCTTACGGATCGCTTCTTCAATTTGCATTCCCTGAGCCAGATAAGCGGCGATGGCGGAGGAGAAGGTGCACCCCGTTCCATGTACGTTGGCGGTTTCAATCCGTGGCTGATCCAGCCAGTGAACCGTTTCGCGACCGGCATTATCTCGAATGCAAACACAATCGTCGCAGGATTGATTTGCAAAACTCCCGCCTTTGACAACCACTGCCCCTGCCCCCAAGCCGCACAAGTCTTTGGCCGCCCGTTCCATTTCGTCGCGTGTTTTTATGCTACGATCTAACAACCCCTCCGCTTCTGCAATGTTCGGGGTGAGAACGGTTGCCAGTGGAATCAACTCATCGCGCAGGGATTGCATGGCTTCTTCCTGAAGCAGACGGTCGCCGCTTTTGGCGAACATCACTGGATCGATCACAACCCAGGGGACGGCGTATGACTTCAAACATTCCGCAACTTCGTGGATGATTCCCGAATTGAAAAGCATGCCGATTTTGACGGCGTCCGCTCCGATGTCGTCGAGGACGGTGCGAATTTGCAATCCCACGAATGCCGCTGAAATTTCCTGGATTCCCCGGACGCCCTGGGTGTTTTGAGCCGTCAGAGCGGTGGTGGCCGATAGGCCATAACAACCAATTGCGGAAAAAGTTTTAATATCCGCCTGCACCCCTGCGCCGCCGCCGCTGTCGGACCCAGCAATGGTTAAAACTCTGAGATAACTCTTCCCCATAACAGCTTTTCCTTTGAAAAATGGCCTCTTGTTAGATGTGTTTCAAGGTATTTGGATTTCGGGCATGAAGCGGCTTTTATTGTGTATTAATTTCGAGTAAAGCACCGTTAAATGTATGATTTTTTTAACAATAGAAGTATAATAATAGACTTAGATAGATCTCAGACACAGCGTATGAGCAATTATTTTCAAAGGATTTGATAAAAAACCCGTAATTTTATTTTCTTTCAGCTAAAGCCATTGGCATGGGGAATGCAGGGTTTTTAGCAGGAACCTATTTATATAGTCACAGCTAAGGAGCATTTATGAAAACGGACCGGAAATTCAATTACTGGACGGCCTGGATCGTCGCCGCACTGCTACTGATCCTGCCGATGGTTATCGCAGCCGAGGAAACGAGTGGGAATACCATTACCAGCGATTTAAAGTCAACGATTGATCAGGTTAAAGAAGTTCTGAATGATGAAAAGTTAAAGAACGAACCTGATACCCGGCGAACTAAATTACGCCACATCATCAACAAACGGTTTAATTACGATCAAATGGCCGTTCGGGCGCTTGCGGAAAACTGGCCTAAAAGGACGGATGAAGAAAAAAAGGAGTTTACCCGCTTGTTCACCGATCTTCTTGAAAGGACTTACGCCAAAAAAATCGAATCGTTCGATGGCGGGGAAATTCATTATCTGGAAGAAGTGATCAAGGGAAAGTATGCGATGGTGAAAACCAAGGTTGAGAATCAGGGGAAATTTGTCAGCCTGGACTATAAACTGGTTCACGAAAATGGCGAATGGAAGGTATACGACTTTATCGTCACCGGCGCCAGTATGATCCGCAATTACCGCAATCAGTTTTCCAAAGTGCTGAAGGATGAATCTTTCGCGGACTTGATAGAGAAAATGGAAAATTCCGAAGCAAATGAAAGTTAAATGATTTCATTTTTCCGGAATGCCGTGTTGCATCAATTCAGGTAGTCGGACGGTTTAGAGTTTCCAAACGAAAACACCTTGCCCTGTTTTAACTGAGTCGTTCGAAGGGACTCTTGAATCCGGTCCGGGAAGGCCTCATCGCATTCGTTTAGGTATTTCATCACCGAAATCATCCAGTCGCTTTCATGGGGTGCGTGGATGACCGCGATATTTTCCGTTTCATAGTCCCTGCAGATTTTATCCTCTATTTTGCTGATCGCTGGCAGTGTTTTTTTCTCCTGGATGGTCAGAGGCCGGATGGGGTCCACTTGAATCACCTCCAGCCCTTGATATTCTTCCGGGACCTCCTCGGGAATAAACTCTTCGATGGGAACGCCGCTGATATCCATCACGCCCGGCTGTGCCAGAGACGCAATGTAAAGCGGCGCGCGGCGAATGGCCGCGTGTTCTGCATAGCCGACTCGAAGAATAGTTTTGTCCTTGCCCAGAGGGCCAAACACCACAAAATCCCAACGTCCGTAGGCGAGATGTTTTTGCCGCTGGAGAATGACCGTATCTTCGAAAGCCTGCCTGATTTTCTCGATGACCTTTTTATCTTTCGCCTTCAATTTAAACTGCGGCATGAGTTCCTTAAGGATATAAGTAAAAATTCTCTCTTTGAATGATTATAACATGTGCCCGCGAGTGAAAGACGCAGGGAAATTTATTCCCGTGCACAAATTATTTTGCTATACTTTGGCCTCCCCTTTTTGGGGTGAGTAATTTAGGGATACCGGAATTTTCCCACCCGTCCATCCTTCCTTTTGCATGGAACATAATAAAAAAGTAAGCCGGGCCGCCGGAACTGTCGGGGGCATGACCCTTGTGTCCAGAGTTTTTGGACTGCTGAGAGACCTTGTCATCGCCATGAAGTTTGGCGCTTCCCCTGCGGCAGACGCGTTTTTTGTCGCCTTTCGCATTCCCAATGTCCAGCGCAGAATCCTGGGGGAAGGAGCGGTGAGCGCCGCCTTCATTCCCGTGTTCTCGGATGTGTTGAACACCAAAGGCAAACCCGCCGCCTGGGAGATGACCGCCAATCTGCTGAACCTGCTGTTCGCGATTCTGGTGATCACCACTGCGGGGATCATTGTTTTCAGTCCGGCGGTTGTGTCCGTGTTCGCGCCCGGATTTCTGGATGAACCTAAAAAATTCGATTTAACGGTGCAACTGACCCGCTGGATGGCGCCCTACCTGATATTCATCGGTTTGGCCGCATTTTGCATGGGAATCCTGAATACTTTCAAGGTCTTCGCCTTGCCTGCCGCCGCGCCGGTTCTCTTGAACATTTGCATGATAATCGGCGCTCTTTTTATTGCTCCTTATATGGAAGAGCCGGTGATGGGCCTCGCGCTTGGCGTGCTCGCCGGAGGCGTGTTGCAATTGGTGGTGCAACTGCCCGCAACGTTTCGCCAGGGGTTGACTCTGGTGAAAACCTTCAACCATCGGCATCCTGATGTTTTGAGGATCGGCAAGCTGATGATCCCGGTCATTTTCGGACTCGCTGTTTACGAGTTGAATATGCTGGTGGACACCATTCTGGCTTCCCTGTTGCCGGGAGGTTCGATCTCCTATTTATATTACGGGAACCGACTGGTCCAACTGCCTCTCGGAATCTTTGGCGTGGCCCTTGGCGTCGCTATTTTGCCCATGCTTGCGGAACAGGCGGCGAAGAAAAATTTTGCGGAATTGATCGACACGCTTTCCTTCGGTATTCGGCTGATCCTTTTTATCTCGGTTCCCGCCACGGTGGGATTGATCGTGCTGCGTTTCCCCATCATCAACACCCTTTGGGAACGGGGCGAGTTTTTGCGCTCCACCACCGAGGGAACGGCCATTGCTCTGCTCTACTACTCCATTGGACTATGCGCGTTTGCCGGGATCAAGGTCATCGCCCCGGCCTTCTACTCCCTGCAGGACACCAAGACCCCGTTCAAGGTCGGGGTGTATGCCATGCTTCTCAACATCGTTTTGAACCTGATTCTGATGGGTCCGTTGAAACACGGAGGCCTGGCGCTGGCGACTTCCCTCTCCTCCCTGTTCAATGCCCTGCTGTTGATTTATTTTCTGAAAAAGCGCCTGGGCAAAATTGGCGGCAGAAAAATTCTGACCTCCACGCTGAAACTTGCTTTCTCCGCCACCGTCATGGGCCTTGCAATTTACTTTTGCGACCAGGCCTGGTTCGATCCGCTGGCTTCTCTAGGAGAACGCGCTCTGGTGCTGACGGGTTGCATTTTCTTCGGTGTTTTTATTTTCACCTTGCTTTCCTACCTAATGAAAAATGAAGAATTGATTTTCTTGGTCGACCTGTGCAAAAAACGCCGCCAGCCCTCTTGATATCCGCATAAGGGCCTTGTTTTCATCCATTCTTCCTCTATAATGTGCCGCTGATATTTTTTTGCTGAAAGGATTTTAAAGAATGCTTGCCTGTCTTGACCTGGAAGGAGTGCTGGTGCCGGAGGTGTGGATCGCCTTTGCCGAAAAAACCGGCATTGAAAAACTGCGGCTCACCACCCGCGATATTCCCGACTATGACGAACTCATGCGCGGGCGGCTTGAAATTCTTGAAGCCAATAATCTAAAACTCCAGGATATTCAGAATGTGATCGGAACCATCGCCCCATTGCCGGGAGCGTATGAATTTATCAAGTGGCTGAAATCCGAGTTTCAATTAATCATTCTCTCAGATACCTTTTATGAGTTCGCCGGTCCCTTAATGGCGCAACTGGACTACCCGACTCTGTTTTGCCACAGCCTGGTGGTGGACAAGGATGGAAAAATCACGGATTATCAGTTGCGCATTGAGGATGGCAAGACGAAGGCAGTGAAAGCGCTCAAGGAACTCAATTTCCCGGTCATCGCCAGTGGCGACTCCTACAACGATACGGGGATGCTGAAAGAAGCGGATGCGGGAATTTTGTTTTGTCCGCCGGATAATGTGATTGAAGATTTTCCGCAATTTCCCGTGACCCGCAATTATGCTGAACTCAAGCAGGAGCTTCTCACCTGCAAGGAAAAATTAAGCGCTTCTAAATAGGATTCCTCAACGGATTTCGGTATCGAGTTCCTCTTTGAGAATCCATCCGGTTTTGTCGTTCGCGGAAACTTTCCACCAATCCTCATTGCTATCCAGAACTTGAATTTTATCTTTCTTTTTTAAGACTTCCAAAATTTTGCCATTTTCTTCAGGTTTATCCCGCAGGCGGACCTCCTCTCCCCTGATGTGATGGATAGTCTTATAGTCCGCGGAGTGGGCGTTGGCGGCGGCGGGCTTATCCCCGGAATTCTGGAAGGTGGCTTCAGGAAGTATTTCTTCTTTGCTGCCGCCTATATCGATGTCCAGCTTAAAGATGGCGATGGCCCCGAACAGCACGAGAATGAGAATGATGCGGAACATCGTCTGCCCCATCCCCAATCCGCCTTCGGCTTCCTCCTCCTCGGGGGACATGGGCGGGCCGCAATGCGGGCAGAACGTCGCACCGGCGGCAAGCGGTTCCCCGCAGACCGTGCAAAAATCCTTGCCTCTTTTATTGCCCCACTTGTCGTTGCGGTTGGCATCGCCGATTAAAGAATCGCTCATGGTTGTGTCTTTCCTCAGTCCAGTTGATAAAGAGCGCGGTACTTGATTTGCAGATAGTCAATGAAGTTGCCGGGGTTCAAAGGTTCCCCCGTGACCCGTTTGACCAACTCTGCCGGAGTATAAAGTTTTCCCTGCCTGTGGATTTTTTTATTCAGCCAGTTTTTGATGGGAGCAAAGTTCCCCGCTGCAATGTTTTTTTCCGTGTCTGGGAGTTCGCGGATCATGGTGTTATAAAACTGGCAGGCATACAGGGCGCCCAGAGTGTAGGAAGGAAAATAACCGAACATGCCTCCGCTCCAGTGCACATCCTGCAGAACCCCCTGGGTATCCGTAGGGGGTTGCACGCCAAGATAGTTTAGCATTTTGTCGTTCCAGATTTGCGGCAAATCCTCCACCGCAATGGAACCGTCGAACAATCCTGTTTCGATTTCATAGCGTAGAATCACGTGCATGGGATAGGTCACTTCGTCGGCCTCGACCCGGATGAACGAAGGTTCCGAGACATTGATTGCCGCGTAAAGCGCGTCCACCGTCACGTCCTTGAAATTTTCTGGAAAGACGGAGCGAAACGTCTCCAGATAATGCGTGCAGAATCCCCGGCTCTGGGCGATCATGCGTTCCCAGAAAAGCGACTGCGATTCATGAATCCCCATCGTGGAGGCCTCGGACGCCGGCAGGTCGCGCGATTCGGCCATGCGGCCCTGTTCGTATAACCCGTGCCCGGTTTCGTGAATCACCGCATACAGGGATTCGATAAAGTTGTCGTCGCGGTAGCGGGTGGTGATGCGCACATCGGTGGCATGGCCGCCGCCGCAAAAGGGGTGGACCGAAACATCCATCCGGCCCTGGTCAAATGAAAACCCCATGTCCTGGCTGATCCTGCGGCCCAGCGCTTCCTGTTTCTCGATGGGGAACTTCCCCTGCGTGAACGAAGTGTCGGGCTGCTGGTTCTTTTCCCGAATCGCTTTAATGAGCGGAACCAATTCAGCTTTCAACTGTTCAAAAATAGGCGTGATCTCAGCCATCGTCGTTCCGCGCTCAAAAATATCGATGTTGGCGTCATACGCAGTCTTATCGGGGAACACATACTGCGCCCATTCCTTTTTCAACTCGATGAATCGCTTCAAAGTCGGGACAAAATCCGTAAACCGGTTTTCTTTCCGGGCCTCCACCCAGATGTGGTGTCCCCGTGAACTCAACTCGGTGATTTCCTGCACCAGTTTTTTAGGGACGCGGGTCTGCATATCGTAATCCCGCTTGGCTTCGCGGATGTTGCACCATTCGACGGCATTGAAGGCTGAGGGGTCTTCCTTTTGCAACAGGTCCAGCAATTCGCCCAGTTTGGGATCAGTGGACTTGTCATGAATCAGGCCGGACAGGGTTGAAAGCTGATGGGCGCGGGAATCCGCCGCTCCCGCAGGCATGATGACCTCCTGATCCCAGTGGAGAGTGCTCATGATGCCGCCGAGGCGGGAGATTTCTTCCAGACGCTCTACCAGATCCTGATAAACACTGCTTAAAACCGTGGTCATAATATTTCCGTATTAAATGAGTTAAACCCAAAGATTGATGGGTGTTAGTGAATACACTTGTTAGATACCAAACTTACCACAACCCCCGTTAAGAGGCGAAATAAAGATTTTAAAGAAAAACTTGGAAAAATT
>JAJDBE010000079.1 GCA_029261515.1 Nitrospinaceae bacterium | reverse complement strand
AAATTAAGGCAGGCCCTGGCGACGAACGATGCCAAAGAGGTTGAAGAAACCGCGCACGCGATCAAAGGAATTGCCGCCAATATTTGCGCGGGACCCGTCAAGGACGGCGCCAATCAATTACAAACTGCCGCGAAAGCCGGTGATTCCTCCCAGTTTCCCGTTTTGTTTGAAAATCTCGAGCAAGAGTATTCGCGCCTGCGCGAGTATATAAAACAAATCATCCCCTCCTAATAAACCAACAAACCCGCTTTTTCAGAGAAAAAATCCAGTTTTTTCGGCGCTGGAAAAAGCGCCGAATTTCAATGGATTTGACACTGATCCTCGCCCCAAAGCTGTGCCGCAACCTCTAAAATAATATTTATTCAATAACTTAGGATGTATACTATAGAAATACAATATTATTTATTTTGAGTGCGCTATGGTCCAGTCGATCACTGGTTTGGACAAAATTTATCCCAAAAGCTCCCATACTGGGCGATTGGACAAGGGCAGAGGTCTAAACCCCGAAGCGACACCGCCCACCTCCCAAGCCGACTCTGTTCAGATTCAACCGGATTCCCTGCGCGGTTCCTTGCAAACCCAGATAGACAAGCTCAAGACCGAACTCCCCGGCATCATCGCAGACGCTATTTTGGACCCGGTCGAGGACCAGGCGACTCGAAATGCCCCCATGAATGCGTTGATATTTCGACTGGAGAACCCGCTTCAATCCATTCTTGCCCAGACAGAAAACCTTCCCAGTGGTCTTGTCATCGGATTGCGCGAGGAAGTCGAGCGGTTTAAAGAGGCGCTTCCCGGACTTAGCGAAGACGCCCTTCTGGCTCCTTTTCAGGAGGATAAGGACCAGCAGGCGTTTTTAAACAGGATACTGGGAGGGCTTTCAAAGCGTCTGGACGGCTTAACGGAACACCTCAATCAGGCCCTTCCTGTCTAGTCAAATTACGGATTTCTTTGCCTGGACTTGACAACCCCGGCCCAAATGAAGTATATGATTTAGTTCCCACTATGGATTTTACCGTCCTGCTGGAGCGCTTATAAGATTGAATTTTCGGCACTCTGGATTCAAAAGGGAAATGACCCCGCCTTCCGGCGATCAAATTATTAATTATTGAGGATTCGAGAATAGAAAGGAAGACCCGTTGGCCAATCACAAATCGGCAATCAAGCGCAACCGGCAGAACGAAAAGCGATACGCGAGAAACAAGGTGTATCGAACGCAGTTAAAAAACGCGACCAAAGCGGTTCTCACTGAAGTGGAAGCCAAGGATAAGGAGAATGCGGAAAAAGAATTGAAGACCGCCACAGTGGCGATTGCACAGGTTGCCAGTAAGGGCGTGATCCATAAACGTACGGCGTCCAGAAAGATTTCCGGTCTTGCCAAAAAAGTGCATCAACTTTCTGCATCGGCTTGAGCGAACGTTGGTTGATTCCTAAACGCCATCCCTCCTGATAGAATTCCGGCACCTTAGTTTTTGCCGCAGCATAATTTTAGGATCAAAGACTCAAGGATCCCCTGCGGGGAATTCCCTGATGATTTCAATTCCCTGTCGGCTTGAGCCAGGTTTTCAAAACTCCATATCAGATCCTGCTGGCTGAAATTTTCCGTACATTTCATCGCCTTTTCCACCAGAAAAGGTTTGGAACCCATTTCCTGCGCGATTTTAATGGCGGGAAGTTTTTGCGCCCGGTAGCGTTTGACTTCCCAAATCACCCGGAATTGCCACACCATCGTGCCCAGCACCTTGATCGGATCTTCTCCGTGGTCGAGCTGATTGTGCAACAGGCGAATGGCCTTTTCCGCGTTCCTTTCTTTCAGCGCTTCGGTGAGTTCAAACGCATTTTCAACTTTTATATCCCCGACCACCTCTCGGATGTTCTCCTCAGAGATAGACGCAGAATTTTCTGAATAAGTGATGACCTTTTCCAGTTCCTTCGCCAGGACTCCCGGCTTGGGACCGGTTCGCTCCACCATCAAACGCGCCGCATCGGAAGAAAGCTGAACGCCTAAAGAGGTGGCGCGTTTCTTGATCCAGGCAAACAGCAAAGATTCTTTAGGCGCCTGGCAATTGACCGCCCAGGAAAACTGGATCAACGACTTGAATATCTTTTTTTTGCGGTCGGCTTTGGTTGCGGTCAATATCAGGCAGGTGTCGGCGACAGGGTCGTTGGCATAGCCGAGCAAGGCTTCCGTTTCCTTTGGTTGTAGCGTGGTGTCGTGCAGATTTTTCACGATCACCACTTTCGTGCCGCCCATGAAGGAGAGGGTTTTTGCCGCGGCCAGCCAATCCTGAACCGCGCTGTCCTTGGCGTCAAAGGTTTCCAGGTTGAAATCGCGGTTGTCCGGTGTGATCTGTTTTTGCAACAGGGCGTGGATGATCTCGGTGTGATAAAAGGTTTCTTCCCCGTAGAGAAAATACAACGGGCCGATCGAGCCTTGGTCGATTTGCTGGATCAAATCATCGGGGGTCAAAACGCGGCCCGCTAAAATTGATCGATCACGGTGCTCACCAACCGATTCCCCAGTTCCCTGTAGGCATCGTTGAGCGCGGTTTGCCGGGAGGCTTCGGAATTGATCACGTCGGAGGTGCTGCGGAAATCCCATTTGGTGGTGAACGATTGTTTCAGAAATCGTTTTTTCTTCACCTGATCTTTAACGTCGACCTCGACTCCCAGCTCAACGTAGTACTCCGAGGCCACGTCCGTGGAGCTGAAGGAGACGGCGCGCAGGTTGTAGTA
>JAJDBE010000078.1 GCA_029261515.1 Nitrospinaceae bacterium | reverse complement strand
TGACGCAGGCGGCCACATGTCTTGCGCAGGCGAAAAAACGAGTGGATGCATCAGGAGACACGGCGCAAAAAGCGATGATCTACGCCATGCTTGGTTGCATCTATTGGGAAATGGCGCAACTTAGAAAAGCCATGACGCTGCTCGAAGAAGCGCGGCAGTTGACCCAGCAAACTAAAGACAGCAGGGCTGAGGCGTTGGTGGCCACGCTTCTTGGGATGTCTTACTGGAGAAAATGCCAATGGGACGCGGGCCTGACTTATTTTCAGAGGGTCCTGGAAATTCGTAAATCTCATACAGAGGCTGACGAATTTTCTGCAGACGAAAATTATCTGCCTTTGCAGGAAGCGCTGGAACGCGGTGTGCTGACGTTAGAAAACCGCGTCCGCCTGGGCCGGGAGCAAAACGATCCCCTGAAAATTCTGCAGCCCATGTTTTCTTCAATCCCGCTTTATTTGTTTACCGGCAGAAAGTCCACAGTCGCAGCGTTGTTTCAGGAAGTGATTGCCTTGGCAGAGCAGTTGCAAAAGAGGGACATTCTGGAAGTGATCCCCAAGTTGCAGGAGTTGAGTGAAAAATTTAACCATTGATTGAGGAAAAATAATTTATGGCCGGTGCATCATCTAAAAAAGCGATTTTCGCCGCGCTGGCGGGAAATGGTTTGATCGCCATCACCAAGTTTGGCGCCGCGGCGTATACCGGCAGTTCCGCCATGTTCAGCGAAGCCATCCATTCCGTGGTGGATACTGGCAACCAGGTCTTACTGCTATTCGGATTGAAACAGGCGGCACGTCCGGCGGACCGCAGTCATCCGTTTGGTTATGGACTGGAGTTGTATTTCTGGACCTTTGTCGTGGCCATTCTTCTCTTCGGCCTGGGCGCGGGGATTTCCATTTACGAAGGCGTCCAGAAAGTTCAGGAGCCGCACCCCTTGAGCGATCCGATGGTCAACTACATTGTTCTCGGGTTGGCGGTAATTTTCGAGGCGGTGGCCTGGACTGTCGCCTATAAAGAGTTTCGCAAAACCAACGGCACTTTGGGTTTGGTCAAGGCGGTCCGGCGCAGCAAAGACCCGACCATTTTTACCGTCCTGTTTGAAGACACCGCCGCCATGCTTGGCCTGTTTGTGGCGGCTTTGGGAATCTACTTCGCCGATACTTTGGATATGCCCGTGCTGGATGGCGTGGCGTCCATCCTCATCGGCGTGATTCTGGCGGCGACGGCGGCGTTGCTGGCTTATGAGTGCAAAGGCCTGTTAACCGGGGAGGCGGCCAGCGATGCGGTGGTGTCCGGCATCAAATGGATCATTGCGGAAAACTCATATGTACTGCATGTGAACGAGGTGCTCACCTTGCATTTGGGACCACAGGACGTCCTGCTCAATGTCAGTCTGGATTTTAAGGACGGCTTGTCTTCCACTCAGGTGGAGGAAGCGATCTCGGATTTTGAAACCCGGATCAAAACCGATTTCCCGGAAGTGACCCGCGTCTTCATCGAAGCGCAAAGCTGGCGGGCGCACAAGGAAAGCGCGGAGGAGCAATGATTTCAGCCTGCTCAAACGGCAGGCGGATTCTCTACAAACTCCTGTTGGAAATTTCCTTTTTTTCCAGAACGTCCTGAATCGCGTTTCCCAGAGATTTAAAATCGATCGGCTTGGGAAACAGGCAGACATCCTCATTTGCAAACATCTCTTCCGGTTGCAGATGATCCGAGGGTGCGGTGAGCAGAATCACCGGGATGTCTTTACTGACTGGATTTTTCCGCACCAATTCCATAAATTCGTTACCGTTCATCTCCAGGCGTGACCAGTTGGAAACAATCAATCCGAAACTTCCCCGGTCCAGGTAATCGAACATGCATTTGGCATTGACGGCGAGTTCAATGTAGTCGAAGCCATTGTTCTTTAAGCCGGCCATCACGCGCAGGCTGGACAGCGTTCCATCATCCACAAGCAGGATTTTGACATCGGAGATCATGTTTGCGTCGCTCCCTAAAATTAGAAAAGAGACGGAAGCCATCCACCAGGGGTACCGGAGGAGGAGACTAACCTCAAACCTGATGGATGGAGTCCGCCAAAATAAATTAACCGCTAAATCAGCGGGTTAGATCATCTAAGATGGCAGGGGGATATCAAGATCGTGTCAAGGTTGGGCAACGGTCTGATTAAATTAATTTTCCAGTATTCAGGGACAATGAAGGAGAAGTCTCATAGGGCGTATTGAGCGGGAATACAAGGTGAAAGGGAAAACTCTTTAAAGCGGTTCAAAAAAACGGGAGTTTTCAATATTCAGGCAGAGGCTGAGAGAGCACCGAAAATTTACCGGGGGAAGACGGGCAATCCGAACATCGGGGTGAGGGTAATGGAGTAGAAAAACAGATATTGATTGCATGCTTTTAAGGATGTTACGGTTTCCTTTCGTTTTTTTAGAATTAAGGCACATCAAAAAATGCGAACCCCTCTGAAACAGAAATTTTGGCTCATCTTGATTTCTTTGCTTGTGTCGCTATTGCTACTGGAACTTGGAATCCGGACGCTGGATATTTTCCGCGGCTTTGATTTTTTTTCTCAGCACCGCAATGACGTTCTTCGGTTAAAACATTCCACAATCCCCTTTCGAACTTTTGGTCCAAAGTTCTACCAGACGGTGGATGGAGTGCGCTTCATCACCTCAACGCATGGGGAGCTGTTCCCTCTAAAAAAAGAGAAAGACGTTTTTCGCATTGTCTGCTTTGGCGGATCGACAACGGAAAACCGCTGGTCCCTATCACTCGCAGGTTTTCATTATCCCCTCCTGTTGCAATCGGAACTGCGGGATCGTTTCAAGACCCAAAATATCGAGGTGATCAATGTAGGGTTTAATGGCTACGCCACGCCGCATTCCCTGATACTCCTGGAGTTGGACGTGCTTTCCTGGGAGCCGGACTTGGTCATTCTCAGTCACAACATTAACGATTTGAAGGTGTCCTACTGGACCGATTTTACGTTCGATTATTCCAATACTTTTTCCGACAAGTTTTACAAAATTCCGGATTTTGAATCGGTTCTTTCCACTCCGAACTTGTTGTTTCAACATTCTCAGCTCTATTGGTTCATCTCCCACCGTTTAGAGAAAATGAGGCATAAAGGGAATATTTATCCCATTCAAAGAAAATCACAGGGCAACGAACCCAACCCGCTGGCATTGAACACCTTTAAGCGTAATCTGGAGTCATTCATATCCCTTGCGCACGCCCGAAATATAAAAGTCCTTTTGGGCACACAAGCGCTTTATCCGAAAGAGGAGTTTTTCAATCGCATTGGCAATCGATTTCCATATAACGACAAGGTGATCTATCCTCTGCACGAAGAATTGATCGAGCATCACCGTGTTTACAACAAAATGATTGCAACGGTTGCGAAAGAACGTTCCACCTTGTTTGTGGATAACGGGGCGTCGCTTGAAGGGCGGGAGGAATTTTTTATGGACCATATCCATTACACGCCGGAAGGGGTGAGGCAACTCGTGCAAAATTATGTCCATGCGCTGGGCAAGAGCGGAGTGATGGATCATTTGCTGAAGAAACCAGTGATCCCGGTGAGCCCCTGAATTATAAAAGCGGCGGAACTTTTAGTCTGTTCAATCCAAGGGTGTTTTAATTCAATTCCAGAGTGACCGCAATTCCTCCCATGACGTCGTGCAATTTAAAATCGGTTTTTGGGCTTACAGGATGGGCATTGTGACAATCGGCACAACCCTGGGTGACGGCAAAGTCGGGATAGATGGCTTGAAAAAAATGTTTCCTGCCGATTTTGGATCTTCCGATATAGGGCCGGATGGGATGAATTTCCACAGTTTCCAAGCCTTTGTGTTCAAATTCATTTGCCGGACCATTGCCGGGGTTGATGGGCCACAGGCTGATTAAACGAAAATCGATGCCCAGTTTACGCTTTTCAACCAGTTGCGATGCATTCAACAGGAATTGAGCCGGCAAGGGCAGGTTGTTGTCATTCCACCAGTTTTCAGAGGCGCGAATGATGTTTTTGTTTTGTAGCCGGTCCACGATGTATTTGGAATAAACCGTTCTGTCCGCGTCCAAAATAGAATGCACGTAATCGGCTATCACCTCCGGCGCGAACAGATATTTTTCCAGGTCCTCTTTTTTTCCTTTTTTCCCCAGGGGAAGATTGATAATGATTCCTCCCATCACCTCGCCGACTTTGAAATCGCGTCTCGGGCTATTGAGATGATTGTTATGGCAGGAAACGCAGGACTCCGAAGTCGCGATATCGGGATAAATGGCCTGGTAATACCAGATTCCTCCTAATTTAACCACCCAGGTGAAAGGCTCGCTTGGATTTTTCACCACTTCCTTGAGGCCGATTTTTTCGATCTCGGATTTGGGTGAATTTTTTTGATTGATAGGCCACAGGCTCTTCAGAAAATATCGCATCCCAATTCCGCGTTCATTGGAAATTTCAGCGGACTTTAAAAGGAATTGAGCCGGCAGGAGCAGTGCATCTTCGGCTTCCCAGTTTTCAGTGGATCCAAGGGAAGTATTTTTACTCAAACGGTCGACAACTAAATCTGAATACACGCGTCTATCAGCTTCGATCACTGCGTGAATGTAATCCGAAGATTTCCGAGGAGTCAAACCAGTGGGGTCTTTTTGAGGAGAGGACAACACAATATGGGGAATGGACAGGAGAAAAAGGATCAGGCTAAAGGCAACAATACTTTTGTAGAGGGATTTGTAGGAAAACATGGTTTTACCCCTATGGATGATTTTATTAAGGATTATGCTGTCAAAGTTAAAATATAAGCCCCGTTGATTTCTCCCGCAACCACATCCGGATGAGATTCGGAATTTTCGAGACGTATTTAAATGCAGGTTGGGGGGATGAAACGATTCAAAGCCGATATTCCTGAGCGGATATTGGTTGGATGGGTGTGTGGGCTTGGTTCGAAAAACCCTATTTTCCCGCCGCTGGCGAAAGATCGAGGCGAGAGGAAATCGTTTCTTCTGTCACGGTTTCGATTGTCCTGAAACCCGGTTCAAAAAAAACGCCATCCTGCCGGATTTCTTTGCCGTCTGCCAATCCGATACGGAGAGAATATTTATCTTCGCTGTCGTTATGAAATTTGATGGTCAATTCCCCACCCACATCCATGCCGCGAAGACGGATGTCCTTGCCGGTTTTTTCCGTTTGCAAATAAACGAAAGCGATGGGTTGGTCGGACTGGTTGACGATGACGACTTCCATATTGGGCTGGGTATTGGCAAGGAACTTAGGAAAACCGAACCACAATAAAACCCCGACGGCGCAGACACTCAATATTTTATAAACAGGTTTCATTCAGCAATCCTTATTCAAGGAAATAATAAAGGAGTCCAATTTCTTTGCGCCGCTAAGCGAAATTTTATAGGGGAAAGATTGGATTCGATTCGCATTCTAGCATTGTTTTGATCGTTTAGAGGGAATCTGTTTCCAGGGCAATTGACAATCGACCGGCAGTGAAATAGATTGAGACATCGCACCAGTGCAATGGCAAGCAATCCGGCAGGGCCGGGGGAGGATCGAGGCGATTCATGGCAGGGGAAGAAAATGCAGTTCCGGAAAAACCGGAAGAGTCAGAAAAAAGCCTGTACCGGGCAAGATTGATGGGGGCTGATTTTCGTCAGGCCGATTTTCGAGGTGGCGACCTCAGGGAAGCCAATCTCAGGAAAGCCAGGCTCAGCGAAGCCAATTTAGAGAAAGCGGATTTGCAGGGAGCCAGCCTCAGCATGGCCGATTTTTCCGGCGCGGATTTACAGCAAGCCAACCTCGATGAGGCTGAGTTGATTGCCACGAATTTAAGCGGTGCCGATCTTCGTGGCGCCAGCCTCAGCAAAGCGTCGGTCAGCAAGGCGAATTTTGCTGGCGCTAAAATCCAGGGCGCGGATTTGAGCCAAACCATCAATCTGACCTGCCGCCAGATCCAATCCGCAACAATCGATCAAACCACAAAATTGCCCCCGTACATTGAATTGATCTGGACTTCGGAAACCGCGTTTGCATGCAAAGATTCAGCCAAAAGAATTGACGAGTGATGCAATGACCGATCAGGCAAATCCAAAAACAAGGCAGTTTGAGCTTGCCAAAAAGAAACTGGTGCAGGCAAACCTTGCAGGGGAGGATTTAAGTGGTGCGGATTTAAGCGGCGGTTCTCTCATGGAAGCGAATTTGCAAAACGCCAGCCTCAGTGGTGCGGAGCTCAGTGAAGCGGATTTAAGCGGTGCGGATTTAAGCGGAGCCAATCTTCACCGCGCCATTCTTTACCGCACGCGTATTCGCGGCGCTGCTCTTTCCAGGGCGAATCTGAGCCAGGCCAACTTGCAGGAGGCCAATTTCAGCGATACCGATTTGACACAGGCCAATCTTAAAGAGGCGTACATTGAAGGCGCGGATTTTCGCGGCGCTGATTTGACAAAAGCCGATATGGAAGAAACCGACCTCACGAGCGCTTATTTTAGTGGCACGACGTTAAAAGAAGCGAATCTGGTGCGTGCGGAATTGATCGCCACGGATTTTAGACAAGCCGATCTTTCTGATGCCAACCTTTCCGGTGCGGATTTGAATCATGCCAATCTTGGCGATTGCAATCTCAGTCGCGCCCGGTTGGTCAAGGCCGATTTCATTAGCGTTGACTTTAAGGGGGCGGATTTTTCCGACGCCGACCTTTCCGGCGCGGATTTGAGTTATGCGAAAAACCTGACCTGTCAGCAGGTGCAAGCGGCCCGGATAGATCAGGAAACGGTTTTACCGGACTACATTCAAATCACCTGGAAATCGGAAAAGGAGTTTGAGTGTACGGAATAGAGTTTTGGTTCAAGGCCATTATCCAGATTTTTAATCCGGTGGAAGTTTTTTAAAAAAACTGGAATATTAGTAGTAATTTTTATATCTTTTCCATACAGAACCATCTCTTGAAAGACCCCTTTCAATGGAGGTGCGCATGAGTCATCCTGCCAAAGATCCAAATTCTTTTTTCTCCAATCTCGAACTCGATAATCCGGAAGAGGTTCCTTTGCATGAATTAGAGGAATCGAGTTGGCAAAAAAGTGATTTGCACGATGAAAATTTCACCATGATGCTGGAAGTGTATGGCAGCAACTTCCAGAAGGTCTGGAGAAAGACCCGCAAAAAATGGTGGACCTGAACGCCTCAATTTAAAACTGTTAAGCGGACAATCTATTTCACGCCGCGGTTGTTTGGGATCAGTGCCCCAACGCTAACGCTCCCTTGCGCCTGGGGTCTGAAGCGCCGTAGAAACGTCCTTCGATTTTTAATATAGATTGCGTCGAACCGAAAGGTTCGGTCAGCTCAACGCGATGGCCCCGGTTTTTTAGTTTTTTTAGAGTTTCGGGGGCAAATCCCGGCTCGACTTCCAATCGGTCGGGAAGCCACTGGTGGTGTATTCGCGCGGCGTGGGTGGCGTCAGCCAGGCTCATTTCATGATCGATGACATTCAGGATGATTTGCAATGTGGTGGTGATGATGCGGCTGCCGCCAGGACTTCCGGTGACCAGGAAAGGTTTCTTATTGCGGAAGACGATCGTAGGCGACATCGAACTCAAAGGCCGCTTGCCCGGTTCAATCGCGTTGGCCTGCCCGCCGATGAGGCCGTAGGCGTTGGGTACGCCGGGTTTGGCGGAAAAATCGTCCATCTCGTTATTCAGCAAAATTCCCGTCCCGGCGGCAACGATGCCCGAACCATAACTGAAGTTGAGCGTGTAGGTGTTGGACACGGCGTTTCCGTATCGATCCATCACGGAAAAATGAGTGGTTTCCCGGCTTTCATAGGGGACAGGGTTATGCGGCTTTATCGCTTCTGCCGGGGTGGCTCTTTTTTTATCTATCAATTGTCCAAGCTTCCTTGCATATGTTTTGGAGATGAGTCCCCGCATGGGAACCTTCCAGAATTCGGGATCGCCAAGATGCAGACTGCGGTCGGCATAGGCCAGTTTCATTGATTCGGCCATCAGGTGCAGCGTGTCCGGGCTTGCGGCACCGAGAACCTGGATGTTTTCACTTTCCAGAATGTTCAGTATCTGAATCAGATGAATGCCGCCGGAACTTGGCGGCGGCATGGAAACGATTTCATGACCGCGGTAGGTTCCCCGCACCGGCTCGCGGATTTTGACCCGGTAATTTCTTAAATCCTCTCTGGTGATCCACCCTCCCTGTTGCCGCATATCCGCCGCCAGCTTTTCGCCTATGGAACCGTTGTAAAAAGCTGCGGGTCCTTCTTCGGCGATTTTCCTCAAGCTTTTTGCCAGATCCTTTTGCCGCAAAACTTCATTAGGGGCATAAGAACTGCCATCTGCCTTGAAAAATATTTTAGCCGTTTCAGGCCAGCGGATTAAAGTTTCGCGGTGCTTCTCCAGACTGGTCGTCAAAGCCTCTGTGACGACGATCCCCTCTTCCGCCAACCGAATCGCAGGCGCCAGGGCTTTTTTAAGAGTCAGGGTTCCGTATCTTTCGAGAGCCAGGGACAGGCCCGCCACGGTGCCGGGAACGCCGGCGGAAAGTGCGCTGAAACGGGAACGCTCCTCGACCACATTGCCATTTGCATCCAGATACATGTCTTTGACGGCGGATGCAGGAGCGGTTTCACGGTAATCGATGGCGACTTGTTTTCCCGATTTAGCATCATGGACCATCATGAAACCGCCGCCGCCCAGATTTCCCGCCTGTGGCAGGGTGACGGCCAGCGCAAAGCCGACGGCTACCGCCGCATCGACAGCGTTGCCGCCCTGTTTTAAAATTTGCACGCCCACTTGCGTGGCGAGGGATTCCTGGGTGGCGACCATACCGTTTACGGCGGTCGCCGGAGAGAGGACTGCCCAAGAGGCGGAGTCTCTTTGCCCGTGCATACAGGCGGCAAGAAAAATCAGGAAAACGACGCTGACGGGGAAAATCCAAAAGGAAATTCTCCGCCTCATGGAGAGGGAGTTTATAGTGTTAAAAAAAATCTTTGAATGCACTGTAGGTTCAAAAAAATTAGGTCCGGGTCAATATCACTTGTTAGCTCACTATACCGAAATGAGCGCAGGGATTGATGAAAATTTGGCCGAAGAATTTGCGTTTTTGAAATAGACAGGCACAATAAGGTGGAAGTGAAAACTCAGAAGCCATTAGGGCAGAACAATTTTCATAATAATTTTTAAACCGTGGTGTCTCGAAAATTTATTAAAAAGGCAGGAATGAAAAAAATAGTTTCAGTGTGGACTGCGATTGTAATTTTGGTTCTTGGTTTGGCAAGTTGTGAAACCGACAAAGAGTTTCCCCTTGAATTGCCGGCGGCGGCAGAACCATCTGCCAAAACACGCAACGATCTCGGGATTGCTCATTACAAGTCCGGAAGATACATGGAAGCCCTGGTGCAGTTCAGTCAGGCGAGTTTCGCCGATCCCACCGGCGGTGAAATTTATTTCAATCTTGCATTGGCGTATTTAAAAAAGGGCGACCGGGAAAAAGCGGCGGCGCATTTTAAATTGGCCCGAAAATTTGCCAAAGGCAATGACCAAATCCTCAAATCCACTCTGTTAAAAACCTACCTCAAGCAGGAATAACAATGAGAAAGATGGCATCGGCCAATTGTTTCTGGTCCTGATCGGATCTATTTGGCTCCCCGTATGATTACGAAGGTCGAACGGTGGGGGCAAGACCGCATGTGGAACCCGTTTGATCCCTTCCTGAAGAAAAGCACCAGCGGCGATACGCTTTTCAATTTGTTTTTCAGAAAAATGCCTTCGGTTAAAGACCGAAAATTCCTTACCTTTCCGTGTATGGGAGGGTCGACCTCGTAACCTATTTGTTGCAAGGATGATGCTTTCCTGTGAAACGGATTTACTACAATAATTTGGTTATCAGTCATTTATTGAATTTTAAGGGGTCGGGCGTTCCGCATGGAAGATTTTGTGGAGAAACTATTTTATGCCGTTTTCAGCTTGACGGTACTTTTTATTCTTTTTGTTCTGGGAGAAATGTACGGAGTCTTTGATCAGGCTCCATTGATGCAGTTTCTCGAACAAAATTTCTCTGCGGATGGAAAGATAAGCAACCCTCGTGGTCAGTACATAAAAATATTGGCTTTATGTTTAAAAGTTGTGGCTTTTTGCCTCGGCGGCTTGTTTTTGCTCAAACAACCCAGAATAACTTCGTCTGAAATAGGATTTCTTACTTATATATCCGTGGTTTTATTTGTTTTGATTTCTGTGTTCACCGTTGATCAAAGAGTTTTTTTCGCGGATTCATTTGGCGAATATTACGAGCCAATCAGGGACTTTCTATTTAAGGAGGATCACCTGATGGAATCCCTGACCGTGGTTTTCCTGTTCGTAGCTTCTATTCAATTCTTTCGTACAGCAAAAGAAGCGATGAACCAGGCTCTTGATAAAAGGGTTGTTTGGGGGCTATTGATGGTCAGCGGTTTTTGTATGCTGATGATGATGGAAGAGATCAGTTGGGGACAGCGAATTTTTAATTGGGAGACACCAGAGTCGATTCGCGACATGAACAATCAGCAGGAAACCAATGTCCATAACTTTTTGAACCCCGTCCTGGATCATTTGGTGGATAGTTTTGCTATAGTCTTATCCTTTATTTTAATTTATTTAATAAAATTACGATTTAGAATGGAAGTTTTGTGGGTTCGCGGATTGTTACCGGAAAGTAAATATTATTATACAACCATATTTCTTTTTATTGCTGCGTTAGCCGACCTTCCCAACGAATTATTAGAGGAATTCATTTCTCTTATACTTTTATTCTATAGTTTTGATATTTGGAAATCTCTTTCCAAATACCCGCTCGAGAAAGACCGCTCGTGATTTTCTAAACGGATGGCTCTGTGGGGCATCGAGTGGTTAAACCGTTCAGTCTTCTCTAGCATAAGAGACGCTTTTTGCACGTGTTTCCTTATCGTCCTCTTGAAAACTTTAAAAGAGCGGGATACTATTGCGTTAACAGGCGTGCGCTGCATTTTGTATCGGGAAGCCCTGGATTCCGGGAGAAGATTGGAATGACGGGGCGTCCCCCTTCTTCCATCTCCTGTCT
>JAJDBE010000077.1 GCA_029261515.1 Nitrospinaceae bacterium | reverse complement strand
CGCCGATGATGATGTCGTCGATTCCGTCGCTATTCAGGTCTCCCGCCACAACGGAAAACCCGGTGAGCGCGTTATTTCCGGTAACTCCCAGAATGCTGCGTTCGCGGTTGTCGATGCCAAAGATTTGGATCGGGTTTATATGGGTCAATTTTCGGGCTTGTGATGTTTGTTTCGCGGGAGCGGCTTTTCCAGAAATATCGTATGAAACCTCTTCTTCCATTTTTTCGTCGCCACCTGGATTCGGTGACAATAAGTCTGACCAGGTTCCAAGGAAGGTTCCCGGACCGCAACCTGAAGCCAGAAATAAACCAAAGCTCAAAATCAGCAGGCAAGACAATAAGGTGCTGGGAAAATTTTCAAGAGACTTTTTCTTTCCGCAGCCTTCGGTCCCTTGCATTCGTTTTTTTATGCCCGATTTCATATTTTGGAAAACCTTCCTTTAACTATTTTTTAGGACAAACACTTTATCCTGGTAGATATCAATTGCATAATTTCCCATGTCAGCCATTTTTGCGAGAGCTTGATTGCAGAAAAAGCTGACATGGGTGGGATCGTCCTTGTACCACCAGTTTTTAAACTGCTCTCCCGCGTCGGGGCGGTCGATGAAGGCGTTGGTCAACAACGTGGAAAAAATAACGATCCCTTCCGGCGGCAAAATTTTTTCGATCTCGCGGATCTCCTCCCAGGGATTTTGCAAGTGTTCGATGACTTCCACGGCGATCACCACATCGAATTTATGAGAGTAGTCTTGATCCTTGAGATACCCATGCAACATGGGTTCCAAGGGTGTCACATCATAGCCCCTGCCGCGAAGCTCGCGGGTCATTTCTCCCGATCCCGATCCAAAGTCCAGAATACGCTTTGGCGTGTGATAATTTTGTATCAGTTGCAGTAAAACGTCCACCTGGCTTTTCCAGAAAGCAGGATCGGTGGTTTGCCACTGGTCCCGGTAATGTTTTTCTTCGAGGGATTTTTCCGGCAGGTCTTCAGTGAAAATCAACGCGCACTCCGGGCATTTGTAAAAGCGGCGCTGTTCCTCGAAAAATAAAGCAGAAGGCGCTTGGCAAATGCGGCAATGTTTTGCGGGCATTCAAACGCTCACTCGGCAGGCCGCCAGGCTGCCATGGCGCAGCGAAGTGCGGTGAGCGGCGTGAAGCTTTTGATATCGTCCGCTATGGTGTTCATCACCGCATGCGCCAGTGCTTGATCTTCAAAACATTCGTAGGCGTCTTCAAGGAAGCCGCCGCGCAACAGGGGATGAAAAAGAAACTCCTCTCCGGGTCCCGTGGGAATTTCAAGCGGCCATTCGTTGACTTCCACCCGTTCCATGCCAAGGTCTTGGTACCATTGCCGGGCGTGTTCGGCAGAGGGCCGCTCTTCAAGATATTCCACCAGCTTTTCACGTTCCCTGGTCAACCCACGGGAGGCCATCTCCCGGTCGATGCGCTGCCACAACGAATCAAACGTTCCAAGCGACGGAAACGTGAGCACGATCTGTCCTCCGGGTTTTAGAAACTCAACCAGTTGTTTTAAGGCACTGAACCGGTCGGGACGAAAAAACATGAACGCGATGTTGCCGGTGATGCGGTCAAAGGGACCGAGATTCGCGGGCAAGGTGCGTACGTCCGCTTGTTCGAAAGAGAGCCAGGGGAGGTGGGTTCTCTGATTGGATCGGCAGCGGAGGATCTGGGCGGGATGGAGATCAATACCCAGCACCTGTCCCTTGGGGCCGACCTGCTCGGCGATGTGAAACGCAGGCGTCCCGTGACCGGAAGCGACATCCAGCACCGAGGCGCCGGGAAAAAGGTCGAGATGGTGCATCAACGCTTCGGCGAAGGGCGTCGACCAATAATCGTTTTTTGGCAGCGGCCAGGATTGTTTTTCCGGCGGCACCGGCATTTTGTTTGTTTTCATAAATTCCTTGTTTTTACTGCGACCGGTTGGCCCAGAATTCCGCCACTTCCCGGTCGCGGACGCTGTAGCGGATTTCGATGGGCTGGCAGCACACTTCACAGTCTTCGATATACACCTGACCGTTCACCGACAGGTCCAACAGCATCGAAATCGTTTCTCCGCAATAGGGACAGGTGAAATTTTGTTCCGTCTGTTCCATAGCTCTTAAAATTTTCAATCATGTTTAAAAGAATTATTTTGCTCCGACTCCGGCATACGCGATTCCCGCTAAATCGGCAATCTCCTTTTTCCACGCGCTGAGATCGTCGATGTTGAATTGATCGAACCGCGTGTGGCCGCAGGCCCGGCAAAGGACCTGCATCAATTTCACAGAGCTTTCAAAAAACCGTTCGAGGCGTTTGGCGGATTCCTCTACGACCAAACGGGCGCGTAAATGTTCCTGCTGCGTGGCAATGCCCACCGGGCAGTTGTTGGTGTGGCAGGCGCGCATTCCAAGGCACCCGATCGCCTGCAAAGCCGAATTGGACAGGGCCACAGCATCCGCCCCAAGCGCCAGGGCTTTGACGAAATCGGCTGGTGTCCTGAGTCCCCCGGTGATGACGAGGCTGATGTCGTTTCGTCCCAGCCGGTCAAGATGCCGGCGCGCCCTGGCCAAAGCCGGAATCGTCGGCACCGAGATGTTATCGCGGAAAATCAAGGGAGCGGCTCCGGTGCCGCCGCCGCGTCCATCGAGGATAATATAATCGACGCCGATCCTCAATGCCGCATCGATGTCGTCTTCGATGTGCTGGGCGGACAGTTTGAAGCCGATGGGGATGCCGCTTGTGGCCTGCCGCACTTCTTCGGCGAAGGTACGAAAATCTTCCTCGTGTTCCCAGTCGGGAAACCGTGACGGAGAAATGGCGGGTTCTCCTTTCTTTAAGCCGCGCACATCGGCGATTTTTTCATCCACCTTGCATCCGGGGAGATGACCGCCGGTTCCGGTTTTAGCGCCCTGTCCGCCTTTAAAATGGAACGCCTGGCATTTTTGTATTTTGTCCATGGAATAACCAAACCGGGCCGAGGCCAGTTCATAAAAATAGCGGGAATTGGCGGCCTGTTCTTCCGGCAGCATGCCGCCTTCACCGGAACAGATTCCGGTTCCGGCAAGCTCCGCGCCTTTGGCAAGGGCGACCTTGGCTTCCAGCGAAAGGGCGCCAAAGCTCATGTCGGAAACAAACAGCGGGATTTTTAACTGCAACGGTTTTTTGGCGTTGGGGCCGATCACGACTTCGGTGTTTATTTTCGTCTCTTCCAGTTGCGGCAGACGCGCCAGCTGCGCGGTGACGATTTGAATGTCGTCCCACGCAGGCAATTCCCCGTGCGGTACACCCATTGCGGATACGGGTCCGTGCTCCCCGAATTTGGACAAACCGTTTTTTGCCAGGTTCTGGATGAAGCTGACGTGCGGTTCGTTGTCTGTGCCTTCAAGGTCCGCGTACAGTCCCTGATAAACGTCCCGGTCGTAGGCCTGCGGGTGTTCCTTTTCCCAGGCGGAAATTTCGCTTGCGTCCACCCACACTCGATCGTTTTCGATCCAGGCCTGGAATTTCGGCAATTGCTCTTCGTTGTTGTATTCGCTGATGCCGGTGTCAAAGCGGAAGTCCCAGCCGTGTACGCCGCAGATGAGGTTGTCGCCGCTGACCGATCCGTCCGCCAATAGAGCGCCGCGGTGCGGGCAGCGGCCGTAAAAAACCGAAACCTCCTTGCCGTAGCGGACGATCACAAGATCGACGTTGGCCACCAGAGCGTAAGCGGGTTCGCGGTCTTCTAATGCGGTCCAATCCGCCACTGCAATTTTATTCATGAAACCCTCTCTAAGATATGATTTGCGATATCCAATTATTTATTCGCCTGATTTGTTGAACCGGGCGCGAATGTCCTGCATGCGTTTGCGGTTGACGCCGAGATCCGAACGGCCCATCCGCGAGGCGGAACGGAAATGAATCAATCCGGCTTCTTCTCCTAGAAAAAATTCCACGTCATCGACGAAGCGCAAGATACGCGAGGTGAATTCGACGTGCAGGTAATCCTCCCTTTCGGTCACCACCTGAGTCCGTGGCAGCGACTCGACAATTGCCAGCAGGCGTTTTGTCGCCGTTTCTTTCGTTCCGTCATAGGCAATCGGAGCGATGGCGTGTTCTTCATCGGTGGCTTTGGTGGAAACGCAATTGGGCGAATCAGGACAGGGAGCGAACTGACCCAGATGCGGCGGCAAGCTTCCTGTGCAAGCGGAAATAACAAGCGTTTTCATTAACAGGATAGACAAAAAAAATTGTTTTCCAGACATTGAAAACCTCCAGGTTTGCATATTGCTACAAGAAAAAATCTCATAAAACCTGAACCGCGAGCAGGGTCAGGTCATCGTGAAATCCGGTTTTGCCTGCAAACGATTTGATTGATTGTTGAATGGTGTCGATAACCTCTTTCGGGGAATCCGGGCTTTTGGAAAAGCTCAGGCATAGCCGGTCGAGTCCAAATTGCTCCCTGTTATTGCTAAAGGGTTCAAAGGCGCCGTCGGAATAGAGAAAGACCAGATCGCCATTGTTCAATTGAATTTCCTCCGCCGGGAAATTGGCCTCCGGCAGAATCCCCAGCGGAATGCCTCCGGCTTGGGAGTTTTTCACCACATTATGTTCGCGGTTGCGGATCAGAACTGGAGGGTGTCCGGCATTGGCCATGCGCAGTTTTCGGTTTTTCATGTCCAGCAATAAAAACACGGCGGTAGCGAACATCCCACGGCGGGAGCGTTCGCATAAAATGCGGTTGACGATTGCCAGGACACGGCCAGGGTCCGGGTCATTTTGCGAGATGTAACGGAAATCGCTGAGCAACCGGGCCATGAACAACGCGGCGGAAACGCCCTTGCCGGAGACGTCTCCCAACACGATGCCCAATTGGTTATTTTTAAGAGGAATGAAATCGAAAAAATCGCCGCCGACAAACTTGGCAGGCAGGGCTTTCGCGGCAAACGCATAGCCAGGGTATTGCGGCGGATCTTCAGGCAGGAACCCTTCCTGTACCCGCTTGGCGAATTCGAGTTCGCTTTCAATGCGTTCCTTTTCGGCGGTGATTTTCTTGAGTTCCGCGAAGGCGCGGGCATTGGCAATCGCCGCGGCCATGTGATCGGCGATGATGCGTCCCCAGATCTGGCCTTCACCGTCAGGGGTATGGACCATGCGGGTGAACGCCGCGGAAACTCCCAAAACGTCGCCCTTATACACCAGGGGAAACCCTGAAAACCCGTGAATATTTTCTTTTTCAGCCCAAAGCCTTGTGGATTCTTTTTGCGACTCCTTGCTGATGTCGCCGATGGTGATGTCTTT
This sequence comes from Nitrospinaceae bacterium, assembly GCA_029261515.1. Classification (GTDB taxonomy): domain Bacteria; phylum Nitrospinota; class Nitrospinia; order Nitrospinales; family VA-1; genus JAJDBE01. The sequence continues at coordinate 8,869 of JAJDBE010000077.1, read as the reverse complement.
TCCCTCTCTGGCGATGCGCCCGATTTTACCAATGCCGAGCGGAATGCGCCGGCAGTCATCGTCCAGAATCTCTGTGGGCGCTCCTGTTTTTGAAATCGGGTGGCCCTTGCTTGCGACCAGGTGCAGGCACGCTGTCTGGTCCGGGCAGGCTTCGCGCATGGGGCAGATGGTGCAGATATCGCCGGGCAGGACGAGCCAGATGCGCACCAGAACCATGTGAGGCCGCTCAAGCATTCGGTTGCCGATCATATTCAGAAGCGCCTCCCAGGACCGCTCCTGAGCCATGTCGAGCAATAGGGTCTTCAAGGAATCAAATTCCGGCTGATAGTCGGGTTTTAGGTTCATGGCTAGGAGTTTATACGATTTTGCGGCACCAGGAAACTCTTTGTCCCCGGTTCAGCAAAAACCTTTAGCGAATTGAATCAGTTGGGCCGTGAGCGGGAGTTGTGCGATGGAAAGTTTAAGGATTCGGGCGTTCGGGAGTTTCTTTTTTCTCGGAGAATTTTTTCTTAATTTCCAGCAAATCAGGCAGTACTTTTATGAAGATTTCGACCAGAGCCGGATCGAAATGTTTGCCGCTTTGTTCTTCGATATATTGCATGGATTTTTCGAGGGGAAAGGCTTTCTTGTAGGGACGCTTGGAAGTGAGGGCGTCAAACACGTCGCAAATGGCGGCGATGCGGCCCACAAGGGGGATTTGGTCGTGCTTGAGGCCTATGGGGTATCCGGAGCCGTCCCATTTTTCATGGTGGGTTCTGGCGATGATTTCGGCCATTTTGATTAGCAGGGATTTTCCGCCGGCCAGGATGTCGCCGCCAATGGCGGGATGTGCTTTCATGATTTGCCATTCTTCATCGGTGAGCGGGCCGGATTTGAGAAGTATACCGTCGGGAATGCCGATCTTGCCGATATCGTGCATGGGGCTGGCGAGGAGCAGCAGTTTGCATTCTTTTTCGCTCACTCCCAATTCTTTGCCGATGCGGGCGCAGTAATTGCTCATGCGATGGATATGCATGCTGGTTTCATTGTCGCGGTACTCGGCGGCGCGACCGAGGCGGTGAACGACTTCCAGCCGTGTTTCTTCTAACTCGCGGGTGCGTTCGCGGACTTTTTCCTCCAGCTGGGTGTTGTACTCTTCTATTTTTTTGCGGTATTTTTCCTGCTGGTCGTGCAGTTGTTTGTTGGCCAGCCCGGCATTGATTCTGGTTTTCAGTAAAGTGGGGTTGAAGGGTTTGACGAGGTAATCAATGGCCCCTTGTTGGATGCACTTGACCAGGCTCTCCATATCGCTGACAGCGGAAATCATGATCACGGGAATATGGCGCAGGGAGGCATCGGATTTCAACCGTTCCAGGACCTGGTAGCCGTCCATCTGCGGCATCATGACATCAAGCAGGACTAGATCCGGGCGTTTTTCCTGAATCATGGCCAGGGCCTCAACCCCATTTTCTGCAAGCAGAGGGCGGTGCCCCAGGGTGAGAACGTTGTCTTGCAAAACTAAGCGGTTGGGTTCGGAGTCATCCACGATCAAAATCGTGTTTTGACCGGATTCCTGAGATGTTTTCTCAGAGGTCAGATTTTGATGCGTCCTGTTTATCAGGTTCATGATACAGCGGATCCATTTAGCAGATTGGGGTTCTTCAACGGGAACTCTCGACTATGGATTCTTTTTTTACGACCTGGAATACCCGACTTCCTTCAGGTTCAAAAGGTAAATAGCGGGCAATGGCGGCAAAGAGTTCTTTTGACTGAATCGGTTTGGATAAATGCTCCGTGCACCCGGCGGACAGGCATTTTTTCTTTCCATCTACGCCGGCGCTGGCAGTCAAGCCGAGGATGGGCAGATCGGCAAACTCTGGTTTTTCGCGGAGCTTTTGGGTCGCTTCCAGTCCGTCCATGACCGGCATGCGAATGTCCATAAAAATGAGGTCGGGTTTATTGGCCACCGCCAGGTCCACCGCTTCCTGACCGTTTCTCGCAACCACGACATCGTGCTTGCAAATGCTCAACATGTCGAGAATCATGGCCAGGTTAACGTCGTTGTCTTCCACCACCAAAATACGTTTTCCGGTAGGCGCATGGGTTTGAAAATGGGTGATTTCCTCAGAGGAGATGGGTTCTTCGTTGTCAATCGGCTTTAAGGGCAGCGTAAACCAGAAGGTGCTGCCTTTTCCCGCTTTGCTTTCGACGCCGATATCTCCCCCGTGTACTTCCACTAACCGCCGCGTCAGAGCCAGGCCGATTCCGGTTCCGCCAAGGTTTTCATCCCGCACGCGGTCGGTCTGGTGAAATTCGGAGAATACCTTTTGCTGGTCTTCTGCGTCGATGCCGATGCCGGTGTCGGAAACCATGATTTTGGCCATGTCTTCTTTCTTGAGGATGCGGATTTCAATTTTGCCGCCTTCGGGGGTGTATTTTGCCGCATTGGAAAGCAGATTCAGCATGATCTGGTTGCACCTTCGGCGGTCACCGGTCATGACCGACAATGCCGGATCTGAAAACACCCGGATGTTTAATTTTTTCTTGCGGAATTGAGGTTGCAGAAGCCCCACGGTTCCGATTAAATATTCTTTTGGATCGAACTCTTCCAGATTCAGTTCTGTAGCGCCTGCATCGATTTTGGCCATGTCCAGGAGATCATTAATCAGTTCCAGGAGATGTTTGCCGCTTTTATCGACCTGGTTGATGTAGCTCGATTGTTTTTCGTTGAGGTCGCCGAAAAACTTGCCTTTCAAAAGATCGGCGAAACCGAGAATGGCGTTCAGCGGCGTCCTGAGTTCGTGACTCATTGAGGAAAAAAAGCGGCTTTTTTCGTGATTGGCTTCTTTCAATGAGATATTGGTTTTTTCAAGTTGTTCCAGGGTTTTGTTCAGTTCTCTGGAGCGGAGTTCCAAGGTCTCCTCATCGCGTTTGTAGATGTAAGAAAGGATAGAGGTCACCCAAATGGCGAAAATGGCGATAAAGCGGTTGGCGATGATAACGGTTTCGTCCACCCCTGCCGGGGATTTGAAATAGCCGATGGTGGTCAGCAGGGTCCCGGCACCGGCGGCGGCAAAGATGTACCATCTCTGTGGCAGCCATAAACTCAGCAGTACCAGGCCCACATAAGGCACGCCACTGGCGACATCGGTGGGAGCAAGTAAGTCAATCCCAAGAATTACGGAGGTCCACAAGAGACCTACGATAAATAGGCGACTGGAAACAATATTTCGCGTACCTATGATGGTAAAGGAGTGTACGGGAGTCATAAAGTCTGGCTTTGACCTAGTTGATTCTACAATAGGGATACTATCTATTTGGCCATAAAAAGCTAAAAGATACAATAGGTTAATTGATTCTTTGGGTGAATCACGGGTCTCATTTCTAATTAATTTTTGGATTTCCGAACTTGTGAATTTTGGGTGGGCGCATATGACGGGGTTTCTCAACAAGTTTCAAAAATCAGGGTTGAGCGGGAGTTTTTTTCAGCTTCTCCAGGGCTCAAAATTTTTTTTCGCGGGATTTCCGGTTTTTTTCATTGGAACCTGGCTTTTCTTCTGCCAGGAGCCGGTTGGCGCGGAACCGGTGTCCCTGGAGCTAAAGGCGACCCTCTCGCCGGCTACCGGTATGCGGTTTTTAAAAATTCCCGGCGGCTGTTTTTTGATGGGGTCGGATGCGGGATTTTTTTATGAGCAACCGGTTCATGAAGTGTGCGTGGATGAATTTTTCCTGGGAAAGTTCGAGGTCACGCAAAAAGAATGGCGGACTTTAATGGACAGCAACCCCTCCAAGTTCGTGGGAGACGATCACCCTGTAGACCGGGTGTCCTGGAACGATGCCCATGCCTTTATCGAGAAACTGAATGCCAGCGAGAAAACCGGCAGGTATCGCCTGCCGACGGAAGCGGAATGGGAATATGCCGCCCGCGCCGGAACCACAACGACGTATTACTGGGGGGATGAAGTGGATAACGACTTTGTCTGGTATTACGGGACGTCGGATTTCTCCACGCATCCTGTGGGCACCAAAAAGCCCAACGGTTTTGGGCTTTACGATATGCTGGGCAATGTCTGGGAATGGGTCAGCGACTGGTACGCCAACGATTATTTTAAGAATAGTCCGAGGAACAATCCCCAGGGACCGGAAAGCGGCAAGTTCAAGGTCCGGCGGGGAGGCTCTTCAGCTAATCTGGTGAGTCACATTCGATCGTCCACGCGCTATCGGGGCAAGCTGGATCATCGTCATCATATTCTGGGGTTTCGTGTGGCTTTTTCTGTGCCAGGCAATGAGTCTGAGGGAAGCAACTGAGGAGACAACGCTATGGCTTGCAGGAACTCACCCTATGGATATGCAGGGTGGGTTATAAAACGCACTCGTCTGCCTGCTGGATGCAATATTCGATTTCCAGTGTCGGATCGTCATACACCCCGGCCTGAAAACTCATGGACAACTGAATTTTCTGGCCCGGAAGAACAAAATTTTTTGTTTCCACAATGCGGCAAAATTTTTCCAACAGCACGGTGGCTCCGTTCAGATCGGTTTCCGGCAGTAACAGGACGAACCGTTTCTCAGCCCAGCGGCAGATCAGATCCTGCTTGCGGGAATTTTCATCGAGCATTTTGCCCACCAGAGTCAAAAGCTGATCGATGGTTTGCGGGCTGTAGGTTTCCTGAGTGCGCTGAAAATCGTCTATGTCCGCCATGATGACGGAAAACGGTTTTTTGTTGCGTTCAAAACGCAATTTTTCATATTGAAGTTTTTCCATCATATTTGCCCGGTTGGGCAACCCTGTTGCGGCGTCGATTCCAGGGCTCGATTGCAGTTTTTCTTTCAGGTTTTTAATTTCATCCAGCATTTTTTTCTGATCGGGTTGGTCACCGGATCGTTCTCTTTTCCCTAGATGGCCTGTGCCGGCGCTATTTTTGTTGCAACATTTTAGAATGGCGCTTTTAAGAGTTGCGGGAGTCAAACGATCTTTGACGAGATAATCCTGGGCACCGTCCTTCATAGCCAGAACGGCGACGGTTTCATCTCCCTGCCCGGTCAGCATGATCACAGCCGGGTTAAGTTGCATGGATTTGAGCTGGGACAGGAATTCCAGCCCGTCGATATCCGGCAGGATATAATCCAGCAGGATGCAATCCGGCTGTTCTGTTTTGCAAAGCTCGATCCCATCTTTGCCGGTTTCCGATTCGAGAACAGACCATTGAATATCTTTTGCGTCCTTCAATAACCGGTTACAGAGATAACGGTCGTCCGGGTTATCGTCTACGATCAGAACCTTTAAAGTGGGGGTATTGTCAGTTTTCATGTTTCCCTTCCGCTGTCACAGGTTCTGCTTTCGGGGTGATTTTTAATACGAATCTTTTTACTCTCGGAAGGGTGAAGTAAATGGTGGTTCCCTCTCCCAGTGTGGATTCCGCCCACAGAGTTCCATGCTGACGACCCATGATTTTTTGCGCAATGGCAAGTCCCACACCCAGGCCGCCGCCATATTGATCTTTTCCGTGCAGGCGTTTGAATAGGGTGAATATGGATTCCAGATATTTTTCCTCGATGCCGATTCCGTTATCTTTTACATAAAAAGTGAAGGGATTGTTTTCCATCCATTTTGATTTTTGTAACTCCTCGGGAAGTGTCTGTTCGCATTGTGGCCCCGAATGTTCTTTGTAGCCTATTTCGACTGTTTTATCTGTTTTATCATTGTAAACGATGGCGTTGGTTATCAAGTGGCGCAGCACTTCCTGTACGCCCGCAGGGTCGCATTCTGCGATGGGAAGAGGACGCGGGACAGTTACCGTGGCCTTATTTTCTTTTAGCAGACTGTACAAGGATTCTTTCGCTTCGTTTACAATCTGGTTCATGTCCGCGGGAACCCGGGTGATTTCCATTCTTCCGAGCCTTGAATATTTGAGAATACCGTTGATCAAATGTTCCATGCGCTTTGATAAACGCACCAGAGAATCGATATGGCGGCGTCCCGGCTCTTCCACGATGGAATAATAATCTTTTTTTAAAAAATACGAATAGTTGTAAATGCCTCTTAAAGGGGCTTTAAGTTCGTGCGAAACCATATAAGAAAAATCGTCCATGTCCTTGTTGAATGCCGCCAGTTTTTTGTTGGCTGCTACCAACTCGGCGGTCCGGTCCATCACTCTGTTTTCCAGGGTTTGAAACGCTCTGTTTAATTCTTTTTCCATTCCCTTCTTTTCATTTTTGTCCCGGAAAATTCCCACGGACTTTTGTTGCCCGTTGACCGTCATTTCGCTGATTTGTACATCCAGTAAGAAGGTGGAACCGTCTTTTCTTTTCCCCAAAAGCTCACGACTAAGATCGATGGGAAAGGCGATCTCTTCCTCCTTGGTTGCGGAGATTAAAAGGGAACAATTTCCGCCCACGATTTCGGTGGATTCGTATCCGAACATCTGCTCGGTCACCGCGTTACAGGATTCCACCACCCCGTTCTTATCAAAAATTAAAATAGAGTTCACGAATGGTTTTGGGGAAACGTTAAACTTGTCTGTCATAGATGTATCCCCCAGGGGCTTCTAAGTTCCAGGGGTCTCATTTTCAAGGCCTATAATTTACATTATAGGTTAACGAAATATATTGATAAAGTCAAAAAATTTAATGGTTTATGGGGGTATAGGTAGGATGCCTGACGATGCATTCTTTGCGTATCTTTTGTCCTAAAATCGGAGTGAGGCAGAAACCTCCCATTTTTTAATGGTTTTCACTCACTCCTTTGGCCAGGGGCAATCAGCCGATGCTTGTGACCAGGATCCTTGTGATTTCCCTGGACGCTGGTATGATTCAAATCGTCGGTGGATAAGCCGTGAATCCCTTCAAATTTAAAACTATGTCTCTATTTCTCCACGATAGAAGCTTGCAGAGTGGTCATTTTTTATGAACCGCAGTTGTAGGCGCACAAGTATTTGGGTTCTTGCGTGGTGCGCCACGCTGGTTCTTTTTTCCAACTGCGCGACTCAAAGAATTGCCGGAGATACCTTTATCGAGGCAAGCAAGGGGTACCAATTCGTCATTCCCGGGCCGGACTGGCCGGTGGATGAGGACGCGTGGGTTTATGAAAGAGATTTTGGTTATTTGCTGGTTAAGAAAAAGCCCAGACGGGCCTATCGTCGCACCGTCGACGAGAAAGGCAACCCAATAGAAGATTTGGATGTCCTGCCGTCTCTTCCTCCCAAAATACTGGAAAAATTGATTTTCGATATGGACATCGGATTTCGCCACAAGACACATGACATGATCCTTCTGGCCGCAACGGCGTGGGAAAGAGAGCTGCTTGATTTGTTGAAAGAAGGGGGGATTAAAACCGATAGCGATTTTCAGAATAATTTGATCAAGGCCTACTTTGAACGCTTCCCGGATTTTCATCGGCCTAAAACTGCTCGGCGCCCTGTTATTACGATTGAGAATTTCCCCCGTATTGGCGAGGTTCCCGGACTTAAATGGACCGGCGCCGATGCTGTCTGGGCGATGCGGGGCATTCGACTCGACCACGAGTTTTTGTTTTTTTTACTGCGGGTGGATAAAGAAACCCCTGCAGCTGTCCTTGCAGAAGGCATGCAGGCTCTGAACGAAATCGTTGCGACGATTGTTCTACTAAAAAAACAATGACGGGCTGAGTTGAAGACAAACACGAATTTTAAGCTGCAATGTCCACGAAAGCGAATTTTTTAAGGGGACTGCCGAGCTTGTGGTTCTCTTTATCGGTCTCGCCATTGCATTGACATTTGGGCGGCGGGATGGGTTGTTAAATTTTTGGGCATAGGGACGCTCTAGTTTTTCACTTGCAATCAATTTTGAACCACCTGGATGTGTTGCAGGGTCCCTTCTTCGGACAATTTTTTTTCTTTTTGCAGCAAAATCCACCGGGACGCATAAATTTTCCCGTCTTTTTCCCGCAGGGTGGAGCAGGGGAACCAGATTTTTTCGCTGTATCCGTTGGTCAGTTTTACCAAAATCAGCCGGGCCTTTTCGGTGCGTTTCAAAACCTCCGAATCTTTTAATTCGATAAATTCCTTTGCATTCGGGTTCCCGGTCGTGAAGTCGTCTGCGGGATGTATCACTTCCTGCCAGGAAGAACCGTGAGTTTTTAAATAGCGGATCGCGGACTTGGCGGCGGCCAGTACTTCCCCATCCATGGGGCTTTCCAGAAGGTTCAATATCTTGACCAGTTTATTTTGGTTTATTTTTTTACTTGCCCGAATAGACATATAAAAATCCTTACAGCTGCCGCAGAACGGGTTCCATGTTTTTTCTCTCTTAACTAATAATATGATGCCAAACCGGTCACGGGCTACTGAAATAGGATTAAAAATTTTTAATTCGGGTGACGCAATTTTCAGCGCGGGTCAATGAACTTGTCGCGGTTGTTTTGCGAGCAGGTTGGGAAACAGGGAGGATTTCTATTCAGAGGTTTTGAAGTTCATGCCGGGTATGCAGCGTTTTATTTTTTGACTGCCGGACGAAGTGATTTTTGCAGGTGCTACGGTGACCGCTGTCTTCAGGAGAGCTTATTAAAGCCTCTCCTTGTTTAATTTGATTGAATCCATGATTTGGAGCGGAAACACCGGCCTCAACATGCAACTGCTTCAGCCGGATGTTCCTCGCGCATCTCCTTGCCATAGATCTTGTTGGCGCGCTGGTGTAAAGATTCAGATCGGGTGAAATCTTCCATATCTTCATAGAGCGAAGCCAAGCGGCTGAGCGAATCCGCCACATGAGGATGTTCGGGACCGAAGACGTCCTCTCTGATCTGCAAAGACCGCACATAAAACAGTTCGGCTTTTGCGGTGTTGCCCTTGGTGCCGTAATGCCGGCCAAGGTAATTCAAGTACTTTGCCACCAGAGGATGATGAAGCCCTAA
>JAJDBE010000076.1 GCA_029261515.1 Nitrospinaceae bacterium | reverse complement strand
AATGAATGTTTTAAAGGGATTTATAAGAAAAGTATTAGTCCGATTCTTTGGGCGGAAAACCGTGAAGTTCGCCCCACTCAAAGGGAGCTACCGACCAGGCCTGTAAGATTTCAATTTTGTTTTCGGGGATTTTTCCTTCCTACCGCTAGCAAACTGTTTTTCCAAACCATCCAAAGTCATATTTTCCGCTATGGCGTCATGGGGAATGAGGATATATTTCCACGGCTTACCATCATGCCCCTTGACGAAGTCTGAGGCCTGTTGGCACCAAATAGAGGCGGATTCCTTCTTGGCCAGCACGATTGGATCTTCCATTTGATTTCGGGCTTTGGGTTCCAGCATATAAATGCAATCTTCTGTTTCTGCTACAAAATCCGGCTGGTATTCCAGATGATTTGCGCCCAATTTGTAATAAACCTGGAACTGACCTATGGCGGGTTTGAACCATTTCAACGCTTCCCGTTCCAAAATAATCGAAAGTTGACGTTCTGAATCCGAATCGAATTTCTGAACCGGATAAAGGCATTTTTTAAACCCGCCAAAAAGATATTTCGCCATGTTACTTTTATCCTGGGGAGATTGACGAAAGTCCAATGGAGGATTATCCTCCCGAATGGTATACGCGCTTTGCTTTAATTCACAAAATCCCTTGCTGACTTTAACATCATAGCCAGCCGACTCCTCCCAGAAATGATCCTGCATCTGGGCATGAATAAATCGGCTCAAATCTTTTTCCCAATACCGTAAGACCTTGCTCGTTCCCTCCTCGTCAAGATAACCCTTAAAATGTCCTACGACTTGTCCGGCCAATTCGTATAGAAGGTCGGCATGGTCATCATAAGATATATCATCAAAATCTATGAGGCCTCTTACGACATAATTCTCCAGCCGATCTTCTTCAATTCCTCCTCCAGATAATCCAAGAATTTCGCGCTCTCCTGTCCGCAACATCTGAACCCACAGATCCTCTGACGGGGGCGGGTAGTTTAAAGAGGCCAGGTCAAGTTCGAAGGGTTTGAATCCTGATTTTACTTCACCTTTGGGAACCACGATGATCCTGGGAATATCAATAGTCCCTTGGATTAAAAGCTCCGTGGTTTTGGCCACAATGGCCGCCATATTCGGCTTCTCTGCAATTCCTTCCAATTCCATTTGGGCGGGTGTGTATAGGAGAGCTACTTCATTCACAATTTGCGCCTGAATATCCTTCTTCTGCAAATAATTAATTTGAGGAACTTTTCCTGGTTCATTTTCCAGTTTACGAATAACATCATATGCAATCTGAGCCACTCTTTGTTCCCCATGAGTTTTAAAAAATGGTTCTGACTGGGAAGTAGGAACCTGAGTGCTGGAAGTCACATTGGAGGGCTTTATCCCAAGTGAGGAAGCTAGATTTGATTGAGAAACCACGGTGACTGTTTTTTGCTCCAGCTCTTCACCCTCAATGATTAATTGCTTTAAATGAATTTGTGAGTCCGGCTTGTTGGCTTCGTCTACAATTTCCTGAAACTTATCATGGGCCACGATATTTAACCGATCCACCGCTCCAACACCGGTACGCCTTCCATAGGGCAACCGCAATCCACGCCCGATGGATTGTTCGATCAATGTCCGCGCATTCGCCGCTCGCAAGGGCACAATGGTATACAGGTTGGTCACGTCCCAGCCTTCTTTCAGCATATTGACGTGAATAACGATTTCTGTTGGTTCATCCGTACTTTCCACGGCCAAAAGACGCTGAATCATTTCCTCCTCGGCGGCTCCGGTCTGGCTGGAATCGACCTGTATAACTCGCTCCCTGTATCGGCCTTCAAAAAAGCTATCGGACTGGATCAGTTGCAATAGTTGGGCGGCATGGGTTGTGTCCCGCGCAATGATCAAAACAAAAGGCTTTACAATCCGGTTGCCGGTTTCACGGGCATAGGTCTCGAGTTCCACCTTCACGCTTTCATGTAGGCGAATACCATCCTCCAGCTTTATGGTTTCGATCTGTTCCTGGGTTTTCCCAGCAGGGCTGAAATCCTTTCGCGTAACAACGGCGGGTTCTTTTACAAACCCATCTTCCATTGCCCGGCCTAAAGGATAATCGTAAATAACATTTTTAAAAGGAACGGGACCGCGTGAAGTCTCCACAAAAGGAGTAGCGGTCAGTTCCAACCCTAAAACCGGTTTTAGTTCATTGATCGCCCGGACGCCCGCCGAAGCACGGTAACGGTGAGACTCATCCATCAATAAAACAAGATCATCCAAACCGGCCAGATAATCAAAATAGCTTTCTCCAACGTATTCAGACAGGCGTTTGATCCGGGGGGATTTCCCACCTCTGACTTCGGAATTGATTTTTGAGATATTGAAGATATTCACCGTGCAACGTACAAACGCATCCACTTGTGTAACAACCTGGGATTCATAATTGTCCCCCGTGATGATGGCGGGAGCGTTCACGGCAAACTCCGCGATACCCTTAAAAACATATTTGGAAGTGTTGGGAGTGAAGTCGGCAATCAATTTGTTGTAGATGGTCAGATTGGGAGCCAGCACAAAGAAATTGTTCATTCCGTGGGCCAGGTGGAGATAACTGATGAAAGCTCCCATTAAACGGGTCTTGCCAACACCCGTAGCCAAGGCGAAACAGAGCGAGGGAAATTCTCGCTCAAATTCTGCCACCGTGGGATATTCGGATTTAATAATTTCCAAGGCCGCCTTTAAATCCGGGTCCTTATAAGGCGGCACAATTTCCGTGATCCGGTGAAGGATTTCCAAAGACTGCCGTTGAGGGGGACGCAGGGAAAGGCGGCCTGAAATGGAATTGACGTGCTTATTCATGCCCTCTCCTCCTCTTTTGAAAAGAGGTCCTGCTGGCCTTTTGGTGACTTGCGTTTTCGGGCCATGGTTTCTGGGGAGGGTTCGGGAGGAGCATCCGGCAGGTTTTCCACGTTAAGAGAATAATCATCATGGCCCCATTCACATTTGCTCAAAACCGCACGGGGAATTTTTTTGATGGTCAGGTTCGGGTAACGGTCTGCTTTGACTCGAAAGGCTGAACAAAGAACCAACAGGCTTCGCGCTTCTCCTACTTCATCGCTCAATTGCTGTAACTGGCCGTGATTAAAATTCTGTGTGGTCACATAAATAAAATCGGTTTCAGTGGAATGCCCATGTTGCCAGTAAAGGCTATCACTAGGAGCATAAGTGAACCCTTCAAGCTTGCAAATGGCTTCAGCCAGTTGAGCCGCGTTATATTTTTTACTGATGACCCAGTTTTCCCATTTATCTTTCTCCAATAAGGAGGGCGCAAGACGGTAATAGCGGAATCCACCGCCACCTTTCCAATTCACTGCCTTGGAAATACCGCTCTGGTCTTCTCCTTTCACAATATTTTTCAATCGAGGAATAATATGAGAATGACAATGCTCACCAAGCTCTACCATGATCCACCGACGGCCCATTTTGTGGGCTACTGCGCCAGTGGTACCAGAACCTGCGAAAGAATCTAATACTATATCTTCAGGCTTATTAGTGGACAAATTAATACATCTTTGAATTAAAGCCTCAGGCTTTTTACCTTTTGGGAATTCAACTGCCCCTTCATTGTGGAGGTTATGGGATGGAATATCATCCCATAAGTTGGTCAAAGGTTCTCCAGGTACGTTCTCACCATCAATCGGCTTGAGTGTATCTGAATAAAATAAAATCCGCTCTCCTCTTATAAAATACATGTCAGAATAATTATCGCGTCCCAAAAAATATATTTCTTTGGGGTTTTCTTTCGACCGGTCTATTGCTTTACGCGCTTCGGCACTAACGGCATTATAACTGGGGCGAGCCAATTGGATTACATTTTCTGAATTATTTAAAACAAACTCATCTAACTGTTCATCAATATTTTCCATCTTTCTTAATTCGCTAACATTGACACCCAAGAAGTGTGCAAAAGCTTTATTTAGTGTAATAATTTGCCATTTTTTATATGGTTCATTTTTATTAACAATATATTGATTGTACCTTTTATTTCTATCCCGCTTGGTATAGAGTTTATTTGGAACCCAATCAGACTTATTTTTTGCATACATTAAAATAAGGTTCATGACTAGTTAAGTGGTCGTTTTTTGATAATTTTCAGTAATAAATTATAGAGGTTTTTGTCTCTATGATTGAACCTAAACTCACACTCTTTAAGATGCAAATAAAAAGTAGATTTGGACAAACCTCGGAACTTCGCAAGGCGCATTTTGGCGATGCCCCAAAAGTTTTCGATACCATTAATGTGAGACGTTTCATTAGCGAACTCATCATTTCCATGTTGCACTCTATAGTGTTTTTTATAGCCCAGGTCAACGAGGCCATTGTAACCTCTCCACCCATCAGAATGGATGGTGCTTTCAATATCCACTTTACCCCGGATCACAGCTTGTAGCGTGGCCCTGGAGCAGTTAGGAATTACCTTTGTGTATACTTTGCCTTTACGTTTGAGCAACCCGAATACGATGGTTTTACCGGAAGCCCCGCGCCCTCTTTTTCCTTTAGTTCGGCGGGCTCCAAAAAAACTTTCATCAACTTCGATCTCTCCAGAAAACGGAGATTCCAGTTCACACTCTTCGGCTATTCTTTTTCTTGTTAATCGTAAATATTTGTTAATGGTGTTCCGGTTCAAACTGGTCAATTGGGCAATCTTAGTCGCCTCAATATCGAGTGAAAAATACTTCAAAATTTGCCTGAATTTCTTGGTCGAAATTCGGGCGCGCTGTAAAACTCGTTTTTCCCGCGTCATGACTGTATTTTAGACCTTTTTGAAGGCCGTTAACTAGTCATGAACCTAAATTTATTTAACCCCATTTTTGCGTTTGCTGGTAATCGTGGATTCAACCCGCAGATGCACCGTTTAGTTGAGTCCACAGATAGCATTAAACTACAATGTTTTAATTTAAAAGGGTCCTCATTTACCTATTTAAAGGGGGAATTAATTCAAAGAAATGTAACGTTTCCTCAAACTATATTGATTGAGAGTATAGCAGGAGGATTAATTTGGAATGTCGTTTGGAGTGGAATAAATGCTAAAAAGTCTACAATAGCCCCTCAAGTACATTCTGATCCTATTAATCAGGTATTTTCATTTACCTTGGCGTTTCCTGATAGCTTTGAAATTTATACTCTTTATTTAAAAGATTTATCTAACCCTGTCCTTTTTTTCAATGAAAGCAGGGTTGATTACAATACAAAAGATCCACAAAGTCGAATTACTCATGCACGTTGTAGTTGGATCAAATAATATTGAGCTATGGGGTTGACCTCCTCCCTGGAAACTGTTTTTTTTTGACCTCCTCCCTCAAAACTTCCTCGTAGACTTTTTTTAGGGGAAGGTTTTTCTTGCGGGCAATTTTTTTGCAATCCTCGTATTCCGGGGTCGTGTGCAGGACGCGCCCGTCCCTCATTCCTACCTTTACCGTTACCGTTCCCAGCGGAGTTTTTATTTTTCGTTGTTCGCGTTCCAGTATGGTTCGGTCGACGCGGTAACTGCGCACGCCAAAGGTTGAGGTTTCGGCCAGCAGGGTTTCAATCGCGCGGTCGCGCAGTTTACCGGAAACCAGAACGCTGACCTGGGTCGCCGGGCGATTCTTTTTCATCTGTATGGGCGCGAAAAAAACGTCGGCGGCGCCCAGCGCAAACAATTCGTCCATCACGTGTTCGTAAAGCTCCGGGTTCATGTCGTCGATGTTGGTTTCCACCATGTACATGGACTCGGTTCCGCCGCCGCCCTCCGTTTCACCAACGATGATTCGCAGGAGGTTGGGGGATTTTTCCGTGATATACGTCCCCGCTCCGTAGCCGGATTTCAATACCGTCATCTCCGGCATGGAGCCAAAGCTTTTTGCGAAATGCGCGATCATGGCGACCCCCGTCGGCGTCGCCAATTCCTGTTTTTCGCCGCTGGAGTAACAGGGGACGCCTTCCAGCAGTTTCAGCGTTGCGGGAGCGGGGACGGACATTAACCCGTGGTCGCATTGCACCGTTCCCTCTCCGGTATTGATCGACGAGGCGTGAATTTCGTCCACGCCCAAAAGCTCCAGTCCCAACACGCCGCCCACGATATCGACGATGGAATCGACGGCTCCCACTTCGTGAAAATGAATTTTGGAAACCGGGACGCGGTGGATGGCCGCCTCGACTCGGGCGATATTATGAAATACCTTGTCGGCGTGGGATTTTACGGCGGGCGAAAGGGCGGAATCGTTGATGAGCTTTTTGATATCCGAATACGCCCGGTGGGAATGGCGATGATGATCGCCGGATTTCTTTTTAGGCGTCGCAACGTCCACCTTGACGCCGGATATCATCCCGCGTTTCACGATCCGCGATTTTAGCTGATAACCTTTGAGGTCGAGTTTAGCCAATCCCGCGCGGATTTTTTTTATGTCCACGCCCAGGTCGAGCAAGGCGCCCAGGATCATGTCTCCGCTGATCCCGGAGGAGCAATCGAAATAGGCGACGCCTTTTTTTATATTGGATTTGTTTTTACGCGACGCGCTCAAAACGGCCCCTGTATTTCAGGTTCGATTATGAATAACGGTATGCGATTGGAAGTTTAACTTGTTATGGGAAGGCAAAAAAGAAAAAACGGTTCGGCGGAGGGGGAGAGAATAGGGGAGGGCTAATGCTGGTTTCCATTGCCGGCGAATTTTGCAAAGAAGCGGCTCAGGATTCCT
The DNA here is from genome assembly GCA_029261515.1 of Nitrospinaceae bacterium. Lineage (GTDB taxonomy): Bacteria > Nitrospinota > Nitrospinia > Nitrospinales > VA-1 > JAJDBE01. The sequence goes on along the minus strand of JAJDBE010000076.1, from coordinate 816 downwards.
TTTTTACTGACTTTTTTAGCGTGCTCGCTCACCAACTCTTCCATGGGATGGGACAGGCGTCTGTGCTGATCTATGAACAGTTGAATGAGGATGTGGCAGGAGTGGCAACCGCCGCCCGCCTCGCAGGATTGGGTGACTTGTTCAATCCGGGTGAGATTGTTGGCTTCTATCGCGGCGCGGATGACGCTTTCCTTGACCTGGAAACACTGGCAAATAATTTCATCCTGCTCCACAACCGGGGACTTCATGATCCAACAAGACCTGTAGAAATTAATTGGTGATAATAATTATCATAATTAATTTAGTAGATCATTGTCAAATCAAAAATATTCCAAGTATTTTTATAAAATATTGAAAAAATTAGACTTAACATTTAAGGCCAAGTTGAAAAGTTTAAATTTTAAAAAAGAAAAATAAATATGGTTATCAGGCGGGGATAAACCTTGATTAAGAGGATCCAGCTCACGGCGCATCCTATATGAAAAAATAGAGGGGCGTAAATAGATCGAGTGGCGTAAAAAAGACAGACGGAGATCGCTCCAAGCAACAAAGTTCCCATGTGTAGATTGAAATGCGCCAATGTAAAAATCAGGGTGGAAAGACATACGGCATTCAAGGGTGGAAATTTTGCAAACAGCGTTCGGGAAATAAATCCAGTTAGAAAAAATTGCTGGATTACGGGTACGACCAGAATTAAATACGCCATTTCCCAAAAGCTCAGGGAATCGCCGACCGGACGATTTGCCGCTTGGGAAAACAATTCCTGACTGGAAAGTCTCGTTGCGTCGACCAACCAGTCTATTAATGGCAGAGCGC
>JAJDBE010000075.1 GCA_029261515.1 Nitrospinaceae bacterium | reverse complement strand
ATGCAGGACGCATCCACTTCATAGCAACAGGGCCCGATTCCAGGCCCCATGCCGACAATCATATCCTGTGGGCGGCAACCGAAAACCTCTTTCATTGCCTTGAGAGTTTTGCAAAGGATATTCAGTGACGTTCCCTTTCTGCCGGCATGGACGACACCAGTCACCTGACATCGCGGATCATAGATCACCACCGGGATGCAATCCGCTGTCAGCACCGCGATCGGTTTATTCACCAGTTTTGTGATAATGGCATCGGCGTCAAGAGTCGCTACCTGTGATTCCGAAATCAAAGGGTCGTCGAGCACATGAACCTGGTCGCCGTGCACCTGGTTGACCCGATACACCGCATCCCCAGCAATCCCGACGGAATGTAAAAACCATTTCTTGTGACAGAGAAAATCCTTTGCATCACTTGTCGATGCAAAGCTCAACTCCGCTGTGCTACCGTCTTCACAACTGAAACTTCTGGGGCTGAACGCGTGAATCAGCCCTGGCTTTTCTTTTAACAAATTATCTAAAATCGAACGAATAGCAACCTTCATAACAAGTTTTTCTGTAAAATTTAAAAAAAAAGATTCCTATCTCAAAATTTCCAGCCCATTTCCTCGCCGAACTCTTTCTATCTCAATTTCCCTCTTCGACATGAAGATTAGCCCGTATTTTCGCGGGTTTTCTCTGCAAGACAAATTTGACGTACGGACCAAAAACTTCTCATTCCCACAATACCCATCTCTTCCCATAACTTAAAAGGGGTTTTAATGTCAATATTTTCTTGAAATTAAGTGTGTATGGAATAAAATATTTTAATAACCATTTGAGCGCTGAAGCAGATGCCTGATGGGGATAAAGAGGCGAAAAAGGAGATCTTGATGGCAACCAAGAAGAGAGCAAAAGCAAAAACCAAAGCTAAAAAGAAAACCACGAAGAAAAAAGCAACAAAGAAAAAAACAGCAAAAAGAAAAGTTGCAAAAAAGAAAGTTGCTAAGAGAAAAGTAGCGAAGAAAAAAGCAACAAAGAAAAAAGCAACAAAGAAAAAAGCAAAAGCGAAAAAGAAAAAAGCAAAAGCTAGAAAACGAGCTTAAGCTAAAAAGTAGCTGGAAGTTTTTTTCAATTTTAACTTTATTTTTTAATCAAGCCTCTTTAAAGCAAATCCCGATTTTGGACTTATTTGTTTCAGCGCTCAAAAACTTTTTTTATCAATCACTTGGCCCTAACTCCCTGACTATTTGACCGCTTAATCAATCCTGAGATAAATCCCCTTTAGATACTCCCCCTCTTTAAATGCGATCGGATGGTCAATCGCATGACCGGTTCTGGAGTCCTCCTCGCAATGTTTTCCCGAAGCTTCCACTCCCGCATGCACAGCCCTGAAAAATTCATCCCGAGAAACGTGGGCTGAACAAGACGCCGCAAACAGAAGACCGCCATTTTGGGTCAACCTGGCTCCCGCTTCCGCCAGCCTCCGGTAAGCCGCCAACGCTTTGGCCTTTTGTTGCTTTTTTATGGCAAATGCAGGAGGGTCGAGGATGACAAGATCAAACTGTTCATTTTTATCCTCCAGTTCCTTTAACAATTGGAATGCGTCCCCCTGCAATTGTCTAACGTCTCCCGACTTAAGCCGCTTCTTGGGGAAATTCAGTTCGAGAATACGCTGCGAAGTCGCAAGCGCATACGGGCTGGCGTCGATTTCCACAACCGAGCGGCACCCTCCGGCAAGCGCGTACACTGAAAACCCTCCCGTATAACTGAAAACATTGAGGACGGATTTATCTCGCGCCAGGATTCGAATATGCTGGCGGTTGTCGCGTTGATCCAGAAAAAAACCGGTCTTCTGCCCGTGAAAAACATCCGCCTCAAAGAGCAGGTCGTTCTCTTTGAAACGCACTGATGATGTTAAAGGCGGCCCGTAAAGCACCTGGCCTTCCCGAAAAGAACTGTTCTCTTCAGCGGGACTGCGTGCATTGCGACTCAAACGAAGTACGCAACGCGCAAGCGGAAGTTTATCTTCAAACAACGCAAGCAAAGACTCCAGATAAGGCAGCCAGGCGGCAGTGTAGAGTTTCAAAACCCCTGTATCCCCATAGCGGTCGAGAACCAGGCCAGGAAACCCATCGTTCTCGCCGTGGATCACGCGGTACCCGGTCGTACCCCCTCCTTCCAGCGAAAGTCGAATCGTCAGCGCTTTTTGCAAACGCCCGGCAAAAAACGCGGCGTCGATCTCCTCTGGGGTTCCCGTTTTGATGATCCGTAAGCGGACGTCGGAAAAAGGATCGTACAAGCCAATGGCGAGAAATTTATTGCGGGAGTTGTAAATGACTCCCAGATCCCCGGCTTTTCCCTGCACCGTTTTATCGAGAATCTGGTAATGAAACACCCAGGGGTATCCCTTACGAATTTTTTCCTGATGAGTTTTTGATATGGGAATTTTAATCACACGCACTCAGCCTGAAATGGAGTTGGGGAAACCCTCAAGGTGCAATAAATTACGGAGAAAATCAACCAAGGCGTGGCAGTGAGGTTTTATTCATGACGCTGAGAATCCGCGCCTGACGCTGTTCCACATGTTTTTGCGGGTGGCGGATGGACCAGGCTCTGGGATTGGGCAACACCGCCGCCAGCCAGGCCGCCTCCACCGGCGATAGGTCTCTCGCGGAACGGTTGAAATAATACCGCGACGCCGCCTCGCATCCATATACTCCCTTGCCCCACTCGATGATGTTCAAATACACTTCCAGAATGCGTTTTTTCGACCACAGGTTTTCTATGAGAACGGTGAAATACGTTTCCAGACCTTTACGCAGAAAATTTCGGCCCTGCCACAAAAACGCATTGCGCGAAGTCTGCATGGAGATGGTGCTGGCGCCGATGGTGCGGTCGGTGGTGAGATTGATTTTGATGGCGGATTCGATCGCCTGCCAGTCGAATCCATTGTGTTGAAAAAACTTTTGATCTTCACCGGCAATGACCGCCTTCAGCAAATGCGGAGAGATGCGTTCGAGCGGCACCCAGTGTTTGAGTGCGCGCGGGTAGCGGTCGCTTTGATCGTTTTCCGCCCAGCGGATCCACATCAGCGCCGTGGTGGAGGGGTCGGTCACGCCATAGATGAGAACGGGAACCACCGTCACCGTCAGGAACAGCAGTACCAGATCGAACAGGATTTTGCCTAAGCGGATGCGCAGGGTTTTCTTTTTTTTTCGTCTACGGGGGGGGATCTTGCTCACCGGAATTGAGAACTGCTGGATGTTTGACAAGGGTTGAACTGCATATCGTTTCGGAGGATATTATACGCAAATCCTGCCTCAAAAACCTTCATCCATTTTGCAAAATTGAATCATAAAGACGCACAGTCGTTTTAAATTTGCCCAATTCTCCTGCAGAGACCTTGCCGTAATAAGATTTCATATGTTTAAAATTGAACGGGTTATAAACGATGCGCCGGCTGTCCCGGCTTTTGATTTCATAGTGCAGGTGCGGCGCGAACGTCCTGCCGGTGTTGCCGGTTTCCGCGATTTTTTCCCCCTGCTTGACAAACTGATTCGGTTTGACGAGCACATCACTGAGATGCAGGTAAAGGGTTTTGACACCTTCGGCGGGATGATCGAGCTCCACGCAATAGCCGTTTGCGCGCACATTCCAGTTAATCCGGGTGACCCGGCCTTCAAAACTGGCGTAAACCGGCGTTCCCACGGCCGTCTTAAAATCGGTTCCTTCATGCCCGACAGGACCCGCACGATAGTCGCCGGGAAGAGACGTGATTTCATGATAATCCCGCACCGGGGCGAACCGATCCACAATCCGTTTGGCGATCTCCACGCCTTCAGCATCGTAATAAGAACCCAATCCGCTGTCGCCACGGGTGAAATAATTGGCTTCAAACACCTTTTTAAAATACTGGCTTTCATACACCAGCTTTAAAACCTGAAAGCGCGAATCATCGTCGGTTTTCTGAAACACCAGCCTCACCGGATCGCCATTGCGCATGTCTTTGTTGATATCGAAAAACCACGACAACAGGCGGCTCATGTAAGCGGACATCTGCTCACAGCCTTCCTCACGCGTCATTTCATTGCAGATGCTGAACGTGAGAGAGTTGCGGATTTTAAATTGCAAGCCAAGCGCCTCCTGCCCGTTGATCTCTTTTGGCGGAGAAAACGCCACGCGGGTGATCTGCGGCTGCGGTGGCAGAGGTTGTTCCAACTCTTGAAAGTCATTTATTTCCACTACCGTCTCTGGAATAACCGGCTCGCTATTTGCGGCAACATCTGCTTCCAGAGTGATTTCTTCTGCCTGCTCCTGTACCTGCGCCAGTTCCGGGGGATCGCTCTGGAAAAAGATGAAATAGACGTTCAAACTCAGAGAAAGCAGGACAAACAGGCGAAACCAGGCTTTCACAGGAGATTTTCTTTTCGGCAATAGCCTCTGTTCTTTTAAATAATAAGGACTGTTCATACGCTCCTTCTCTTCATCAGGAGTTGATAAATGGGTTATTTCGCGATTTTAATCCGGTTCATGCTGGCAGGAGAGTTCCCGTAGAAACAAACACATCGCTTGTTCTGTGCGGGTTTTCGTACTAAAATTCAAGCTCTAAGATTATCGCAGATAGAACGCCGTGACACAACCCGAACTTTTTGATTTTTTGGACTTTACGTGAGTTTCGAACCAGAAGCCATCTACATTGAACCTGACGCGGAAGACTTTTCCATCACTCGCCAGACACTTGAACGCTACCCGCATATCCCTGTTCACCGGATTGAGGAAAGCCGTTCGGTCACCGAAGAAATCCGTAAAACCTCTGCCGATGTCTTTGGGGCGGGCAAACGGCAACTGCTCTTATCGCGCTTTAAAGGGTCTTTTCTCAAAAAATGTCCCGGCATCAGTCCGGGGATGGTGTGCTGCAACTATTACGTCGTCAACCTGCTTAAGAACTGCATTTACGATTGTTCGTACTGTTTCCTGCAGGGGTTTCTGGAAAACAATCCACTGCTGGTGGCCTATGTCAACGTTGAGGATTTGATTGGCGAACTGGACGAAGTGTTCACCGCTTATCCGGAGCGCATGTTCCGGGTGGGGACCGGAGAGCTGACCGACAGCCTGGCTCTTGAAGCGGTCCTTCCTTATTCCGACCAGTTGATCCCTTTCTTCAATCAGAAGACCAATGCCGTGCTGGAACTGAAAACCAAATCGGATCAGGTGGCTGGGTTATTAAAGCAACCGGAGACGAACAACGTCATCGTGTCCTGGTCGCTCAATCCCAAGTCGATTGTCGATTTTGAAGAGAAAGGCACGCCTTCGCTCCATCAACGCCTGGAAGCGGCCCGCCTGTGCCAGGAAAAGGGATACCGTGTCGGATTTCACTTCGACCCCATCATTCTCTTCCCCGGCTGGGAGACGGCTTATCAAGAATTGATCCAGGATTTGTTTCAGGTCATTGCGCCTTCACAAATCGAATGGATCAGTCTTGGCAGTTTCCGTTACCGCTCCAACCTGAAGCAGATCATCAAGGACCGGCATCCTCAAACGCGTCTTTTCAACAGCGAACATGTGCCAAGCAAGGATGGCAAGTTCCGCTACTTCAGGCCTTTGAGGAACGAGGCGTATGACACGTTGCGCCGGCTCATCAAAACCTATTCGGATGATTTAAATATCTATCTCTGTATGGAAACCAAAGAGGTCTGGGAAGGTGTGACCGGGAAAATGCCGCGCAGCGATAAAAAACTGGATCAGTTTTTTGACTTGTGACCGAGATACGGATTAAACGACCCCGCTGCAAGCGGACGGGGTATTCGGCAAGAATTTTCCTTTAAAACGCGTGGCCAGTATGGAGATTTAATCCCACTGGTGGGACTAAATCCGCATCGGCATCACAATGCTGAGATAGTCCTTGTCGTTTTCCACACTGATCAGGCAGGAATGATTCGAGTCTTTGAGATTGAGAACGATCTCCTGATCTTCGATGACGTTTAGAATATCGAGAACGTATTTTGCGTTCAGCCCCACCGCAACCTCCTCGCCATCGTAGATCACCGGGACTTCTTCCCTGGCGGCGCCCAAATCGGAATTGTCCGAAATCAGAGTCAAATTGCCTTTTTGAATTTCAAACTTGACCATTTTGGATTTTTCATCCGCTAACAGTGAAACGCGTTTGAGAGCGTGGACCAAGTCATCGCGGTTGACTTTGACCTTCAGGTTGTTGTCTTTCGGCAGCACCTGCCGGTAATTGGGAAACTTGCCGTCGATCTTGCGCGAGACGATCACCTGCTTGCCCTGAATAAAGGCCAGATGATTGTTCTTTTCCGAAAACGCGAAGACGGCGTCTTCATCTTCCATCAATTTCAAAAGTTCGGAAAGGGCTTTTTTGGGAAGCAGGAAGCTCAGTTTTTCCTCTCCCGGAACGGTGGATTTTAAAACCGGACGGGTGATGCAGGCCAGCCGATGGCCGTCGGTGCCCACGAGATTGGCGTTGCCGTTTTCTTTTTCCAGGAGCAATCCATTGAGTGCCTGGCGGGTTTCATCCGGCGAGGCGGCAAAAAAAGTTTTGCGAATCATTTCCTTGAGCAACAGAGAACTGAATTCCATCAAACTTTCCTCACTGTATTCCGGCAGAGCGGGGAAGTCCGAGGCCGGCAGTCCGGGCAGGCGGAATTTGGAGTTGCCGCATTTAAGCGTCACCCACTCATTGTCCTCCTTGATCATATGCACTTCCATGTCGGGAAGTTCGCGGACAATGTCGTACAGTTTGCGGGCGTTCAGCGTCACCGCCCCTTCGGCAATGACATTGGCGGGATAAAAGCCGCGGGTGCCGATTTCAAGGTCCGTCGCCTCAATATGGATGCCCTCTTTTTCTGTTTTAATGAGTAAGTGGGCAAGAATCGGCATGGCTCCCTTGGTTTCAA
>JAJDBE010000074.1 GCA_029261515.1 Nitrospinaceae bacterium | reverse complement strand
GGACCCAAAAACCGGAACCTGGGGACCTCCCGCCTTTCTTAAAACCTACGGCGGCGGCGTTGGTTTCCAGATCGGCGCCGAAGCCATTGATCTCGTGCTTCTGGTCATGTCGCAACGGGGAATCGAGGGATTGATGAACAGTAAATTCACCCTGGGCGCAGATATAGGAGTCTCAGTGGGTCCCGTGGGCCGCCATGCGGAAGCCGGAACCGATGTGACCTTCAAAGGAGAAATTTACTCATACTCCCGCAGTAAAGGCGCTTTCGCCGGAGTTTCGTTAAAAGGCGCGGTCATCAATCAGGACACCGACGCCAACTGGGGCTATTATGACCGTCCCCTTAATCCCAAGGAAATCATGATCGAGGGCCGGGTGAAAAAGTTTTCTGAATCGACTCAGCGTTTCCGGAAGGACCTGACCCGGATCGCTCCCAGAAAATAAGACGTTTCTTCATGCCCTAAGTTCAACGGATGATTTTTTCGCGGATGCGGGCGCTGGCGGTGTCGAGAGTGATGACCACCAAAGCGATCGCCAGGAGCGCCGTCCCTGCCTTGTTGTATTGCAGCAGGTTGATCCACTGTTGCAGAAGAAATCCAATACCACCGCCGCCGACAAAGCCGATGATGGTGGACATCCTTACATTGATGTCCCAGCGGTAGAAACCGAGTGCCAGAAACTGCGGCACCACCTGCGGCAGAACGCCATAGAGAACCACTTGCATCCGCGTCGCGCCAGTCGCCTCGATCGCCTCGATCGGGCCTTTGTCGACACTTTCAATCTGCTCGGAAAAAAGTTTTCCCAAAGCCGCGACCGAATGCACCCCGAGAGCCATCACCCCGGCAAAAGGCCCGATGCCCACCCACACCGCAAACAGGATCGCCATGATCAAAGGCTCGATGGAGCGAAGCACGTTGAACAGCGTGCGGACCCCATAATAAACCGCAGTTCCCGGCCAATGCCGGGTCATTAAATTGCGTGCGCCGAGAAAACTGAGTGGCACCGCTACCAGAACCGCCAGGGTCGTCGCCATCAACGCCAGGAACAGGGTTTCGGTCATTTTTTCCAGCGTCAGGCTCAGCGTATGACTCATGCGCCACTCTCCGGTCTTCCAGGTGAGAACCGCACGCACGATCTGCTCCCTCCCCCTGGCGGATTCAGGAACCACGATCGTTTGTATGAACGATCCGGAAGCATCGGTGATGAGCGTCCCCAGCGGGAATTCCTGTTCAATCGAGTTGATCCAAATCAACTGCCCCGACTGCCTGGGATAAAAATGGATTCCTTTGACCGTTAGTGAATCGCCGATGTTTCCCTGTTGCGAGGATAAGTTCAACCGGGGTTTTTTATCTTGAAGATCGGTCCCGGACCGGCGGGAAGGAGCAGCGCTTGCCAGGTGAAAGACGGTTTCCGCTGTCAAAGATTCGGTTTCGGCGGTGAAAAGGTCCGGTTGCACGAGATCGCGGATCAAAGGCTTCACCAGATGAACGTCCCGCACCAGTTCCCCAAGGTCGATCTCCGTCACCCGCCAGCCATAGCTGTACACCGCCGCCGCGACAAGGAAAATCAGTCCTATCCGGATTCTTGCGAAGAAAGGCCGGGAAAACCCGTGGTCTCTTTTTTTCTCCGGTTGGGACATAATGCCCTGTTGCCTTAGCAGACGTTTGGGATGAAAAACTACCTTAAATGAATTCAACAGAGAGTGGAAGGGACACTGGAATCAATCCAGCTCGAACTCATCCTGCCAGTTGGAATCGCCCTCCAGTGCCGGTTGCTCACTTTTGTCGAGCACGATGTTCTCCAGCACCAGCGTGTCCATTTCCGTGCGCATGAAACACTTATAGGCCTGTTCAGGCGTACAAACAATCGGCTCGCCCCGCACGTTAAAAGAGGTGTTGATGAGCACCGGGCACTGGGTTTCGGCGTCGAAGGCTTTGATGAGGTCATAGTATCTCGGGTTGGTCTCCCGGTGCACCGTTTGAATGCGGGCGGAATAATCCACATGCGTGATGGCGGGAATCTGGGAGCGCGGCACATTTAAAAGATCAATGCCGAACAGTTGTTCCTGCTCTTTGGTCAGGGCGACCCGTTTATCTTCCCTGACCGGAGCCACCAGCAGCATATACGGGCTGTCGGCATCCATCTCAAACCAGTCGCTCACTTTTTCCGCCAGAACCGCTGGCGCGAACGGACGGAACGACTCACGGTGCTTGATCTTGAGATTCATCGTCGACTGCATATTCGGGCTTCTGGCATCGCCGATGATACTGCGTGCGCCCAAAGCGCGCGGACCAAACTCCATGCGCCCCTGAAACCAGCCCACCACCTTTTCGTCTTTGAGATGCCCGACCACGGTTGCAGTCAATTCCTGCTCGCCATATTCCCTATAAGGGATGTTGTTTTCATCCAGATAGCGTTTGATGGTTTCCGCATCGTAATTTGGCCCGAGGTAGCTTCCCTTCATCGCGTCTTTGCCGTTGGTCTTTCTTTCATTGCCTAAAATTTTGTGCCAGATACAAAGGGCCACGCCCGCGGCGCCGCCGGCATCGCCCGCCGCCGGTTGAATCCAGATGCCGTCAAACACCTTCTCCTTTAAAATTTTACCGTTGCCGACGCAATTCAAAGCCACGCCGCCTGCGAGGCACAGGTGCTTCATTCCTGTCAACTTGCGGACATGGCGGGACATGCGCAGCATCACCTCCTCGGTTGCCGACTGTAAAGACGCGGCGATGTCCATTTCCTTTTGCGTGAGTTTGGTTTCGGATTTTCGCGCGGGGCCGCCAAAAAGATCGGCAAACTTGTCGTTGGTCATGGTCAAGCCGCCGAGGTAGTTGAAATACTTCATGTCCATGCGGAATGACCCGTCCTCTTTGAGGTCGATCAATTGATTGAGGATCCGGTCGACATACTTAGGCTCACCGTAGGGAGCCAGCCCCATCACCTTGTACTCGCCGCTGTTCACCTTGAACCCAAGGTAATAGGTAAACGCCGAATAGAGGAGACCGATGGAATGCGGGAAACTCAACTCCTGGATCAATTCCAGTTCGCTCCCCCTGCCCACGCCAATACTGCTGGTGGCCCACTCTCCCACTCCGTCCATCGTCAGCACCGCCGCCTCCTGAAACGGCGACGCATAGAAGGCGCTGGCCGCATGCGACTCGTGATGCTCGGCAAACAGCACGGGTCCGGAATAACCCAAGTGCTTGCGGATATTTTCCCGCGTCCACAGTTTATCTTTCAACCAAATGGGAATGGCGGATAGAAACTGCCTCAAGCCTGTCGGGGCGATGCTGAGATAGGTTTCCAGAATGCGTTCGAACTTGATGAAAGGCTTGTCGTAAAACCCGACATAGTCCAGATCAGATACCTCGATGCCCCCCGCCTCTAAACAATAATCGACGGCGCATTTGGGGAAATCGGCATCGTGGCGTTTGCGGGTGAATCGTTCTTCCTGGGCGGCGGCGATGATTTCCCCGTCGCGAATAAGGCAGGCGGCGGAATCGTGATAAAAAGCGGAGAGACCTAAAATATTCATGCGGCTCTTGAATGAAAGAAATGAAGTTAAAGTGCCAGGCCCCTTGCCGTCAACCATAAGAGTGCAAGACCCGCGAACAGGACCATTGCGTTCAGTTTGACCGAAAGCGAATGCAGGGTTTGAAACCGGGCCTCGAGCGGTTTTCTCGATGCCTCAGAATCAGCCGATTTTATTTGCGCCTTCAAGTTGCGGGCTCTGGGCTGAATCCCCATTCCGGCCGTGAAGGTTCCTAAAATAATAATCGCGACAAGACCCAACTTCCAGACCGAGATCACCTGAGCGCCCAGCAAAAGGGTCAAAAGTAAAATGCCGCTACAGATATAGCCGAGAAAGTAATACCGGGGAAAGAGGACGCCCACCAGCTCCCCGGCCTGGGGCCGGTCCAGCGTTTTAAAAACCGCCGGCGCCGCAAAAAAGGAAAAAAAGACGATGGCCCCGATCCAGCATGCCAGGCTCAAGAGATGCAAGAAACCGATCAGCGTCTGCATGGAATTTTCAACCCATCTTAAGGTTACGTCGAGTTATCACAAGAACAGAGGACATTATTTTGACTGCAACGCCTGCCCGATTTCCGCCAGGACTTTTTCCGCGGCTTCTCTGGGATTTTTGGCATCGCGTATGGGCCTGCCGACGACGATCAAGTCCGCCCCATTTCCTATTGCCTGTTTGGGCGTTGTGATGCGGCTCTGATCGTCCCCATCGACCCCGCTCCAGTTGGGGCGAATTGCGGGAACCACCAGTTTTAAATCACTGCCGCAGCATTTTCTAATGACCGCCGCCTCCTCTCCCGAGCAAACCACACCGGCGCATCCGGCTCCTTTCGCCTGCGCGGCGCGGCTCAGCACCAGTTGATTTAACATCAGTCCATCGCGAAACCCGAGACCTGAAAGCCCCTGTTGTGAAAGACTGGTGAGAACGGTGACCGCGAGGACTTCAAGCCCCTGTCCGCTTGCCTGAACGGCGGCTTTCAGCATCGCCTCCCCTTCCCCACAATGGGCCGTGATAAAACGCACCCCATGCGAAGCGGCAGAGGTCACCGCCCGGTGCACCGTTTGCGGAATATCGTGTAGCTTGAGATCCAGAAAAATGTCGGCGGAACTGTGGTCCTTCACCATTTTGAGAACATCAGGACCTTCCTTGATAAACAGCTCCAGCCCCACCTTGAAACACCCGACCGCGCCATCAAGGAGCTTGATGAAACGCTCGGCCTCCTGACGGTCCGGTACATCCAGCGCGAAAATGAGCCTGTTAACAGCTTCCTTATTTAAAGCATCCACAAAACCTCCGCGCTTTCCAGGTGGCTGCCGCAACCGGCAATACGGCATTTTTTATGCTCATGGCTTCTCCAATAACAGGTTCAAATTATACTGAGCCTCAGTGAGATCGGGGTTGATTTTGAGAGCGGCCTCATAATTTTTTATGGCTTTCTCTTTTTGCCCCAGCGCCTGGTAACACCAACCGAGGTTGGCGTACCCTTCCGCAAAATCAGGTGACAGTTCGATCGTCCGATTGAAGTGCTCAATGGCGTTTTCGCACTGCTTGAGGTTGGCGTAAACCGTTCCCAGATTGTAATGCACCTTTGGCAATTTAGGCATTTTTTGCAAAGTCATTTTTAGAGGCTCAATAGCCTCTTCGTAACGGCCCAGAAAGAGATAGGATTCCCCCAGTTTCTTAAAATTCTCCCAATCCCCGGCGTCGAGGGAAATACCGGTCTCAAGCGGCCCAATGGCTTCCTCGTAGTTTCCGAGACGATGATGAACCGAACCTAAAAGCGAGAAATAGTGCGGGTCCTTTGGACGTTTTTGATTGATGAATTTGAGCGGTTCGATCATTTTCTCGTAACGCCCCAGGTTCTCATAGCAAATGACAAGGTTGATGCGCGCGTCCACAAGGTCCGGATTTAACTCAATGGCTTTTTGGGAGTTTAAGATTGAATAGTCAAACCGGCGCAAACTGGCATAGACCAGTCCCAAATAGTTGTAGGCCTCGGCCTCGGCAGGATTAAGCTCGACCGCCTTGTTTAGAGGTGTAACCGCTTCTTCGTACCGGCCCGCTTTGGCATAAGCCACGCCCAGATTGTACTGGACCTGATAATCTTCGGGAAACTGTTTCGCTTCCTGCTCATATTGCTTGACCGCAATACTTTCCGGTGAAGCAGGCATCGGCGCGGGGGTTCCGGCGAACTCAAACAACAGTACGAGCGGAAGATAAAGTGCGCTCTGCATCATGGGTCTCCTCTCTCCTTTTATCGGCTGGGCCGTTTCGAGGCTAATAGTAAGGGGGAAAACCGATTTTGTAAAGCTGGCAAGGGGCTTTGGCAAAGGCTTCTTTGCAAAAATAATGTTTACAAGCCTGTATCGCCTCACGAGCGCTCTATTTTTTTGGCATTTTCGCCGCATCCCCGGCGGAAAAATAGAACGCGTCGTGAAACCGGGTCATGACGTTTCCATCCTCAATCGACTGCGGATCGAACGCAACCCTCTTCCCTGCCAGGTCTCGAAAAATCAATTCGGGGACATCGCCTCCCACAGCCAGCGTATGAATGGACCCACTGCCAAAACGCAGGTTGATGTCGGTAAATAAAAACTGGCCATTTCGGGCGCATATTCCCTGAAGGTTTGCGGGTCCTCTCAACTCAAGCCGGGTTCCCGCCGCTCGCGCCGCTTCGATGATTTCCCGGTCCATCGAAATGCGGCTGACTCGCACCTCTCCTCCCTGCACCGCCAGGCGCTCACGCGGAACGATGAGAACCGGCGTTCCCTGGCGGTCGGAGAACCAGTCGACGGTGAACTCTTGACCTTCGATATACGTTTGCAATACGTGGCCGGGATATTTTTGCGCAACAAATTCAAGGTCCGTCGAGTTTTCCACGATGATCCCGTTTTTGCCGCCTTCGCCATGCCGAGGCTTGGCGATCAAAGGGAACTTCGGGGTTTCAAGGAATCGCTTTAAATCTCCGGTCAGGGGAGAAGAAATTTCTTCCTGCTGGCAAAACCGGGCCAGTTTCAACTTGTCGTGGCACACTTCAATGGTTTGCGGATCTTGCAGATAAACCAGTAAGTCGCCCTGGTTAAAATCCTTGCGGTGATGATCCAGAAACTCCACCGCTTTATTGGTCAGCGGGAGAATTGCGTCCACCCCTTCACGCTGGCAGAACTCCAGCAAAGCCGATTTGCAGGCGGAGTCGTCAAATCGGGGAATGATGCAGGCAACATCCACCACTTGCAAAGAAGGCGCCAAAGAATCGCTGTCGGCCCCAAGCAATTTGACCGGCAACTCAAATCGGCTTTTGGCATTCTGAAAGGCGCGGACCAGAGACACCCGCCAATGCGGCGCCAGAAACAAAAGGGTGAGTTCTTTCATCGAGGAGTTCCAGCCAGGTAAAGGTAAAAAGAGGAAAAACTAAAGGACATTCAGATTTTCGATCTGCCGCAAAATCTTCGCGGAAGCCCCCCAGATGCGGTGATGCTTGTACCAATACACCACCATATTTTCGGAAGCTTTAAATCCTACATCCCGCTGCTGGGTGGAAAGCAACGCCGCCAGAGGAATTTCCAGCACTTCATACACTTCCTCCTGGCATATTTTATATTCCGGCAAAAATTTTAACACCGCCACAAACGGGGTGATTTCATATTCGGTCAAGGTTTTTTCTTTTTTGAGGCAACCAATCACCAGAGACGGGTCTACCTCAATGCCGATTTCCTCCTCGGTTTCTCTTAACGCCGTGCCCAAAAGGTCTTCGTCCTCCTGTTCCACAACGCCGCCCGGAAACGAGATCTCCCCGGCATGGCGGGTAAGATGTGGCGACCGCTTGGTCATCAGCACATGGGTTTTGCCGTTCTTAGGAAACAGAATAACCAGCACCGCCGACTTTTGCGGGTCCAGCGCCATCGGCTCCCGCACCAGAGGATAGTGGTTTTTCAGTTTGGTGGTGATTAAAAACAGGTTCATCTTGAATTATTTGCCCTTGCCCCAAACGGCGGCGTACTCCTCGGCGTCGAAGCCCACGGTGATGCGGTCCTTGTCCACGGCGATGGGCCGCTTGAGCAGCCTGCCATTCGACGCCAGAAGGTCAACCGCCTCGGCTTCAGTCATGCTGGCGATCTTGTCTTTCATCTTAAGTTCCTTATATTGCACACCGCTGGTATTGAACAATTTACGCATGCCTTTTGCCTTCATCGCCTGTTTCAGCACCGCTTTAGACGGCGGCGTTTCGGTGATGTCGAACTCTTCGTAGGCTATCTTTTTACCATCGAGATCGCTTTTGGCTTTGCGGCAGGTGCCGCATTTGTTGTATCCATAAAATTTCATGCGTGAATGTCTCCTGCAACAAATTCAATTTGTCGATATTGTAACTCAAGCCCGCCCCTGCGCCGGGGAAAAAGGCGTTTCCAAGTCGCTTGGCAGGCGGGTCCGCTTTCAGAATACTACCCTATATATGGTGGGTTTCAAACTTTCAACCCACCAGAAGTGGTGTGATTTTTCTTTACATCCCCCGATGATTGAGCTATCTTCAGCCATTATAGTAGGCTAATTGCGGCTTTCCTTTTTGCTGGAGTTTTTCCCCGACAATGTTTCTTAAAAGCTTGGAATTAGAAGGTTTCAAGTCTTTCGTCGACCCCACCCGGCTACACTTCAACAATGGATTTACCGGCATCGTCGGCCCCAATGGTTGCGGCAAAAGCAACGTGTCGGACGCCATCCGCTGGGTCATCGGCGAGCAAAGCTCGAAATCCCTGCGTGGAACGCGGACGACGGACCTGATTTTTAACGGCAGCGGTTCACGCAAACCCGTCAACCGGGTGGAAATTTCCCTGACCCTGACCTCGGTTCCCGCCGGCATCCGCATCGCCAACGTTCCCAACGTGTCGGAAGAAGTCAAAATCACCCGCTGCTATCACCGCTCCGGTGAAAGTGAATTCTACATCAACCAAGTGCCTTGCCGCCTGAAGGACATCACCGACTTCCTCCTCGACATCGGCATCAGCCCCAAGGTGCTGACCGTCATCGAGCAGGGCCACATTCAGGACATCATCACGTCCAAACCGGAAGACCGGCGCATCCTGATCGAAGAGGCCGCAGGCATTCTGAAATTCAAGCACCGCAGAAACGAAGCCCTGCGCAAACTCGACGCTTCCGGTCAAAATCTGGAACGCATCTCGGACATCGTGCAGGAACTGCACCGCCAGGTGGAATCGCTGAAACGCCAGGCCGCCAAAGCCGAACGCTACAAAAAGTATCAGGCCGAAGTCAAAGAATTGTCCCTCAAACTTTTTGCCAAAAAAATCCGCCACTACCAAAGCGAATCGCAGGAAATCGAGCAGGAATACAACAACCAGAACGAACAGAAAACGCAGAAGGCGGCGCGCTTCTCCACCCTGGAAAACCAGATCACCCAGCTCAATGTGGAAATCGACGAACTGACCCAGACCCTGGCGGAAAAAAAGGGTCAGGTGCATCAGCTCGCCAGCCGCATCGGTAAGGACGAACACGGCATCGACCTGAAAAAATCACAAATTGAGCAGGCGGAACGGGATATAGAGGCGGCAGGCGAAGAAATCGCCCGTATGAACGAAGAAATTGAGGGTCTCGTCCGCCAGTCGGAAACCCAGCGCCAGGAAATGGGAAACATCTCCCAAGAGATAAACGCCCAGGAAGAAGTTTTGTACCAGGCCGCGCATGAGCAGGACCAGGAAAAAACCGCCTTGCGGGAAATGGAAAACAGCGTCCGTGCCGAAGAGGACAAAATCCTTTCCCTTTACCACCGGGCCGCGCAAAAAAAGAACGACCTCACCGCTCTCAATACCCGCAGGCAATACCTCGAATCGCGCAACGAAAAACTGGAGCAGGAAATGCAGGAAACTCTGGCCCAGGCACGCGAAAGTCAGGCAACGCTGACCCGCTACCATGACGAGAATCAACAGAAACTTCAGGAATTGACCGCTTTGAAAGAACAACAGGAAACGCTGGGTCGTCAGACTCAGGAGTTTCAAAACCAATTGCAGACCAAAACCGACGGCATTGCCGCCATTAAGGAAAATTTTCTCACGCAATCTTCGACCTTGTCTTCGCTCAAAGAACTGCGCGGAAAGTTTGAAGGCTTTCAGGACGGCATCAAATCCCTGATGACCAACAACACCAACGGCAACCGCATTGCGGGACTGCGCGAAATTCTGGTGGATGTCCTCAAAACTCCGGCGGAATATGAAACCGCCGTCGAAACGGTTCTGGGAGATAAACTGCAAAGCATCATCGTCAACTCCTATTCCGATTCCGTGGAAGCGATCGATTACCTGAAAAGCCACGAAGCCGGACGCGGCACCTTCATCCCGCTGAAACCTAAAGACACATCTTTTCCGCCCATTCAAATAAACGGCGACCCTGGGGTTTTGGGCAAGGCGCTGGATGTTGTCGAATGCAACGAAGAATACCGTCCCATCCTTGAGCTTTTGCTCGGCAATGTGGTGATCGTCAAAGACCTCGACACCGCGCTCAAAATGCAGGACGACCCCGGGTTCATCGGCACCACCGTGACGCAGAGTGGAGAAATGGTCGATTCCAGCGGATTGATCACAGGCGGCGCGGTGCAGAAAAGTTCCACGGGCCTCTTGTCGCGCAACCGCGAAATTGAAACACTGACCGATGCCGTCTCGCGCCTGCAGATCGATATGACGGAAAAACAAAATGAGATGGAGGTTTTGAAAACTTCCCTGTCCCGATTGAAAGACAATCTCAAGCAAATTGAAAAAACCGTCCACGAACATGAAATCGCCAACGCCAACCGCCAGAAAGATCTCGAACAATTGCAAAAAGAAGTGGACCGGCTGGAACAGAAACATTCCACTCTGGAATACGAACGGTCGAACGCCGCGCACGAGCTTGGAGAGCTAAACAGCCAGCAAAGCCAGTTGCAGGAAGAGTTGACCACCGCCGAAGCGGAGAAAACCCAGCTTGAGGAAAAAACGGTTGCCTTAAAGCAGGACGTGGAAAAACGGCGGGAAACACAGGAAACCAAATCCTCTGAAATCAGCACGCTTAAAGTCCGCATCGCTTCTTTGATCGGCAAACGCGAAAACACCTTGACCGAAATCAAACGCCTCGACCTGCAACAGGAAAACCACCGGCACCGGATCCAAAAACTCGAAGACGCGAAAAAAGCCAATTCAGACCGGATGCAAGAATTCAAAGTCGAAATCGAGTCTCTCGAAAAACAAATCCTCGAACTCGCCAGAGAAAAAGACCGCATTGACGGAGAAGTCGTCCGGGAAGAAGAATCCCTGCTGGAAAAAGAAGACACTCTCGAGCAAATGGAAAAGGAAAGCAAACAGCTGTCCCGTGAAGTCCAGGAATTGACCGAAACCATTTCCAAAATCGAACTCAAACGCTCGGAAATAAAAATCCAGACCGCGCATCTCGAAGAAAGAGCCTACGAGGATTTCAATGTCGCCAGGGACGAGATGATGCAGGCCTACGACGAAAGCATCGACGAAAAAGAAGTCGAAGAACAGGTGCGCATCCTCAAGGGAAAGGTTGCCAAAATGGGCGAAGTCAATCTTGCGGCACTGTCCGACTTCGAGGAAACCAACCAGCGCTACATGTTCCTTAAAAAACAGCAGGAGGATCTTGGCGAATCCATCGGCATGCTCATGGACACCATCGAGAAGATCAACCGCACCACCAAACAGCGATTCATGGACACGTTTGAAAATGTGAGAGAAAAATTCAAGGAAATTTTCGCCCGGTTGTTTCAAGGCGGCAAGTCGGAATTGGCCTTATCCGACCCGGCCAATCCGCTGGAGTCGGGAATCGAAATCACCGCCAACCCGATGGGCAAAACCATGCAGAACTTGACGCTCATGTCCGGCGGCGAAAAATCCCTCACCGCCATCGCCCTGATGTTCGCGGTGTTCAAAGTGCGGCCCAGCCCCTTCTGCCTTTTAGACGAAGTGGACGCCCCCCTCGATGAAGCCAACGTCATCCGGTTCCAGGAATTGTTGAAGGAAATGTCCGTCAACACCCAGTTCATCCTCATCACCCACAACCAGAAAACCATGTCGTTTGCCGATGTCCTCTACGGCATCACGATGGAGGAACAGGGCGTTTCCAAAGCCGTTTCCGTCCGCCTGAATTAGCGCACTCCCCTGTTTTTTAAGTTCCTGCCGCTTGTCTTTTTGGTAATGCTTCCCACCCAGGCCCAATGCTATACTGATGCCTTGCAATTACAGAGACTAGGGAATTATGGCGGAAGCGAAAGACATCGACGACAGTCTGGAATTTTTGCGGTTTTTTGAAAAATACACCGAAAATCCGGAAATGGGAGCGTTGGTTCAGGAGAAACTGAGCCTCGACAAAAAAAGCCTCGATCTTAAGTGCATCAAATTTAAAGAGGACGATTTTAAAACCCTCGCCGGCATCGAACCGCTTAGCCGCTTGACCTCTCTCAATCTCGATGAAACCGGTTTGACCTCCGCCGGATTGAAACACCTGGTTCAATCGAAAATCTTTTCCAGCCTGGAATCGCTGTCCCTGTCCAACAACAATTTGGATGACGAGGGGATTTTTTACCTTTCGAAATCTTCGGACTTATCGCATCTCACCGATCTCAACTTATCCAGTAACGAGATCGGTGCGCTGGGCGCCAAGGTCCTGTTCCTATCCACAGGCCTTAAAGAATTGCGCCATCTCAATCTTTCCTACAACCGGGTGGAACCGCTGGGGATCAAAGCCTTAGGAGACCTGCCGCACACATCGAAGATCGTCGAGCTTAATCTAAGAGACACGTGCCTGGGCGACGACGGCATGCAACACATTGCCAAACACGTGCAACTCGAAGAGGTGGAAAGGCTGGACTTGTCCGACAATTCCATCACCGCAAGGGGCATGGAGACGCTTGCCCGATCCGACGCGTTTCCGAAAATCAAACGGCTGGTGCTCAGCAACAACCACGTCGGTGACGACGGCATGTACGCCCTGTCCCAATCGAATATGTTTGCCAATCTCGAGGAATTGTTCCTGCTCAATAACTCTTTGACCACCGACAGCGCCATCTCCCTGGCCGAATCCAAAACCCTGACAGGCTTAAAATTTCTCGACCTCAACAACAACGACGTGCGCGCCGAAGGGGTCGAGGCACTGGCAAAATCAGCGAACATAAAAGGAATGAAGGCTCTGGATCTGGGGGAGAACAAACTGGGGCCGGAGGGCGCCATTGCCCTGGCCGAAAGCCCTTACCTTTCCGAACTGACTTCTCTCCGCCTCAACAACAACAATGTCTCCGACCGTGGCGCGGCGGCCCTTGCCGCCTCCAAATCATTGACCCATCTCGAAGCGTTGTATCTCGAAAACGAAAACTGGATTCACGCCGCCGGGACCAAGGCCCTTGCCGAGTCCCACTCCTTATCCAGCCTCAAGAAACTGGTGCTGACTTTGAATGTGATCGGCGATGAAGGCGCGCGTCACCTCGCCAATTCCAAAACCCTCTCCGGCCTCGTCAACCTTAACGTAGCGGGAAACCGTTTGAGTCCGGAAGCGGAAAACGCCCTCATCCATTCGACCACTCTGGTCAATATGAAGACGCTGGAAATCGTCTGATTGCGGATTATGGCGTGTAACAGGTGGGTTGCGGAAAAAATCAGGGCGAAGCGTAAATCGGGTTTTTGAGAGATTTATTTTTGCGCGCGGTGTTTAAATTGGTTTCCACCTTTTTCTGGCTTTGCATCATGCCCTGCTGTTTAAAAATATTGCGAGCTTCCTCAAAATAAGGAATGGCTCTGTCATAGTCGCGCTTGGAACTCCAGGCGGCGCCAAGGTTGTTGAGATCCCGCGCCACATGCGGATGATCCGAACCGAGGTTTTTACGGTTGCTGGCGAGAGCCTGTTCATAATATTGAATGCCGCGGTCGTAATCCCCCTTGGATCTCCAGACGGACCCCAAATGATTCCATTGCACGGCAACGTTGGGATGATCGGGTCCATACGACGCAATGAAACCCTTGACCGCTTTTTCGTAGTATTCAACCGCCTTGTCCAGATCGCCTTTTTCCCGCGCCGCGTCTGCCAACTGACTCCAGCCCATCGCGACATCGGCGTGATCCGGACCGAAGTTTTTAATATCGCTCTGCATGGCTTTTTCATAATAGGCGATGGCCTTGTCCACCTCGCCTTTGGCCATCCAGGCCGAGCCCAAATGGTTGAAGTTGCGCGCCAGGTTCGGATGATCCTCGCCCCAGTTTCTAAGGTCGCCCTCCACCGCCTTTTCCCAACTTTCGATAGCGCCGTCAAAGTCACCATTGCGGTACTGAACCGACCCAAGATGACTGTTGATTTGTGACATCAACGGGTGATCCGCGCCAATGGTGGCGGTAAAACTTTCCCGCGCTTTTTGATAATACTCAATGGCTCTTACGTTATCTCCCTGTTTCCGGGCGGCGTCCCCCAGATTATTCCAATGCGCCGCGATATCCGGATGATTGGACCCCAGGGTTTTTAAATCACCGTCCGAGGCTTTCTTGAAATATTGCGTCGCGGATTCGTAATCGCCAAGAATGAGCGACAACACGCCTGCCTCTTTGAGATACTCATGATTTTCAGGCGCCAGTTGAAGGGCGTTGCGGTAATTTGCCAGCGCGTTCCTGTAATCGAGTTTCACTTCATGAATCTGCCCTTTAACGAAAAAATCGCGCGCCAACGCAGCAAGGTCGCCTTCGCTTTCCCTGGCGTAAACAAAAGCCAACGCTTCATCGAGATCGCCATGATCGAGAAAGGAAAGCACCGGCTGTAAATCCGTTCCCTGCAATTCAGCCTGCAACAACCGGATCACCTCTTCAATGCGAATCGTCTCGGCGTCGGCGTACTGGCGCAATCTGGGGTCCGGAGCGAATCGCAACAACTGCTGGCGCACCCAGATATACACCGGATCATCGCGGCCATTGGGCATGGCCAGTTGCACATGGCTTTTCATCAACGCCTGAACCGTATGCGACAAATACACCGCCGAATCCTGGTGCACGATTTTTCCGAGAGACTGTGTGGGAACCAGTTCATATCCTGCGGAATGAAGAAACGTGCCGCCATTACCGGAAAATAAAAACCGTTGCCGCCAGCGTTCGTTCAAGGCCTCCAGATCCCCTCCGGCTTTGGAAAAATCACCGCTCTTATTTCCACAAACAAAAGCGGCGATGCGTTGCATGTTGCGGTTCAAACCCGGCGTACCGAGAGTGATAATATTTTCTACCGGCACTTCGCGGATCAGATCGCTGTGATGACCCAGAATATAGTCCCGCACCACCCAGCCGCCGGTGCTGTGTGCCACGAACGATATCGTTTTGTAATTTTTTTGTTCCTGCAATTCGTTTATGGTATCGGCCAATTGACGGCCGACCGTCTTAAGGTCAAAAGAAGAGCCGCAATCGCTCTCGTACCCAAATGACAAAACTTCCGCGCGGTTGTAGGTGGAATCGCTTACCAGGCCTTCGGGCCAGTAAAATGATCCACTGCCCTCTCCATGCGTCCAGGACGCCACCGGGTCGCCGTTGATTCCATGCACGAAGACCACGAGATGTTTCGAGTAGGAGTTTTTGAGAAATACCGATTTTTTGGCAGGGCCGACTTGGGTCATCGGAGTGGAAACACAAGCGGATAGCAGCAGAATAATCGCTGCACACGCGACCCAGACACACAGCCCGATTTTAGGGTGGAACGGCTTGGAAAACATAAACGTCTCCTAAAATTCCACAATAGAAGGATATCTTCAGGATCATAACATAACTGTTAGGAAGCGCAATACGGGGAACGACAGATTCGAGCAGGCGGAATCAACTTTTCAGGCAGAGGGCAAAACCTTATTCCAGGCGACCGCCTTTTTTCCTCGCCAGCAGATTGAACGTATTTTGTGTTTTCAAAACACAGGTGGAGATAAACGCGGGGATTCCATAACGGCGGGAACAATATTTTTCAACATCAAGAGTTTCCATGCCGTCCACGGTCAACAGCTCAACCAGACGGTTGGGATCAATGCCGCCAAACCGGCGCTGATAGTCGGAGAACTCGTAATCCTCCTCAAGCAGAGGAATTCTTTTAAGTTTCATATCCATTTTGTAAACCGCCTCGTCCAGCCGGGCGAGACTTTTGTGCAAACCATAACGAACCGGGGAGGTTACCTTTTGTCTCAGCGGTTCAAAAAAAATCATCAGCATGCCGCCTGGTTTGACTTTCGCGCAAACTTTGTTGACGACAGATTCATAGTCATAAAGATGATGCAGGAGCGCCGATAAAACCACCGCATCGTAAGTTTGTGCCTCGGTTGCCAAAAAGGCCTCCACTTCCATCGCCAAAAGAGTGGATCGGCTTTTAGCTTCTTGGGGGACCTGTTGCTGCAACACATCGATCATCTCGTCGGAGAGGTCCACTCCCGTCAACGTGTGCCCCCGCTCTAAAAGCGGCAAATACAGGTAACCCGTGCCGCACCCAAGGTCAAGAATGCTTGACGGTGAATCCTTAAGGTGACGGTCCAGTTGATTGAGAAAATTTCTTAAAACTCTGCTTTGAAAAAAATTGGTCTGCTCGGGATGCCGTGGAAGGTACAGACGGTTTTCCAAGGCATGCACTCTCAGGTTCTCCTGCAGAACTTTTTCTTTTAGAGTATTTTCCTGGGTCAATTCCAGCATGACATCCATTACCCTTATTCTTCCAAGGCGGCGCTGATGGGATTGGCGTAAAAAAACCGCTTCTCGGTTTTTGCGGTTTCACATTCGTTGCAGTTGACGCAAGTGTCGGGGAAACTTCCGGAGCGGTGCTGTTCGCGCAGTCTTTTGATCTCGGCTCCGTGCCATAAATCCATCACCCGCTCCTCCCAGGCATTGCCGAGCTTCAGGGACGCGTTGTAGTCGACACAACAGGGGATGACGGTGCCGTCCCAAAGCACCACCAGTTTGCCGTAATCCTTGCCAAACGGTTCGGGACACACTTCTTTTCTGGGGCTTTGAATCAGTTTCGCCTGTGTGCGCACGTGATCGACGATGTTTTCCCAATGGTTGATATAAGGTTCCACATCCTGATGCGTGTCTTCTTCCACCGTAAACACCACGCCCATACTCAACTCTGGCCGACGCACTTCTTTTTTCTCTTTCAGCTTTATAATATTGCGTTCGATTTTATCCAACGCCACGCCGCGGACGCGTTGAAACGTTTCCGGCGACCCGTCGATGGAAAACCGAATGATGCTCAAGGGGCTGTCCACAATGCGGTCGATCATCTTGTCGGTCAACAGTGTGCCGTTGGTGTTCATGACGATGTGACGCACCCCGGCTTTCGCCGCGTAATCGAACATGCGAAAGATATCCTTGTGCAGGAGAGGCTCGCCCCAGTTGTGCATGCAAAGATGCTCAAGCCCCGGCGAATCGTCGATCACTTTCTTAAACAAATTAAAATCCATGAAGCCTTCAACCCGGTTCATGCCCTCTGTCACAAAACAGAACGTGCAACGCAGGTTGCAGGTGTTGGTCGGTTCGATAATGAGAGAGGTCAGTTTTTTGATCTGCATCAGTCGATCACCTTTTCAATAATATAGTCCGGGCGGTTCTGAATCTGCAGGTGCACCCGGCCCAGGTATTCGCCGAGCAACCCAACAGAGAGCAGTTGCACTCCCGCAAAAAATGCGAACACGGCGGACAACACGATGAACCCCTCGATCAGAATGCCGTTGACGATGCGCTGGTAAAGTAAAAACATCATCACGGCAAACCCCAGCCCGGCGCCGAACAATCCCATATAAGTCACCGCCCGCAGGGGAAAATTGGAGTACCCAGTGATGAGGTCCCAGGTGAGTTGCACCAGCGTCAAAACCGAATATTTCGTCTGCCCTTTCTGACGATTGTGATGCTCGACTTCGATCTCCACCGAGGGCACGCCCATCCAGCTCATGAGCACCGCCATATAGCGCGAACGGTCGCGGCAGGCTTCTACCTTTTCGATGACACTGCGGCGCATGGCCCGGAACGAACTGAGATTCAAATGAAACGAATTGCCAAAAAGCAACTGCCCAAACCCATGCAGGTATTTTGATCCCAGAACCCGAAGCGCGCCATCGCGCCGCTTTTTGGCAACGGTTGTGACGAGATCGATTTCTTCGGTCAACGCAGCGAGCAATTTTGGAATCTCCTCGGGAGGATGCTGAAGATCCGAATCCAACTGCACAATCACGTCTCCCTTAGCATGGCGGAACCCAGCCAAAACCGCCGCCTGCTGACCAAAGTTGCGCGTGAGCTTGATGAGTTGCAACGCCTTATCCTCATCCTTAAATTGCTTGAGCACCTCAAACGAGCCATCGGAACTGCCATCATCGATAAATATCAATTCATAAGGTTGTTCGAGATGGTCACAAACGGTGATCATACGGGAATACAGTTCAGGAAGGATGGACGCTTCGTTAAAAACCGGAATGACGAAAGAGTAAATCACCCGCTCTTTTTTACCCATTGCAATTGGTCGGCTGCGCTGCCAGGTCTTTACCCGGAACCCTACTCAGGATTTTATCCCGGGTTTTAATCTGTATCAGTTCGGGGCCTGATTGTTGCGGGCCGATGTATTCCGACTGGCAACAGCCCAGACAGCCGGGGAAAATTTTTTCCTTTTGCAACTGTCTGCGAAAGGATTTGGCGCGTTCCGAATGCCATGGAGATTCGCCGCTGTCCTTATCCAGACTGCCCAAACGGACATGCGGACAACTGAAGACATCACCATAGGCGGTAAACGCGATCTTCGACCAGGGAACGCGGCAGCGGTAATCCTCATGCGAACTCTCGTTGGAATAATAGCGAACGATTTCCTCAGGCGTGATGTAGTTCGGGGAAAACCGGAGTTTGGTTCGGTAGCTTCTACTCCGGCTCACAAGATGAGCGAGCTGTTCCCGCAAAACCACCGGAGAGATTTCCTCCACGGGTTTCGGCGGCACACGCAAGTGCTGATCCTGATTGTAGTCCTTGGCGTGCCAGTAAGTCGCCGTATTTTCCAGAACAAAGTTACAGACATTCACGCCGAGATCGTTGGCGTAATCGTAAAGCGGTACCAGGTCCATGACATTGGCGCGGTTGATGACGCATGTCAGATGCACCAGAGGATAAAGACTGTTCAACTCCTGCCGTTTTTTCATGAAACGCTCCAGTCCCGCAGTGGTTTTGCGGAAAGAACCGGGAATGGTCGTAATCCTATCGTGCAACGCCTCATGCCCTTCCAGAGACACTCCCAGATAAAAAAAGCCCGATCCCAGCACGTTGCGGACCCTGAGGCGCATCAAGTCTTCCACCACCTGCTCGGTGAGCAGGGTTCCGTTGGTGATGACGTGCACCTTATGTTTGGCGGCGGCGAATTTTAAAATTTCCATGAAATCCGCTTTCATGAACGCCTCCCCGCCGGTAAACGTGATCAACGTCCAACGGGGAATGGCGGCGATCGCCCGTTTCACTTCTTCGGTTGTGAGTTCCTGCGTGTATTTCTTTTTCGTTTCGGTGTCTTCGATGATTTCGAGATAGTGGCACATATCGCAACGCAGGTTGCAACGGTAGGTCACTTCGAAAAAAGCCTGAAACGGCGGCAGGGAGGTTTCAGGATAAAAGTGAAATGGCAGAAAGGAATAGAGCCTCGGTAAAATTTTCTGTAACCATTTAAAATCCAGCATCAAACACCTTTTCTATCCGCACCCGTCAATGGCCGGGTCGACTGCGTGCCCAGGATTCACTGCGTCACGATGATTGCCGCTTAGGATATCCAGGCTCTCCTCCCCCATATTGAACAACAGGTCGATGACCGATAGGTACGGGACGAAACCGGGATACCGCTGATTATATACCGGATGCTGATAATTCTGATATTCCAGAGCAATTCCGCGCGCTTGAAACTCCTCTTCCGGCAGATAGCGTTTGCTCGCGTCGCCGCTCAAATAATGAGTCGCCCCCAACGTTTCGCAGAGAGTCAAAATTTTATCCCCCTTGGCCGCTGAAATATCAAGGTCCGAAGCGTTGACCGTCGCTGTTGAAATTTCGAGCGCCGTTTTAAGCCGCCCGAGCGTTTCAAAGCAAAGATCCAGAAGAAATTCCCAGGGCTTATTATATAGGGGTTCCAGTGCAGGAAAATATAAATCGAAATACGGAGACTGCGCGTAATTGGCGCGGATGGCCTCACGATGCTTGCGCGGCCAGGCGACGGTATTGTCGATCCGGGTCTCCTTCAGGAGTTCCTTGAAGCGGTGCTTTTGCAATACCGGCACCGTGAGCCAGGCCCACCCTTCCCGCGTACGGATGCGGTTGCGGTTTCTCCAGTCGCGCCGAGTGAACTGCACATCATCGAGATATACAAAGGTATCGACCCGGTTCATCTGATCGAAAAACCCCAGCCACGGCAAATAGGACGGTTGCAGTATACCGAGGCGCATTAAAAATCACTCTCCCGACACTAAATTCAATGAACACCCCAGAGTTCCTTCATCCAGAGAAACTTTTCCCACCATTTGCGGTTCAGGGCGTAAAACTCCACCGTCCGCACCAGGCCTTCATCCAGCGGCACCATCGTTTCCCAATCCAGGAGGCGCTGGGCCTTGCCCTTGGAGGAAATATGCCGGGTCACCTGACCCGGACGATCGCTGACAAAATCGATCAAACTCTCGGGCTTGTTCATAATGTCGAGAATTTTCTTCGCAATGTCAAGCACGGGGGTGTCGATGCCGGTGCCGAGGTTGAGGGTTTCGCCCATCACCTGATCCGGATCGGCGTGCATGATGCGGCACAGCGCTTCGCAGGTGTCTTCCACATACATCCAGTCGCGGGAGCTTGCCCCGGACCCATGAATGGTCAGCGGCTGGTCCTGAATGGCGCTGACGATAAAATTCGGGATGGCTTTTTCCAGGTGCTGACACGGACCGTAATTATTAAAGGGCCGAACAATAACCGCCGGAATGCCGTAGGTTTGAATATAGGAATAAACCAGCCGGTCGGCTCCCGCCTTGGCCGCGGCGTAAGGGCTCATGGGATTCAACGGATGGTCTTCATCCATCGGACTTTTCGCCGCCG
Organism: Nitrospinaceae bacterium; assembly: GCA_029261515.1. Taxonomy (GTDB): domain Bacteria; phylum Nitrospinota; class Nitrospinia; order Nitrospinales; family VA-1; genus JAJDBE01. The sequence goes on along the minus strand of JAJDBE010000074.1, from coordinate 9,716 downwards.
TGCCGTAAACCTCGGAGGAGGAAATGTGGATGAACAATTCCACCGGGTTGTTGACGATGGCGTTGGCGATCACCTGTGTGCCGATGACATCGGTTTCAAAAAACAGGGAATTGTCGTAGATCGAGCGGGTCACATGCGATTCCGCTGCAAAATGAACGACGATGTCGCTTTCGGCCACCAGAGTATTGACGATATCCGGCTGGGTGATGTTGCCGTGATAAAATCGGAAATGACCGTTCTGCTTGATGGTATGAGAAATGCTATCCAGATTGCCGGCGTAGGTCAAGGCGTCCAGCAGCAGGACCGTGTATTCCGGGTAGTTCCGGTGTAGATAGTTGATGAAATTACTGCCGATAAACCCGGCGCCGCCGGTCACCAGAATGGTTTTCTTATAAGGGCTCATGATCCTTCCGCGCTGAATGGGAAATAGAGACACGTTGTCACTACTTCTTAACGGGTTTTCGCAGGCAGGCCTTTAGAAAAACGGGATCGCACCCACCTAAACACCCTCTGTAAAGAAGCATCTCAGGATGACAGCGAACTACCCGGCAAACCCCGGCGAGCCAGGTCAGATCATCTTCACCAGCTCCCGCACTGTTTTTTCAATGCCTTCAGCCACTTCCGAAATGTTCTGCCCCAGCATGTAGGCCGGGGTGGAGACGATCTTGTTTTCCTTATCCAGAACAAAATCCTGAACGGCGCAGGTCTGATGATGACTGCCCATTTTCTCGATTTTTTCGCCGGTGTCCTTGTCGTTGCCAATGGTGAGGGTCGGGTGTACGCTTTCGCCCTCGTAGATTTTTGCGAACATGGCAGGCGCGATGCAGGCCACCCCCTGCGGCTTTTGCTTGGCGGCAAATTCCCTGACCAGACGCTTGACTTCCGGATGCACCGTGCAGTTTTCCCCGTTCACGGCGAAGTCGCTGAGGTTTTTCGCGGCGCCGAACCCACCGGGAAAAAATAAGGCGTCTATGTCGTCCGCCTTCACCGTGGCGATGTCCTTGATGTTGCCGCGGGCGATGCGGGCGGATTCCACCAGGACGTTGCGTTTTTCATTTTTCATCTCTTCCCCGGTCAGGTGATTGATCACGTGCATCTGGTCCACGTTAGGCGCCATGCACACCGCCTCCGCGCCGGCCCGGTCGATGGCCAACAGTGTAATCACCGATTCATGAATTTCGGCGCCGTCGTAAACGCCGCACCCGGCAAGAACCACCCCGATTTTCTTTTTCATAACATCCTCCTGCAACAGATGAATTCAATTTAAAGTGACGTGGGATTTTCAGCCAAGTTTACCACAAAATTTTTTACGAAAATCACCTGTCCCCCCTCATCCCTTGAAATGATGGGTGATCGGCAAACGACGGTCCTTACCAAACGCCTTGGGCGTGATCTTAACCCCCGGCGGTCCCTGACGGCGTTTGTATTCATTGGCTTCCACCATGCCGACAATGCGCTTAACCTCCGCCGCCGGCAAACCAAGACCCAGCAGTTCCTCGAGCGAGCGGTCTTCCTCGATATAGCGTAATAAAATGGTATCGAGCAATGGGTAGGGCGGTAGAGAGTCCGTGTCTTTCTGATCGGGGCGCAGTTCAGCCGACGGCGCTCTTGTGAGAATGTTTTGCGGAATGAGCGGCTTGCCGTCGCGCTCATTCAGCCACCGGCCAAGCTCATACACCCAGGTTTTCGGCACGTCTTTTAGCACGGCAAAGCCTCCAGCCATATCGCCATACAACGTGCAATAGCCGACGCTGTATTCGCTCTTGTTGCCCGTGGTCAACACCAGCCAGCCGAACTTGTTCGACAACGCCATCAACAGGTTGCCGCGGATTCTCGCCTGCAGGTTTTCCTCCGTCGTGTCCTGAAGCCTATCGCCAAACACGTCCGACAAAATCCGCTCGTAAGCCTGCATGGCGTCTTCAATGGGAAGCGTGTGCGTCTTGATTTGCAAATGTTCGGCAAGCGCCAACGAATCGTCCACGCTCTCTTTTGATGTGAAGGGGGAAGACATCAACACGCCGACCACGTTTTCAGGACCCAAGGCATCCACAGCAACCGCCGCCGTCATCGCCGAATCGACGCCGCCGCTTAGGCCAATGGCGACTTTCCTGAAACCGTTTTTTAAGATGTAGTCCCGTGTGCCCAGCACCAGCGCCTGGTACACTTCCTCCCATTCCGTACGCAAATGGAAGACGCGTTCTGGCAGAGGTTTTTTAAGCGCCGCGACAGACGGCGCACGATATGTTTTCACGCCCTTAGCCGTCTGACGTTTACTTTTTTTGTTGCGGGATTTCGGCTGGATTTCAAGGTCAGCGAAAATCATCTCTTCGACAAAGGAATTGCCGTGCGCCAGCGGTTTGCCGCCGGGGCCAAAGATCAGGCTTTGCCCGTCGAACACCAATTCGTCCTGCCCGCCGACGAGATTGCCGTAAACGATGAACGCCTTGTACTGCCTGGCGCGCGAGCGGATCATCTTCTCACGCACCTCCCCTCTTCCCTTATGGTAAGGAGAAGAGGAAATATTGAGCAACACATCCACGTCCGCATCCAGGCACAGCGCCTTCCCCGGTCCATCGGCGAGCCAGAGATCCTCGCACACCGTAAGCCCCAGCGTCACCCCGTTCTGAACAAAGCGCAGGGGCACCGTCCCTTCCTTAAAATACCGCTTCTCGTCAAACACGCCATAGTTGGGCAGAACCATTTTCCGGTAACTGCCAAGCAGTTTCCCATTCGCCATCAGCGCCGCCGAATTGAACAACGCCTTATTCGCCGATTCAATGGTCCCCACCACCGCCGTAATGCCCTTGGTGTGCGGAACGATCGCCTTCAGCGCCGCCTGATTTTTTTCGATGAAACTTTTCTTTAGAAGCAGATCTTCCGGCGGGTATCCAGTCAGCGTCAACTCCGGGAACAGAACAAGATCCGCCTGATGTTGTTTGGCTTTTTTGATGCCGGCTTTCACCTGATCTGCATTGTATTTGAAATCGCCAACGATCGTGTTGATCTGGGCGATGGCGACGCGCAATGAAACCGACGCCTCCTTGCGAGGATCGCTCTTCGGCTTGCCGGACTTTGGCTTTGCGCGTTTGTTTTTGTGAGTGGTTTTCGCTTTCAAATTTCGGACCTTAAGAACAGGGGGTGCGCCCTGCTCCCCTGTTGGGACTCCCGATATCACGGGCCAGTTTCCGGTTTTATCTGGGACCGGTGGCGAGATTATACTACAATAGCTTAAACATCCACTCTCTAAGAAATTGGGCAATGGAAGAAACGCACATCGTAGAAGCCAGCATCCGGCAATCCATCGAGAAAAACGGATTCCCGGAAAAGATCGTCCGTCTGCCGTTCAAGGCCGTGTACCAAAGCTGCAAAACCCACGCCACCTCTTTAAGCGACGTTCTTAAAAATCTGGAGACCCAAAGTATCTTCGGAAAAATTGAGGGCGACTTTATCGAGTTTCGCTCGCCACAGACGCGGAATCATCAAACGCAAAAAACGCCAGAGGCAAATCCCCCGGTCGACTTTATGGGAATGCCAGGCACCGCACAGGGCAACCTCATGGAAACCGCAAGGAAGTATATGGAAAACATGACACCGGAGCAAAAAGCGGAAATGCAGAAGAAGGTGGACAGCATGAGTGAAGAAGAAAAAAAGAACATCCTGCAAATGCTCTCCCAACAGTTCAAACCCAACTGAAACTATTCTTAAAAATCGAAATTATGTTGATATTCGCCAAAGACATTTCCAACCGGGATCACAAACATGCGCGCGAAACCGAGGACCCGGAACTGAAGGCCTACATGGAGTACCAGCGCAAGCTTTTCCCTTACACCGTGGTGCGTGCTGGCCTCGACTTGGCTTACAAGGAACTGGACGACATTTTGCAATATGTCGATCACGACCATCAGCCGCCGCCGGATGCCTCGCGCCAGGATTACCCGGCGGACATCCCGGAATGGTACCGCATGCGCTTTCCCTGGACTTCGGCGTTTCTCAAGATGGAAGACACGCACTTCGTTCTGGTGACCCTCGTCAAGGCGATGGATTCCTTCCGCACCGAGGAAACCCCAAACACCTTTCAGCTCGCCGTCCTCTATGACTCGGTGCACAACATCGTCGAGATATACAACGGTCTGCTTAAGGAATCCCAAGACCGGGCGCGGGACATTCACTTAAGTCAAAGCGTTGCCGTGAATTTCGACGATTTTGTCAACAATTACTGGCCGCATCTCGATTTCATGATTCTCTCAAAACCTGATTTTCCGCATGCGTTTCATATGCAACGCAATCGCAAGATCGAAGACGACATCAAGGAAATGATGGCCGACGGCGTGGAACCGCTGACAGCACTCGACACCGCCGCTGAAAAATTCGATCTCGATCCCACCACGCTGACCCTGCTACGACGTGATCCCGTAAAGGTCACGCATCTCGACCTGGCGTCTCAATTGCAAAAGGAAACGACCTACCAGGGGCTTTACAAGGAGACGGAGGCGGCTCAAGGAGAGGAAAAACTGTCCGCCATTGATGCGGCTTATCAGAAAAGTTTTGAGTTGGCGAAGGAAGCGGGAATGCCAATCGGAGAGAGCGTTAAAACCTAAAAAAAACTCCCCTCGCCCCTCCTTGCCAAGGAGGGGAATAATTACTCCTCCATTTGGTAAAGAGACCTTTTTATAAATACAAATGGAACCCTCACCTCAATCCGTCACCCCACGAGTGCTTCTATAGGGAGAGGAAGAAACCCCTTCTCCCCATAGGAATGGTGCAACTTCACAAGCTCAGAATGACATGGCTCAGCATGACAAGGGGATTCTTTAAAATTCCTCTCCCCCCGTTGGGGGGAGAGGCTAGGTGAGGGGGGGGGGGGTTCTTTAAATTATTTAAAAAAGTTTTCAAAACCAAATGGCGCCGGTCCCCGGTCATACTGATTTTTTCGGACACGGTTGGGAACCTGGGCCGTGTCGCCTACCCGTTTGGTTGGGGCTTGAGCGGTATCCCCTATCCGTCTCGTGCGTTTTTTTCTCTTGAAGGCTTTCTTCCTTTTTTCACCGCTTCTCTTTTTTAGGCGTGCCTCCTCACCCAGAGATTTTTTCGCCGGACGTTTGACAAATTCGGTGTCGCCGATTCCAAGCGGTCCCCAGAAACTGGAGAACCCCTGCAACCCGGCGTACTCGCCGCGCTTGTTTTTCGCCATCTCGATCAGTTCGAAATCCTCATTGAAGACATCCATGACAAACGGTCCCGACACCGGCCCCTTTAACGTCCGCGTCACCGTCTTGCCATCCTGGCCAAAGGGCTGGTTGCCGAAAAAATAACCTGATTCCAGATCCTGGGTGATGCTCACCGTCCGTTCCGTGGAAAGTTCGGAAACGGTCTTGCCAAATTCCGGCAGAAACACGCTTCCGGTATTGCGGGTGAGAAAGGACTTCGTCCCTGTGGTGACGGTCACGTTCGACTCGCCTGTCAAGGTGCCGAAAAAGGAAACGGTGACGTCGCCCGGTCCTGCCTGATTGATCTTGACGATGTTCAAGCCGTCCGACTCAAAAATATTCACATCGCCGGAAGTGGTGTTGTCGATGTCCACCGAAGCCACCCTGGTTTCGATGGGGTTTAAAGCCGTGCCGAATCCGGTGACGCTGTTCACCACCAGCCCGCCGCCTGCGGCGTCGATATCGAGAGTTCCCGTCACATCGCCGTCGAAGATGCCGCCGCCGGTTGAAGTCAACGTGACTGCCGAGGCCGAAGCGCTGGAGGTAACAAGTCCGCCAGTGAGTGTGATGTTATTTGCCGCCGTCAACGAATAAGTGCCGCCGATGCTCGAATCACCAAGATTAAGCGCGCCATTGGTGGCGAGCGCCGCGTTGCCGCCGCTGGAATTCAAACGCACCAGACCTGTAAACACATTGCTGGCATTGGTGAGAGAGATGCCCTGATTGCCGGTGAAACTGGAAACACCCAGTATGTTGAAAATTGCAGTTCCCCCATTGTCTGTGATACTGCCGTCCGCATTCACCGTCAGGTCATTGAAGGTCGAGGCATTGAAGAAGGTTACATTGTTTCCCGTAGCCGAAGAAATCAAGGTCAAGGGCCGGGTGGTGGTGAGGTTGTCGACGCTGATGCCGCCGTTGTTGCCGCCGCCGATGCTGAAACTGCCGGCGGTGATGTTGTCGAGTTCACTTCCGGTGATCGAAAGCGTTCCCGTTGCATCCCCCAGCCCAATCGTGTCCCCACTTTTTGCCACTTCAATGGCGGTGCTGCCTGTGCCACTGGTTAAAGCCCCATTGATGTTCAATCCACTGGTGGTGATGGATAACGAGTTGTTTGTCGTTGAAAGCGTTTTTCCGGCATCCAGAGTAAAATCTCCTGTGCCGTCGCCATCGGAATCGGAATTGAACGCCGTCGTTGCCGAAGTCGTGAGGTTTCCGGCAACGGTAACGCCGTTCTCTGCATTTGCAGTTAGACCAATAAAGGTCGAATCGTTATTGAATGTCACCGACGCGCCTGTCTGGGTCGCGTTCAAGGTTACAGTGCCGGCATTATTCACGTTATCAACGATGATACTGCCACCGCCTGCACTGTCTCCAATCACAAGATTGCTGGCCGTGATCCGGCCAAGCTCGGTATCGTCAAGCGCAAGCGACCCCACCCCGGCCCCAAGACCGATGGTGCCGTTGTTGGAAGACACAATCGTCGTCGTGCCTGTGCCGCTATTGAGCAAACCGTTCAGCACAACATCTCCTGCGGCAACCGACAAACTACCGTTGCCTGTCGTTACGGTTTTGCCACTGGCCACAGTGAAACTGCCGCTGCCGTCATCGTTTGAGTCCGCATCGAATGAAGTCGTACCCGCTGAAGTAAAATTATCGTTCAAAGTCAGTCCATTGGCCGAATTCACTGTCGCCCCGCCTTGCGCGTTGATGCCGCCTGCGGCGCTCAGCGTAAGCGTTCCATCAGAGGCAACCGTGATCCCGTTCGCCAGAGTCATGGTTGACCCCGCGGTCAGGTTCGCATTACCCGTCGAACTGAAACTGCTGTTCAAGGTCAGGTTGCCAGCCGAGGTCAGCGTCGTCGCTCCGGTTCCGACAATGGTTCCCGCTCCAGCGCCCAACGCCAGATTGCCGGTGTCCGTCGTCACTGCCGCATTGGCATTGACGCCACTGCCGGCGTTCACCGTCAGCGCATTAAATGTCGAGGCGTTATTTTGAAACGTCACTTGCGAACCCGTCTTGGTCGCATTCAGAGTCACCGTCCCGGCGATGTTGTTAGTGTTCGCCGCTGTCACATTGTCCACTGTGACACTGCCGTTCGTGCCGTCACCGATGACAAGGTTGCCTGCGGAGATGTTCTGCAATTCGCTGCCGCTCACCTGCAAGGTTCCAGCCGCGTCACCCAGCCCGATGGTGCCGCCGGTAGACGACAAAATCGTCGTTGTGCCTGCGCCGCTGTTGAGCGAACCGTTCAGCACGATGTCCCCGGCGGCAACCGACAAACTACCGTTGCCCGTGGTTACGGTTTTCCCACTCGCCACAGTGAAAACGCCTCCACCGGCATTTAGTACGGTGGTTCCCAGAGAAGTGAAATCATTATTGAAGGTCAATCCACCGGCGGAACTGAGCGACACCGAACCCAAAGCGTTGATGCCGCCTGCACCATTCAGCGAAAGCGTTCCATTAGATGAAACACTGATCCCGTTGGCCAGGGTGATTCCCCCTCCTGCATTGAAGTTCAAGTCGCCCGTAGAACTAAAACCACTGTTGAGAACAATTCCCGTGCCTGCATTAAAACTGGCATTGCCTGTCGAACCAAAACCGTTGTTCACGGTGATCGCCTCATCGGCAGTCAAGCTCGAAGCGCCGCCGCCACTGCTAAGGGAGCCATTCAAAGTCAGGTTTTTGCCATTGAGGTTGACGTTGCCATTGGTCGCCGTCAAAGAGCCAAGAGTCAGGTTGCCACCAGTCGCCGTCAGGTTGATGGATTGATCGGCTACGATTTTATCGTTGGTGTCCTGAAAGATGATGCCTCCCGCTCCCGCGATCATGGTCAGGGAACCGCTGATGTTGAGGCTAAGATCGAGTAGGTTGTCGGACAGGTCATTCAGCGTGATGGAATTCGTGGCGACCAATAGGATGTTGTTGTTGCTGGAATTGGCTTCCAGCGTTTTTTCAAACGTCGTGAACGTCGCCGCGCCGCTGGCGGCTGTTGGCGCACCCGATCCATCGGCAATGATGATATCGTCGGGGTCGAGAAGCAAAGTCCCGGTCAAACCGTTTGGCGCTGAGGTGTCCACCAAGCCGTCGAAGAACAGTTCTTCCTTGCCGGAGACTTCGACAAAGCCGCCGTTGCCGCGCTGCCTGCCGCCACGGGCAAACACCGAACCGAAAAAGCGCATCCGTCGGTCGGCCCAGAAAATGGTGCGGCCTCCGTCACCAGAGTTCAGCGCATCGGCAAAAACAGAAACACTGGAATCCACAAATGTTTCCGAAGCCGTCGGAAACAATCCCTTGCCCTGAAAATCGCCGCCGACCAGAATCGTGCCCCCACCGCTATCGCCGGATGCGTCCAGCAACGCGCTTTGGAACAATCCGATTTCGTCGCCAAACACGTGAATCGTGCCGCCGGTTTCGCTGGCGTTGCTGCCGGAAACATCCAGCGTACCCGAAACGTTGACCTTTCCTTCTTCGCCGCCTCTTAGGATAATGGTTCCGTTTTGTTGTTCGACGCTTTGCGCTTGAATGATGCCGGACATATTGATGACGTTGTCCACCACGTCCCGCGCCGCGTTGACGTCCAACCGCACCGTGCCTCCATCGGCGTAAATACTGCCGCTGTTTTCCAACAGCGACGACAGCACTTCCCCGTCGACTCCGGTGATCTGGCGCGTGACTTTGCTGTCGATGCCAAGATTCACCAGTTGATCGCCATAGAGATCGAGCGTGAAGGTTTCTCCCGAAGCCAGCGCCACCCGGCCCAAACGGGCATTGATGACACCGGAGTTCCGCACTCCCGGAGCCACCAGCGCCACGAGACCGCCCTGGGATGCGGTGATGCGCCCCTGGTTGACGACGCTGCCGCCAATGACAGAAGGAATATTGAAATTGTAACGGCCCGCCAGAAAGTCTTCGTTACTGATGTCGCTGGTGGAGGCCACCAGCCCATGCACGTCTATTTGCGCCCCGGCGCCGAACAGAATGCCGTTGGGGTTGATGAGCATGAGGTTGCCGTTCGAGGTCAACTTGCCAAAAATCTCAGACGGATCGTTTCCGGTGACGCGGTTCAGCGTCACGCCATTTTGGGAGGGCAACTGAAAATCGACCTGCTCGTTGCCTTGAATGCCAAAACTGCGCCAATCGATGATGGCCTTGTCCGTCGCCTGCTGAATAACCAGGGTCTGCTGCGATGGCTGACTGATCGTCGCACTGCCGGCCTGCACACTGCCGTCGGAAGGCAGGGCGTACAGCATCGAGGGAAAAATACTGACGAGATACGTCATCAACGACACAAAAAAGATCCAGCCGTTCCCCGGTTTCCGGGGCATCCCGACCATCAGTCGGTTGCGTGACCGGGGCGGTGGCGCTTTGGCAGGCGTTTGCGCCGGCGCAAAAAGTTCAGGAAACAGCAGTTGGCTTTTTTGAATCGTATTCATGCTCAGTACCTTGCCGACAGGCTGAAAAACACGCGCGGGTCACGGTCGCCCTGCGCGGACACGTCGCGGCGGAAGG